>NZ_CP021355.1:600000-900000 GCF_003130705.1 Rhodococcus oxybenzonivorans | reverse complement strand
GTGCGGCATCAACGGAATTCGTCAGGCGGGATGCCCATAAGGCAGGTGCGTGCCGCCTGTACGCACCACCACTCCCCCCGAGCAGTAGTTCAGCTGGCGTGGTGCGGCCCGGCCTTCAGGGGGCGAACTTCGGCGGACGGGAGTCCAGGCCTTCGGCGTCGCAAGAAGGAAGGTGCTCACTCGGCGCGGCGTCGGCGCGGTTTGCGGATGTCGGTGCGCGCGCCCTGGCCCGGCCTGTTGTTCGCCCACTCGACGATTTCCGAGCGCTTCCACAGCGGAGTGCGGCCGATCTTCTCCACCGGCGCCGGCGCTTGCCCGCGGGAGACGTACCCGCGGAACGTAGAGACCGACAGCTCGGTACCGGTTTCCTTCTTGATCAGGTCGATGACCTGATCGGTGGTCAGTCGATGTGGGTTGGCCATATAGCGAGAGCCCTTCCTGTTCATCGCCTGTCGACGATGCGGTGGTAGTTCGGTTGCGGCCCGGCGGTCGACCCGGCGGACCGGCCGCGATACTGCGCCAGGCGGTGCGGGACTTTCCTCGGAATGACCCTACAACGGCATGCCGTAATGCCCACGCACGCGTTCGGGGGTCCGGTATCGCTCTATACGACCGGATCCCGCTCGTGGGGCCGATGTTTCGTCGTCGCTACCGCAGGGGTGTGGCCCGGCATCGGGGGGTGATGCCGGGCCACAGGGGGTGTTCTGGAAACAAGTTGGGGGGATGTTCACCAGAACGCCCGTCAGTCTAATGACTGCCCGGAGCGATTACGTCTCGGGGTCAGGCGGATCCGGGACAGCACGCTTCCCGAGGTTGCCCGATCTCCCGGACGAGGAGATGGCAGGCATCTCGCGCCCCAAGTCACGCCCGACTGCGCCTCCGCGTGGCTGTGGACTCGATGTCGAGCGCGACGAACGCCATTCGGGAGGATCGAGTGGATCGTTCCTGCCATATTTGGCTGCGCTGTCGTCGATGTCGAGTCGAGCCAGGAGGCGGTTGATTTCGTCCGAGTGGCCAACCCCCTGCCGCGGTTGTTTCGACCAGCGCGGCATATCTGGGTTCGCACTCGAGGTTCGGTGAGTGGTGGTGGGGGTCATTCATTCCCTACAGTCCGTGGGTGGCCGCGATGAGGAACAGGGCGTCGGCGTCTCACTGTCCGAGTGCAGCAGATCGGGTCACGGGTACCTCACGCAATGTCCACCGCCGGGCGGTAGGAACGCATTGGATGGGTCAGTCCTGGTCGGCGGCGGTGACGGCCGCTGCGGGGCACCAGTGGGTGACCTCGAGACTTCCCAACTTGTTGCCGGTGGGGATGGTGAAGGTGCACGATGCGAGCCATTCGCCGCGGGACCTGTTAACTGCACTTAGAAGGTCTCGAAGGATAGGTAGCCTACGGGCGGATGCTACGGGGGTGGGTAGATGGACGAGCTGCGGCGAGCGGTTCGCGAAGACGCATCGAGTTGCCGGCGGTGGGGAGCGTGCAGCGCGCGGCGCCTCCGGCTGTGGTGCCGTACGTGGTGGTGGTCGACGGGGTGGAGGTCGAGCCCGTCTCGGTGTATTTGTCGGGTCTGGTCATCTCCGACGTCAGTGCGTTGACGGTGCGGTCTTATGCCCACGATCTGCTGCGGTGGTGGAAGGTCCTGACAGTGCTCGGGCTGCGGTGGGATCGCGCGACTCGCGAGGACGTCGAGGTGATGGTGGGGTGGCTGCGATCAGCGGTCAACCCGCAGCACCGGCGCTCAAGTCTGTCGGTGTCGCAGCCGGGGTCAGTGAATCTCAAGACCGGGAAACCGGTCCTACCTGCGGGGTACGCGCCGTCGACGATCAACCATGCGTTGACCGTGGTGTACTCGTTCTACGAGTTCCACCGCATGTTCGGCCGCGGCCCACTGGTCAATCCGGTCCCGGCCGCACCCGATCGCCGACGGATGCAACAGCTGAGCCCGATAGACCCGTCGCCCCGGCTGCGGCGTGCACCGATGCGGCAGCCCCAGTGGTCTTCCACCGCCGGCCGCAAGGTGTCATCCGGCCACTTCTCACCGGCTGCAATCACCGCCACGACCGTTTCCTTCGTGTAGTTTTCGGAGATCCATCTCGCGACCGCACGGGCGTAGCGAAGCTCCGATACATACCCCCACGGAGGAGTTCAGCTCGTACGCTATCGATGAACCGTCCGGGGACGGAAGGACGAGTCGATCCACCCCCTGCGCCGAACGAATCGTGCCCGGCGACAGACTGATCGAACCCGGCGTTGCAACACTCCTACCAACAGCCAGCACAGCATCTTGGGCTGCGGCATATTGCACCGCAGAAGCGTCCCGCCATCGATAGGGAAGCACCTCGATACCAGCATCGATCGCGACTGACAGGGTGGTGGTGAAGGACAGAACATCGACGATAACCGCGACGTCGGCGTCGGACGCCACTGCGGTGGCCTCAGACAATCCCCACTCGAAGCGAAGAGAATAGTCATGTCGATGCTCGCGATTCACCCCACACACTCTGGCATATCTGGACACTTCTACGTGCGGACGCACCGATGGAGTGTCCGGCCGCTCCTCGGGAGCGAACGCCCCTGGGCTTCGCGGGTGGTCTCGTCTTCACCGATTTTGCGCTCGACAGTTTCTACCGGGTCTGTCTCACACTCGGTGTAATCACGCGACTCGCAGCTAAACTTGCTGCGATCCATGCGCTTTGCCAACGAATCCCGAACTTGTTGACAAGTGCAGAGAATTGCATTGAACTGAACCTCGAGCCCGGGCTCGACTTGCACTCGCTGCGTCGTTCCTACGCCACCCACCTCATCGAGGACGGCTGGGACGCTCTGTTCGTGCAACAGCAGATGGGTCACGACCACGCCAGCAGCACCGCCCTCTACACCTGCGTGTCCAGTGACTTCCGGATCCGCACGTTGCGTCGTGCCCTCGACGCCGCGATGGATGCCGCACTCTCCGACGAAGGAAGAATGTCGTGAAACGCACCGTCGACTACACCTGGCGGCTGGCAGAACTCATGGCCGCGCGCGGGCAGCACAACAGCACCGACCTGATTCCCCTACTGCATGAACGTGGAATCGACCTCTCCCGCCCCCAGGTCTACCGGTTGGTCACCCAGCGCCCCGAACGTGTTTCGCTGCAGATGGTCGCAGCGCTCTACGAGAGATGTTGCGCAAGCTGGCGGTTGGCGAGATCTCAATGAGTCACGAAGGGATCGACGAGCTCGGACACGGCCATCGAGCGTCCCACCTCCGGGGTCTGCTCGAGCATCAGGGTCTCCTACCCCAACGCGACGCCTATCTCGCCCGCTTCGAACACTGGCTGCGGGTCAAGCTCGATGCCATCGGCGACGCGGCCGTCCGGCAACCCGTCGAACAGTTCGCTACATGGCACCACCTTCGGCGGATCCGCGTTATCTCCGCCACCGGAACCTCGACGCGCGGTCCGGTCCACGCGGCCAAGCAGGAGATTGCCGAGACGATCAAGTTCTTGGACTGGCTCCTCGAAGCACACGGCCGTGTCGCCTCGACATGCAACCAACGCGACGTCGATGAATGGCTTACCGCTGGACCAACCACCCGCCACGGCATCCGAACGTTCTTCGTCTGGTCTCGACGGGCGCGGGTCAACACCGGCATCCTGATCAACCACCGCAGCGCCCGCTCCTCCCCCACCATCACCCAGGACCAACGGATCGCCTGGCTGCGTGAACTGCTGACCGGTAACAGCGAATCCCTGCCCTATCGGATCGCCGGCACACTGCTGCTCCTCTACGCTCAACGATCGCGAGGATCGCATCCCATCGCACGTCCGACGTCCTCCTGGCGTCAGACGGTCCATATCTTTCCCTCGGCACCCATCCTGCGCCCATTCCGACGCCGTTCGCGGGCATGCTCACCGAACACCTCGCACAACGCCCCAACCTGCATGCGGTCCGAGATGGTGACTCGGAGTGGCTCTTCCCCGGCCGCACGCCCGGCCGTCACCTGCACCCGAACACGATCATGAACCGGTTGCGCACCCTCGGTATCGATCTCCTCGGTACTCGCACCACAGCGATCCGAACATTGGTGTCGGAGGTGCCTGCTCCGGTCGTGGCGGACATGCTCGGCTACAGCCAGCAGATCGCACATCGCCACGCCGCTGAAGTGGCGCAACCTTGGGCCGGATACGCCGCGGGACCACAGATGAAAGGAACAAAATGACTGACGCAAATCAGGGCACCTGGAACAGCTGGAGGAAAGTTCCGGAGGGTGTGGTGTATCGAAGTACCGGTCCGTGCTGGTATCCGTACGTGAACCGTGGAGGCGTCCGATACCTGGCTACCACTGGTGTGGAGTCCATCATGAATGACGCGGATATGGACGAGCTGGCACCGTTCCAGGAGGTGTCCGAGCGCACACAGAATGTCCTGCGCCGCCGAGCGACCGTTGACAGATGAAACTCACGCCTAACGACCGTCATCATTCGGAGTCCACATACGCACGGACCGAATACGCGGGGTTACCAGTAGTAAGTTGGTTATTCGCATGGCCTGCGTTGCTACAGAGGCGCTCGATGCGGTGCTGCTGCGCCTGGGCGGCGTCGATCGCGCCCTGGATGCGGCGGACGACGCGTTCCAGGACGCACTTGCCTACGCGTCACGGCTCAAGGTCAACGACTGACGGCAAGATGAGCGGAGGCGGCTCTAGGCTGCCTTCTCCGACAGGACGTCGGCGGCGAGTACGCAGGTGATGCGTCCTGGGCCGTCCTCCGATTAGGGTGGCGTGGGCCCTGTCTGGGTAACGGGCTTTGCCAGGTCAGCGATACGTCAGGCAGGTCGGGAGGACCAGGAGACAGTCATGATCGGCATCGTGTTTGACATCCCAGTGTTCGGCGACCCGATCTGGCCACCGGGTGTTTGGTACGTCAACTTCGCCAACTGGTGGAATCAGTTCTAGCCATGTCACCCGGAATGTATGGCCCAATCGGTGACTTCTACGTGTGGTTCGCAACCGTGACCATGCCGGTCTGGTGGCCGATCGTCGAGTGGTGGCAGGCGATGAACTGATGATTGGATTTCTGCCCGACCTGCCCGTCGACATCTTCTCGGCGCCCTATCTATTTCCGGGCTCCGCATGGATCGCATTCGCTACCTGGTGGAATCAGTTCTGAGGAGTCGAGATGATCGGCAATCTGCCTGACCTCCCCGGCTGGTTTTCGGAAGGGGAATCGGCCTTCTGGTTCCCCATCCTTACCCAAATCGCCAACTGGTGGAATCCGTTCTAAGGAGCGCGCAATGATCGGCCTACTGCCCGACCTTGGCTCCATGATGTGGCTTCCGCTCGCAGCGTCGCAAGCTCGGACACGGATCCTTATCCGATCAGCATCCTAGCCCGAGCGCGACGCCGAGCGGCTGGCAGAGTTGAGCGCCGATGCGAAACTGCGAGCGAACAACTCATAGTTGCCGGGCGCTTCGACCATGATCTCCGTTCCATTCGGGAACTCGACCGTCAGGTAGACATAGCTCGTCTGCTTCTTCGCCATCGCCCCGATGAGCGTCCCTTTACCGGGGTCGATTGCGGTCCCGACGACAACGCGTGTGAGGGTCGTGCGTCGCTGGGTCCCCCCGATGTCTACCGTCGCCTTCATACCGGCGACGCCATATCGCACGCCTTTGTAGGTAAGGATCTTTCCGTTCAGTTTGAATCCGCCGAACTCCTCCTTGTCGGGCGCCGGCGGGCCGCCAGCGACAGGGACGTTGACTGACACCGCCGGCGGCGCGGGTGCCTGTCGCGGGGTCAGCTCGTCCCCGAATCCGAGTACTGGCTCAGCGATTTGGACAGCGGCGTTGATCGCTGTAACCAAGACCCCAATCTCATCTTTGCCGGTGATGTAGTTGAAGTCAGCTCGGCCGTCCTTGCTGTGCCCTACGCGTCCGCGGAGGCGCAACCTCATCTGGGCAGGCTTGGACGCAGTGGCCTCACGCCAGGAAATGCCTTCGATCGCGCCTACCGGAACGGTCCACGGAGACGCCGCCCGCTTATTGCGTGGCTGCCGCCAGTGTGTGTGCTCAAACGTGACAGTCCCCGAGACGTCATCGAACGAGACGGTGGACCCCGCGCCGGTGTATGTGTGAACGGCCATCGGAATATCAAAGCAGACCGACCGCGACCTTGAATGGTTCTGGCCATCGTTCGGTCCAGCTGTCGGTGTTCATCACAGCGCCGCTCGCAGTGGGGTGGGGCCGGTGGCCTGGACGTCGGCGACCGTGCGCCACGCCACCGACCCGGTGTCACTGCGGAGCTCCATACGCCCCCCGAACCCGGGCGCCGGCACAGGCCACCACACAAAGTTGCTCCCCGACCAGAACACCGGGAGGCGCCCACAACCTGAACCACACTTCTTCACCCCTCGTCGACCCGGGCTCTCAGCATGCGGCGGATCCTCGCCCGGCATCAAGGTCGTTCGTCCTCAGTGCTGCGGGCAAATATGAACGGCCCACGCCGGCCCGATGATCAAGTGGCCGATTTGGTCGGAATGTCTCGATATGCTCCTGTGCGAACTAAGAGAGCCGATCCACCCCCAGATTCACATCCGTGGTGGTGTTCGCAGGGGGTTGCGTCCAGCAGAGTGGTGTACGAGCCGGATCCGAACCTGACCGGCGTGTCGTAGCCCTATGAAGGCGGCCATCGCGTGACTCTTCGAGAGACCGACCAAAGTCACTCGATGAAGGACCACGCGATGGCCACTGCCCACGATATCGACCTGCACCAGTTCCTGAGCGATCAGCTCGCCGACGCCAGCCCCGATCTGCTGCGGAGTTTGCTGTCCACGTTCATCGACGCGCTCATGGGCGCCGAGGCTGACACCCTGTGCGGTGCCGGCTTCGGCGAACGCTCCGAGGACCGCACCAACAGCCGCAACGGGTACCGACACCGCGACTTCGATACCCGCGCCGGCACTCTCGACGTCGCCATCCCGAAGCTGCGTCAGGGTTCGTATTTCCCGGACTAGTTGCTGCAGCGCCGCAAGCGTGCCGAGCGGGCGCTGACCTCGGTGGTGGCCACCTGCTACCTGCTCGGAGTCTCCACCCGCCGGATGGAGAAACTCGTCGATTCCCTCGGAATCACCTCGCTTTCGAAGTCGCAGGTGTCCGTCATGGCCAAGGACCTCGACGCCCAGGTGGAGGCGTTCCGCAGCCGACCCTTGGACGCCGGGCCGTACACGTTCGTCGCCGCCGACGCCCTCGTGTTGAAGGTCCGGGAGAACGGGCGGGTGGTCAACGTGCACGCCCTCGTGGCGGTCGGCGTCAACGCCGAGGGCTACCGGGAGATCCTGGGCCTGGATGTGACCTCCAGCGAGGATGGTGCCGGGTGGTTGGCGTTCTTCCGGTCGCTGGTCGCGCGCGGTTTGTCCGGGGTGCGGTTGGTGACCTCCGACGCGCACGCCGGTCTCGTGTCTGCGATCGGCGCTACCTTGCCGGGAGCGGCATGGCAACGGTGCCGAACGCATTGTGACTGTAAGGAATTAATGTGTCGATTCGGGTGTGTCGCCCTCTCGTGGTGGTATGGCAGCGAGGAGGGCGGCGGCGGTGCGGTAGCGGATGGTTGCCGGTGCCGGGGTGTAGCCGTCCTGTTCGAGCAGTGGCCGCACGTCGAGCAGGGCATTGCCGATGGTGCGTGGGCTGACCTGGAACAGTTCGGCCAGGACGGCGCGGTTGCAGAGCTGGCGCATATGCAGAACGGTGGCCAGGACGCGTTCGGCATCGGTGATCTTCTGGAGGAAGATTCCGCCGCGGCCCCCGGGCATGCGTTCGCCGCCGCGTTGGGCGTAGCGGCGTCGTTCGACCATGGCGGCTTGCCGGACGGCGAGGCGTTCGACGAGGTCGCCCAGTTGCCGGCGACTCATGCCGGTCAGTGCCGGATGCGACAGTGCCTCGGGGAGCGGCCGATTCGGTGTCGGGTCGGGTGCCGTGCCGTCACGGAGAAATCCCGCGAGGTCTGCGGCGGTGCTGAAGCGCAGCCCGATGGTCGGGGTGACGTGATGGCCGTGTTCGTCGAGCAGCATCCGCGTTTCGGCGATGATTTCGCCGATGGAGTTCGGATTCACCCCGAGCAGATCCGACAGCACCCGCTGAGGGCAGACCTGCCGCAGATACACGACGGTGATCAGCAGGGCCGCGGCGTCCGACAGCAGGCGTCGCCCGCCGGCACCCGGGGCATTGCGGCGCCGGCCGCCGCGTTGGTGCCAGCGGCGTTGCTCGGCGCGGGCGGCCTGAGCCGGTGCCAGCCGTGCGGTGAGTTCCTCCAGCTCGTCGCCCGTCATGCCAGTCAGGCGCGAGTCGGCGAGCATCGCGACGGCCGCGGCACGCTCGCCTTCCCGGTCCCGGTTGGGAACCGGAGCGGCGTCGGCGTGAGTGGGTTCGATGGTGTAGTTCCACGTTCCGCACTGGGCGTGCGGGCGGATGGGCAACGCGCGCAACTCCTCTCGACCAACCGAGATCCCGATCGGGTAGTCGCCGGTGTCCAGCTCGGCGTCCACGCGCAGCCCGGTGCGGGTGCGGGTGGAGGCGATGGTCTTGACCACGACCTCGTGGCTGGTCAGCGGCCGCCCCCGCCAGTTCATGGTGATCTGGGAGAACAGCCGGTGCTCGATCTTGTTCCACTTCGAGGTGCCGGCGGGAAGTGGCAGACCGTAATCGCCAACCCGGTCTCGGTTGCCAGCGCAGCCAATTCCGCCTTCCACAACCGGTACCGGTAGCTGTTGGAGCCACCGGCGTCGGCGGTGATCAGCAGCCGGCGCGCGTGCGGGTAGTCGGCGGCGCCGCGGGCCTGCCGCCAGCGGCGGATGGAGGCGACCGCGAACGCGGCGGTGTCGTGGTCGACGCCGACATTGACCCAACCTGCGTCGGTGGTCAAGTCGTAGACGCCGTACGGGATGGCCCGGTCCGCATTCGGTCCGGTGAAGAAGCTGTGATCGACCACCCGCACCGGATCGCCGTGCGGCCGCCACTCGCGCCCCGGGGTGGGCAGCTGGCCGAGTTGTTCCTTCTTCTTCGAATCGACGCTGATCACCGGCTCGCCCGCGTCCTGGTGCGCCTTGACCTGCTCGTTGATGTAGCGGAACTGCACGTCCCGGTCCGGGTGCTGCTCGCCTTCCAACGTCTTGGCGTTGGCCTGCAAACTGAATCCGTTGTCCCGCAACAACCGTCCCACCGTCGGTGCGGACACCGGATGGCCCTGCCGGGTCAGCTCCTCGGCCAGGTGTCGCAGCGACTTGGTCGTCCACCGCAACGGAGACTCCGGATCCCCACGCTCATCCGGCTCGACCAGCGCCAACAACGCAGGCACCAGCTGCGGATTCAGCGCGTCCGCACCCTTGCGGCCCCCACCCGGACGGCGGACCCGACCCGTCGGCGCCGGCTGCTCGCCGGCCTCCAACTCGAACACGCCCCTGCGAACCGTGGTCTCGCTGACACCGACCGCCCGGGCCACCGCCCGCACCCCGCCATGCCCCAGCGACCGGGCCTCCGCCGCCAACGCCAAACGCCGCTGCCGCTCGTTCAGGTGCGGCAACAAGACCTCGAACCGCTCCCGCAACCGGTCCTCGACCTCGCTCACAACCGCCCTACCGCACCGACCTGACTCAAACTGCAAAACACCATGTTATTACCTTACAGTCACATTACTCGACGAATCTCATGTCCCAGACCCCGAAGAACTCGTGGCCTTGGGTGAAGACGCTGTTGCACTCGGTCTACGACCAACCCGACGCGGATTCTGTTCATGCCCAATATGATCGAATCATCGGCGCACTGTCGGAGAAGTTGCCGAAGGTCGCCGACCACCTCGATGCAGCCCGGGTGGATCTGCTCGCGTTCACCGCGTTTCCCAAGCAGATCTGGAAACAGATCTGGAGCAACAATCCGCGATCGGTTAACCGGCTCTCGGGCGACACGATTCTGTCCGCGGCCTGAGGTCCGGGGCCGATGGCCGGATGGGGCGCATGCTGACGGTGGCGGCTCGATCGGAGAGGAGCAGGCGATGGCCGTTCGGGTGCACGCGGTGGACGACGGTTATGTGGTGGTCGGCGAGTGGGAGGGTTGCGCGGCGGCGAACGCGTTCCTCAAACATCTGGCCGGGCGCGCGTACAGCGTGGCGACGGTGCGGGCGTATGCGTTCGATGTGCTGAACCTGGCGCGGTTCCTGATCGCCCGCGATCTCGGATTGGCGGCGGTGACGCCGGTGACCGTGTTCGAGTGGATCGACTGGCAGGGCGTGCGCCGTGATCCCCGACCCGGCGCAACGACGAGGAACGGCCGGCAGCGCACGGCGGCGGCGTCGACGATCAACCGGCGGGTCGCGGCGGTGCGGGCGTTGTTCGAGTACCTGGTGATGACCGGGGTGCGCGCCGACAATCCGGTGCCCTCACCCCGGCGGGGTCAAGGGTTACGTCCGTCGGGGCGGGGTTTGCTCGGGCATCTCGGGCCCGGCCGGCCCCGGGCCGGAGGCCGGCTGGTGCGCCAGCCGCGGTTGCTGCCCGAATCCCTCGACGCCGACGCGGTGGACGTGTTCGTCTCGTCGCTGCGCACCCATCGGGACCGGGCGATGGTGTGGGCGATGCTGCTCGGGGGTCTGCGAAGCGCCGAGGTGCGGTCGCTCCGGTTGGCGGAGGTGGATTTCGGTCGACGCCGTCTGCGGGTGCTCGGCAAGGGTTCGAAGGAGCGTGTGGTACCGGTCGATGCGGTGTTCTTCACCGAACTATCGGCCTATCTGCGCCTCGAGCGGCCACCCGGGGTGGTCACACCGGAGTGCTTCGTCGTGCTGCGGGGCCCCACCGTGGGGGCGCCGGTGACCGAGGCCGGGCTGCGATCATTGTTCCGGCGGCACCGGAACCTGTCCGGCGCGGGTCGGGTGCGTCCGCACCGGCTGCGACACACCTACGGCACCGAACTCGCCTCCGCGGGAATCGATCTGATGGTGCTGCGGGAGCTGATGGGGCACGCGTCCCCGGAGACCACCGCCGAGTACGTGCACCTGTCGATCGAGCAGCTCGCCGCCGAATACGGCGCCGCCCGAGCCAGTCTCGCCGGGGCACGGCGATGACCACGGCATGGCCGACCGTATTCGACCCGGATACGGTGCTGGCCGGCTATCTCGACCACGTCGCCACCCTCGGGCTGGGCGGAAGAGCCGTCCGCGGCCGCACCCGCATCGCAACCGCATTCCTGGTCGAGCACCCGGATCTGCGGGAATGGATGGCCCGGCCTGCCTCGGACCGGCTTACCGAACTCCGCAGCACCGGGGCGTGGCCCCTGTTGTGTCACGTCATCGGTCGAGACGAGCTGCGACTGGACCTCGAGTTCGCCGCCGTCAAGAACCTCACCGGACTCGGGAGTGCCATCGAGGCCCGCGACCCGGACGGGTTCGCCGCGGCCCGGACCGCCGGACTGGCCTTGGGCTGGGCACCGTCGTGGGTCGAGACCGTCCTCGGCGAGTGCCTGGCGGTGCTGCTCGCCTGGCATGGCGGACTCGTCAGCGGCATCACCAACGACACCGTCGACGATTTCGATGCCGCATTGGCTGCAACACAAGCTATTCCGCCGTCGTCACGGCGGGCCTACCGCAATCGGATCGCGGGTCTGCGGCAGGTGCTGTTCGAGGCCCGCATCGTCGATATTCCACCACGGCGCCGCGTCTGGGCCCGCAGCTACGCCCAACGGTTCGCCGACGCTGCCGATGGCAGACGCGATCCGCGAGACGTTGTTGCGCTATGTGACCGTCCGAGCCGCCGTGCTTCGCCCGAAATCCGTCGAATCACTGATCAACGACCTGCTGCCGTTCGCGGACTACCTCACCACACACCACCGCGACCTGACCTGTCTGCGCGAGCTGGACCGCAGTCACATCGAGGGCTTCCTCGTCTGGAACCGCACCCGCACCTGGCGCGGGCAACGCACCGCCGCCGGCGCCGGTCGCACCATCTCGAGGGCCGTGATCCAATCGACGGTGCTGAGCCTGCGCAACTTACTCGACGATCTCACCGAATGGGGCTGGGAGCAGGCGCCGCCGCGCCGGCTGGTCTTCGCCGCCGACGTCCCCAAGCTCGACCAGCCGTTGCCCCGCGCACTGGCACCCGACGTCGACGGCGTGGTGATGAACGCTGTTGCCGGGTTGGAGGATTCGTTCGCCCGCATCGGGTTGACGGCGCTCCGCGGGGCGGGGTTGCGGGTCGGGGAACTGCTCGATCTCGAGCTCGGCAGCGTGATGGACTACGGCCCGGCCGGGACCTGGCTGAAGGTGCCGCTGGGCAAACTCGCCACCGAGCGCATGGTGCCGCTCTCGGCGGCCACGGTCTCGGCGTTGGACGAGTGGACCAGCGGGCGCGGCGTCTGCCGGCCGCTGCCACATCCGCGAACAGGAGCTTTGACCGATTTCCTGTTCGTCGCGCACGGCCGCCGCCTCGGCCAGACCCGGCTGCGCAACGGGCTGCTCACCGCCGTCGAACGGTCCGGGCTGCGCGGCGCCGGCGGCAAGCCGCTGATCGTCACCCCACATCAGCTGCGGCATACCTGGGCGACCGAGCTCGCCAATGCCGGTATGAGCCTGCAGGCGTTGATGGCGCTGCTCGGGCACGTCACTCCTCAGATGACTCTCCGTTACGCCACCCTGGCATCGCCGACGTTGCGCGACGCCTACGACCAGGCCATGGGCAAGATGCGCCGCCGGTTCACCCTTACCCCGGTCGGCAAGCCGATCGTTCCCGACACCGTCAGCTGGCTCGGCAGCGAGATGCTCAAAACCCGCCTCGCCCACGGCTACTGTTCTCGGCACGAGGCGGCCGGAGCCTGTCCCTATGCCAACATCTGCGAGACCTGCGACAACTTCGTCACCGGACCCGAGTTCCACGACGCGCTCGAGGCGCAACGCACCGACGTCCAGGCCCTCGAAGCCGATGCCTGCGACCGCGGCTGGCCCGACGAAGCTGCTCGCCACCACCGCGTTGCAGACGCCCTGACCGATCACCTCCACCGGCTCGACCGCTGACTCCAGATCGCCAGTCTGCGATTGACCCACACGCGAAGGCCGGTTAATCTCCTCGGGATTGTTGGACCAGATCTGACGCCAGATCTGCTTGGGAAACGCGGTGAACGCGAGCAGATCCACCCGGGCTGCATCGAGGTGATCGGCGACCCTCGGGAGCTTCTCCGACAATGCATCAATCACCCGATCATATTGAGCATGAACAGAATCGGCGTCTGGTTGGTCGTAAACGGAGTGCAGGAGCGCACGCACCCAGGGCCACGAGTTCTTCGGGGTCTGGGACATGAGATTCGTCGAATAATGTGACTGTAAGGTAATAACATGGTGTTTTGCAGTTTGAGTCAGGTCGGTGCGGTAGGGCGGTTGTGAGCGAGGTCGAGGACCGGTTGCGGGAGCGGTTCGAGGTCTTGTTGCCGCACCTGAACGAGCGGCAGCGGCGTTTGGCGTTGGCGGCGGAGGCCCGGTCGCTGGGGCATGGCGGGGTGCGGGCGGTGGCCCGGGCGGTCGGTGTCAGCGAGACCACGGTTCGCAGGGGCGTGTTCGAGTTGGAGGCCGGCGAGCAGCCGGCGCCGACGGGTCGGGTCCGCCGTCCGGGTGGGGGCCGCAAGGGTGCGGACGCGCTGAATCCGCAGCTGGTGCCTGCGTTGTTGGCGCTGGTCGAGCCGGATGAGCGTGGGGATCCGGAGTCTCCGTTGCGGTGGACGACCAAGTCGCTGCGACACCTGGCCGAGGAGCTGACCCGGCAGGGCCATCCGGTGTCCGCACCGACGGTGGGACGGTTGTTGCGGGACAACGGATTCAGTTTGCAGGCCAACGCCAAGACGTTGGAAGGCGAGCAGCACCCGGACCGGGACGTGCAGTTCCGCTACATCAACGAGCAGGTCAAGGCGCACCAGGACGCGGGCGAGCCGGTGATCAGCGTCGATTCGAAGAAGAAGGAACAACTCGGCCAGCTGCCCACCCCGGGGCGCGAGTGGCGGCCGCACGGCGATCCGGTGCGGGTGGTCGATCACAGCTTCTTCACCGGACCGAATGCGGACCGGGCCATCCCGTACGGCGTCTACGACTTGACCACCGACGCAGGTTGGGTCAATGTCGGCGTCGACCACGACACCGCCGCGTTCGCGGTCGCCTCCATCCGCCGCTGGCGGCAGGCCCGCGGCGCCGCCGACTACCCGCACGCGCGCCGGCTGCTGATCACCGCCGACGCCGGTGGCTCCAACAGCTACCGGTACCGGTTGTGGAAGGCGGAATTGGCTGCGCTGGCAACCGAGACCGGGTTGGCGATTACGGTCTGCCACTTCCCGCCCGGCACCTCGAAGTGGAACAAGATCGAGCACCGGCTGTTCTCCCAGATCACCATGAACTGGCGGGGGCGGCCGCTGACCAGCCACGAGGTCGTGGTCAAGACCATCGCCTCCACCCGCACCCGCACCGGGCTGCGCGTGGACGCCGAGCTGGACACCGGCGACTACCCGATCGGGATCTCGGTTGGTCGAGAGGAGTTGCGCGCGTTGCCCATCCGCCCGCACGCCCAGTGCGGAACGTGGAACTACACCATCGAACCCACTCACGCCGACGCCGCTCCGGTTCCCAACCGGGACCGGGAAGGCGAGCGTGCCGCGGCCGTCGCGATGCTCGCCGACTCGCGCCTGACTGGCATGACGGGCGACGAGCTGGAGGAACTCACCGCACGGCTGGCACCGGCTCAGGCCGCCCGCGCCGAGCAACGCCGCTGGCACCAACGCGGCGGCCGGCGCCGCAATGCCCCGGGTGCCGGCGGGCGACGCCTGCTGTCGGACGCCGCGGCCCTGCTGATCACCGTCGTGTATCTGCGGCAGGTCTGCCCTCAGCGGGTGCTGTCGGATCTGCTCGGGGTGAATCCGAACTCCATCGGCGAAATCATCGCCGAAACGCGGATGCTGCTCGACGAACACGGCCATCACGTCACCCCGACCATCGGGCTGCGCTTCAGCACCGCCGCAGACCTCGCGGGATTTCTCCGTGACGGCACGGCACCCGACCCGACACCGAATCGGCCGCTCCCCGAGGCACTGTCGCATCCGGCACTGACCGGCATGAGTCGCCGGCAACTGGGCGACCTCGTCGAACGCCTCGCCGTCCGGCAAGCCGCCATGGTCGAACGACGCCGCTACGCCCAACGCGGCGGCGAACGCATGCCCGGGGGCCGCGGCGGAATCTTCCTCCAGAAGATCACCGATGCCGAACGCGTCCTGGCCACCGTTCTGCATATGCGCCAGCTCTGCAACCGCGCCGTCCTGGCCGAACTGTTCCAGGTCAGCCCACGCACCATCGGCAATGCCCTGCTCGACGTGCGGCCACTGCTCGAACAGGACGGCTACACCCCGGCACCGGCAACCATCCGCTACCGCACCGCCGCCGCCCTCCTCGCTGCCATACCACCACGAGAGGGCGACACACCCGAATCGACACATTAATTCCTTACAGTCACAATGCGTTCGGCACCGTTGCCATGCCGCTCCCGGCAAGGTAGCGCCGATCGCAGACACGAGACCGGCGTGCGCGTCGGAGGTCACCAACCGCACCCCGGACAAACCGCGCGCGACCAGCGACCGGAAGAACGCCAACCACCCGGCACCATCCTCGCTGGAGGTCACATCCAGGCCCAGGATCTCCCGGTAGCCCAAGGCGTTGACGCCGACCGCGACCAGGGTGTGCACGTTGACCACCCGCCCGTTCTCCCGGACCTTCAACACGAGCGCGTCGGCGGCGACGAACGTGTACGGCCCGGCATCGAGCGGCCGGCTGCGGAACGCCTCGACTTGGGTGTCGAGTTCCTTGGCCATGACGGACACCTGAGACTTGGACAGGCTGGTGATGCCCAAGGTATCGACGAGCCGGTCCATCCGGCGGGTGGAGACGCCGAGCAGGTAGCAGGTGGCCACCACCGAGGTCAGCGCCCGCTCGGCACGCTTGCGGCGTTCGAGCAACCAGTCGGGGAAGTACGAACCAGATCGCAGTTTGGGGATGGCGACGTCGAGAGTGCCGACGCGGGTATCGAAGTCGCGGTGCCGGTACCCGTTACGGGAGTTGGTGCGCTCGTCGGAGCGTTGTCCGTAGCCGGCGCCGCACAGCGCGTCGGCTTCGGCGCCCATCAGGGTATGGATGAACAGCGTCAGCAGCTCGCGCAGCAGGTCGGGGCTCGCACCGGTGAGTCGGTCGGTCAGGATCTGATGCAGGTCGATATCGTGGGCAGTGGTCATCGCGTGCTCTTTCGTCGAGTCGAGTTGGTACCTCTCTCGAAGAATCACGCGGTGACCGTCTCTCGTCCGGTTACGACACGCCGGTCATTGGTACGAGATCCGGCTCGTACACATAGATGATGGATACGGGCCGCGGGGTGACGTGACCCGGTCGTACACCGACGCCCCGATGTGGGACTGTCTTCCGATGGATCTGTCCGTCACCTCGTGGCTGCGCGCACCGACCGGGCAGGCATGACTTGATAGGAGCTTGACTTCGGCAGTCTCGTCTATGTGCTGTCTGCCCGCCCGGTTGGTGCGTGTCCACACCGATCGAGGGAAGGGCATCATCTGTGGGCACCGACCACGAGAGCAAGATCAGCGTCTACGGGGGAATCGACACCCACAAGGACACCCATCACGTCGCGGTCATCGACGAACACGGACGGCCACTCGGTGACCGCGAGTTCGGGGCCACCGGCGCCGGCTACCGGAAGGTCATCGATTATCTTCGCGGATTCGGCGTCGTCGTCGCGGTCGCGGTGGAGGGCACCGGCAGCTACGGCGCCGAACTGGCGCGCGTACTGCGCCGTGCCGGGATGACCGTTCTCGAGGTCGCCCGGCCCGACCGCCGGGCACGCCGCCTGCACGGCAAGTCCGACCCGCTCGACGCGCTCCAGGCGGCCGTCACTGCACTGTCCGGGCGCGGGCTGGCGACCCCGAAAGACCGCGACGGGCTGGTCGAATCGATGCGGATCCTGCTCACCGAACGGTCCTCGGCTCGCAAGGCGCGAGGCGCGGCGATGAACCAGATCCATGCTCTGCTGGTGACCGCACCGGAACAGATACGCGCTACCTACCGAAATCTCGGCAACGTGAAACTCGTTGCCGCACTCGCTCGATCACGGCCGACTCCCGGTCACGGCCCGCAGCAAACCCTCCGCGGCTCTTTGAAGCGACTGGCCGTGCGCCATCAGCAGCACACGTCCGACATCGATGGCATCGACACCCGGCTCGGTGAGCTGGCCACCCAGGTCAACCCGGCCCTATTGCAGCTGCCCGGCGTCGGCCCTCTCGTCGCCAGCCAGCTTCTGGTCGCCTGCGGTGACAACCCCGAACGACTGAGCAGCGAGCAGCAGTTCGCCGCACTGTGCGGCACTGCACCCATCCCCGCCTCGTCGGGTAAGCATCAGCGGCACCGGCTCTCCCGGGGCGGTGACCGCACCGCCAACTCCGCGATCCATCGCATCGTGCTCGTGCGGATGTCCGCCGGTGACACACGCACCGTCGACTACATTGCGCGACGCACAGCGGAACGCAAGTCCGAGCGCGAGATCATCCGCTGCCTCAAACGCTTCGTCGCGCGCGAGGTTTTCAAGATCATCGGAGAATCCGCTGCCAGTGAATAACGGCACGGGCCGACTTCGCCAACGTCGCCGAACACTGGCCATCCCGATCACCACGGTGGCAACCGCACTCGCGGTTCCCTACCAGCGCATACGACGTCTCGAAATCGGGCAACGCCTCGACCCCGATCTCGCCCTCACCTACTCGCGGTGGCTCACCGACCGCGAGCAGAAATCCAGCTCCCTATCCCTGGCCGACACGGCTTGACAGCAATAGGAGCATCCATCGTCATGGACGCAACCCTCGTATACCGAACTTCCCGGAAGAGGGGGCATCGATTTGCCCGAAGGCCTCCTGCACTGTCCCTGAATTGGTGATGACTCGGAGGGGGGTCGGCGCGGAAAGGACCGCCTCGTCAACGTTGTCCCACTCCGCCGATTCGCTCCATTCCGGAGGCGACTGCAGCATGTCGATCCCGACTGTTACCGGCCCGCACGCGATTCCCGTATGGAAGGTCACGAAGGCGGTCCCCGTATCGAATACGCTGCCAAATTCCTGGAATGCCGTCGTGTCGGCTTCTGGGGCAGCCAGATTGAACTGGTGATAGTCAGCTTCAACGTTGAACCACTGTGTCATGGATCCAGTCAAACACCATCAGCTGTCCGGTAGTCGCATTCCGGCCGCACCGCGCGTGCACCCGCTAAGAGCTCGTAGGGGTGGATCGATGCAACCATCTGGGTTGGCCGCCGGCCTGCAGCGTTTCGGGGTCAGGAAGTCATAGGACCCTCCCGTTAACCTCCACCTTCCAATGGTGCGCGACGCCACACCCAGAAAGTCGCGATTGCGCAAATTGTGTCGTAAAGTTAAGCCCTGCGCCGCAGGGGTGCGATAAACAGAAGATAGGTGGGCAAGCTTCGTGTCAGAAATGAAGCCTTCGCAGTGGTCGCGGGAACGATTCGGTGATGCGGCTGAGGAGTTTCTATACGCCATTCCGCTCGCGATTCACCGTGCCCACCAGCAGTCTCTCGCCGCTCACATCGCAGGTGAACTAAGCACGAACGACGCCTATGGAAACACCCTCAAGGCCGCCCAGCACGAGCAGCTGATCGCATGCACCGCACACATTCCCGGCGTGACTACACGTAAGCCAGCCGAGGTGACCAGCAGGTTCGATCTTGTCGTGTTTGATGAGACGGCGGTTGTGCTGTACCCGTGGCGCTTCGCGGTGGATGGGTGGACCCGCCGCAAGGACGCGAAGCTTCCCAAACCGCTGTCCGATCTGCGGCGGTCGCTGTTGACACTTGCAACCCCGAACGCTGAAGCTCAGTTGTCTTTCGATCAGGTCGATGAGGATCCGCAGGACTTCGCCGACGAGCAGGCTGCACTCGATCAGCTCGCCGAGTTCGGTCGGGTGGTGACGGTCGGATATGCAAGCAACCCGTCAGGCCTGTTCGACCTGGGCCTTGCTGAAATTGTTCTCGCCGATGAGGAGACCGGCGCCGTCGTATGGCGTCACTGGGAGCCCTTGAACGGAACCTGGGAGTCGCTGGAACTGCGTCCGTCCCTCGTGCAGCCACCCGTTCCCGTCACCGGTGGTGTTCGGTTCGACGATACACCGCTCGATGACCTCGTGCTCGCCCCACGCACAGCTGAACCGTTGCACGCGGCCGAAGTAGAGCTTGAGCTGAAGGCCGGGAGTGATGACGTGTGAATCCTCAACCCCGCCTGCGCGGGCAACTCTCTCTTCTCGACGAGTCATCCTCCGTGTCCGGTCAACACGGTGATCGACAGCAGTTGACGGCGATTGCTGCTGGCTTCGACCCCGCCCGACTGACTCAAGCTCGTCGTCTCGCCGGTCTCACCAAAAAAGCTGTCGCCGAAGAACTCGGTGTGTCCCCGGTCGCGGTGAGCCAGTGGGAGGCAGGGACAACGACACCACGGCCCGACAACATCGGCCACCTCGCCGAAGTCCTCGACGTGATCCCGCCGTTCTTCGCAGCAGGCCGTCCCTATGCACGACTCGATAGTTCGTCCGCGCACTTTCGCAGCCTGCGCCGCACCCCTGCCACCCAGCGAGATAAAGCGATTGCCTATACCGAACAGGTCTGGGAACTGGCCCACGCACTCGAGAAGCGGGTGCAGCTGCCCCCGGTGGATCTGCCAACGCTGCCTGCCGAAGTTCTCGTCGATGACCCCGCCGGCCCCGAAGCGGCCGCCCGATTACTACGGGAACGCTGGGGACTGCAGACCGGACCGATCGCTCACCTGGTCCGCACCATGGAGACACACGGCCTCATCGTGACGCTGTCACCGTTCGCCGGCGCAGCGACCGCCACCGTCGATGCTTTCTCCACCTCCCATCTCGATCGCCCGGTCGTCGTGCTCACGCCTGACCGCGCCAACGACATCTACCGGCACCGTTTCACCGCCGCGCACGAACTCGGTCATCTTGTGATGCATGGTGAACTGGCTACCGGAGATCCACAGCAGGAAAAGGAAGCCGACCGATTCGCCGCGGAGCTACTTACTCCCTCCGCGCAGATCACCCCGCACCTACCGCCCCGACTCGACCTCAAAGCCCTCGAACAGCTCGGCAAGGGTTGGGGTGTATCGGTCGACTCGTTGATCTACCGGTGCCGCGAGGTCGGGGCCGTCAGTGACGCCGCCTACCGCCGCGCCTATCAACGCCTCAACCAGCTCCGCAAACTCAACTTGTTCCGTCCGGAACCAGTCGACGGATACCCCGGGGAAATCCCCGTCCTCCTCACCCGAGCGTTCGAACTCGCCGAAGCCAACGGACTCAGCCTCAAGGACCTCGCCGCAGAATTGTCCTTCAAACTGCCCCGCCTCCGACTCCTCCTCGGCGAACCCACCACACGTCCGGAACTTCACCTGATCAGCACATGACCCACGAGCAACCCGCGCCGAACAACGAACCTGCCTGCCTGTGTGGCTGACTTGTGCCGCCGTCTCAGGCCGGTAGAGCGTGATATCCCGACTTGTCGACGGTGAAACCCCACTGAACTGCGGTTTCCGTCAGAAGGCTCGGTTAGACCAACCCGAAATACAGGAAAGCCCCAGGTCAGCGATAAAGCTGAATACTGGGGCTTCCAAATCTGAGCCGAGGCGACTTGGCGGACCAGCGGTCATCAACGGCTTACGATGCAGTGATTGTATCGGCGAGGGAGGACTCTTGAGGCACTACGCACTGACTGGATGTTCGGTGGGATGACAGCGGCGGTTGAGGTTGACGGCACATCGAGCGACGGAACCCTCCGGGGGCTATCGGGACAAGTTTGGCTAACTGGCATTACGTACAGCCGCGTCGGCTACGAAATTACGAAAGCCGCCTCGGCTGGAGTTGAGGTGTGTGTCGGGACCCGATGAAACCTGGGAAAACTACTGCAGCCGATCATGGTCGGGATCTACGAATACCGGAGGCTGCTTCGCCATGCCGGCAGTGACAGCGGCGATCTGATTTGGGCTTCCGTGAAGTTTTCTTTGCAGATCGGTCTCGAGAACAAGGGCTGCGGCAGCGTCAGTACCGGTCCACGTCTGGTCGTAGAGATGCTTGGCCGCGCGGACCGCATCGGGTGATTTCTGAGCGATCTCCTCTGCGAGAGCCAGTGCAGAGGCGAGCGGGTCGTCTGCCGTGCGGGTGACCAGACCAAGTGCTTCACCTTCGGCGCCCGAGACGATGCGACCGGTAAAGGTAAGTTCCTTGGCGACATCGATGGCCACAAGTCGCGGCAGCGACTGCGTGATGGCCATGTCCGGCACGAGCCCCCATTTGACCTCCATGATGGACAGACTCGAGTCGGGTGCGGCGATACGAATGTCAGCACCCAGTGCGATCTGCATGCCTCCCCCAAAACAGTGACCACTGATTGCGGCGATCACCGGCACGGGAACGCGGGACCAGTCATAGGCGGCGCGTTGCGCGAAGTTGGCCGCATGTCCGTGTTCACGGACGAGCAGGGCCTCAATACCTTCAACAGGGTCGGCGAGGAAGCTCGGGATATCCAAACCCGAGCAGAAACTCTTGCCTTCTCCGTAAAGCACCACTGCCCGAATTTTCCGGTCATCTGCCAGTTGACTGGCGGCGCGCCGCAGACCTTCAAACATCGCCTGATCCAACGCGTTGTGCTTGTCCCGGCGCACCATCGCAACCGTTGCGACACCGTTGTCACCTACTCGGATACGAACTCTCTCTTCATTCATGCCGTGCAATCTACGCGCCGAATGCCTCGTCTCGCGTCCGAGGTAGTACTCGAATCGTTGTGCGGTGGAGTGCCTCTGGCTTCCTGCCGGTTATGCGGCCGAGCGGCGGTGATTCCGCCGCCCGTGCGGGTGGCGGACCATTCGAGGCTGCTTTTTCCTGCGCGAGTGCGCCACGGCGTGGCGATCGGCTTACCGTGCACGTCGGGGAACGGAGGATGTGGCCGCAAAAATCGTGTGGTGGCGCCGCCACATCCGGGATGACCGTCGGCATCATTGTCCGTGTTTTCCCCGGACGTGGTCCGCATCTTTAACCGTAGTGCCCTCGGTTGGCCAGACGCGTGATGTGCATCACTCTTGATGCAGGCCAGGTGCAGTCCCGATCAAAGCACCGCCCACCACGGCGGCTGCACACCGATCCACTCGGTACACGATCCGACTCCACCTGGCCCGGACCCTCCGCACAATTGACTGTTCGTGTGTTCGGTCCTTTTGGAGAATCTACCGAGAAGGAGAATTGAATGCATTTCGGAACGCTTCTGCTATTCGCGCAGGCCGGCAAGTCGATGAGTGAGGCCGAGTTGTTCAAGGCCGAAGTGGACCTCGGCGTCTATGCAGAGGAGTGCGGCCTAGATTCGGTGTGGGCTCCGGAGCACCACTTCGATGCGCCGTACTGCATGTCGCCGGACAACCTTGATGTGCTCAACCATATCGCTGCACGCACCTCGACAATTCAGCTCGGCACTGGAGCGATCATCCTGCCATGGCACCATGATCCCGTGCGCCTCGTCGAGCGCCTGAACATTCTCGACATCATGAGTGACGGCCGCGTGCTTCTCGGTGTCGGCCGTGGGTTGGCCCGTGTCGAGTACGAAACCTTCGGCATTGAGATGGAAGACTCGCGCGGTCGCTACGATGAGGCTGCCGAGATGCTGTTAAGCGGTCTGCGTGACGGCGTCGTTGAGAAGTTCGACGGTAAGCACTACCAGCAGGCTCGCGCGACCATCCACCCACGATCCGACCACAGTTGGGACGATCGCCTCCACACGATCGCGATGTCACCTCCATCGGTAATGCAGGCCGCCGAGTTCGGCGGCTCGCTCATGTGCTTCAACTACCAGTATCCGATCGAGCAGCAGGCCGCAGTGTTTGACGAGTGGCGTGAGAAGTATCGCGAGACGCACAAGACGGAGCCGCCGGCGCCGGTGCTTCTCGACTTTGCTTACTGCCACGAGGATGCTGACCACGTCGAGGCACACATGCAGAAATATCTGGGTGCCTTTTACAACGCCATGGTTGACCACTACGAGTTCGATGGCAAGCACTTCGGAAAAACTCACAACTATGAGAGCTACCAGAATAGCGCCGACATGCTGCGGGAGGTCGGCCGAGAAGCTGGCTTCCAGGCATTCTCCGACCTGCAGTTGAAGGGCACGCCCGACCAGATCATCGAGACAATCAAGATGCGTCGCGAACTGATCGGCGATTACAAGCAGATGTTCCTGTGCTCTTACGGCGGTCAGTCCTTCGATGAGGTGAAGGCAAGCATGAAGTTGTTCGGCGAGAAAGTCGTGCCGGCGTTCAAAGATCTCTAAGTCAGCCCCGAGGTGAACCGGCGCATCAACGAGCAAACCGCCGCCGCTGCCGCCGCCGTCACCGTCTGACCCAGTGCCCGAAAGGACCCCCACCATGCCCGACACGTCGGCGTATTGGAACCCGCAGCGCGAGCTCCGTAGCCCAACACAAGACGAGTACTCGATAGAAGAGAGAAAGGACGGCATGGTGGGTGGCTCCTGGGAGGTGATCGAGACCGCGCTAGCCGAACTACGGCGCGGGCGCATGGTTCTCGTGGTAGACGACGAGGACCGCGAGAATGAGGGCGACCTGATCATGGCCGCCGAGAAGGCCACGCCGGAGACCATTGCTTTCATGATCCGGCACACCAGCGGCATACTTTGTGTCGGCATTCCCGACGAACGCGCCGACCAACTGCGGTTGCCGCTCATGGTTACCGACAGCGACGATCCACGCGGCACAGCGTTCACAGTGTCGGTTGATTCGAAAACGTGCGGCACCGGGGTGTCGGCAACCGACAGAGCCATGACCATCCGAGCTCTGGTGGATTCGGCGACGCAACCCGAAGACTTGTCTCGGCCCGGTCACATCTTTCCTTTGCGCGCCCGTGCGGGAGGTGTCCTGCAACGCACCGGGCATACCGAGTCCGCCGTGGATTTGTGCAGACTTGCCGGGCTCGCACCGGCGGGGGTGCTGGCGGAAGTAACCAACGATGACGGCGCCATGGCACGCCGACCGGAACTGATCCGATTCGCAGAGACTCATGGGCTGACCATGATTACCGTCGCCGATATCGTGGACTATCGCCGCGCCACCGAAGCCTCGATTCATCGCGAGGCGGAAGGGCGGGTACCCACTCCGCACGGAGAATTTACCGCGATCAACTATCGATCCCACGTTGACGGTGTCGAGCACGTCGCTCTGGTTTGCGGCGAAGTCGATCAAGCATCGACTGAGCCGACATCGGTGGGCGCAGAGCCGGTACTGGTCCGGGTTCACTCCGAGTGCCTGACAGGAGATGTCTTTGCATCTCTGCGTTGCGACTGCGGGGAGCAGCTCGACAGGGCAATGGCCAAGATCGGTGAAGCGGGACGCGGTGTGATCGTGTACCTCCGTGGGCATGAGGGCCGGGGTATCGGCCTCAGCCACAAACTGCGCGCCTACACCCTGCAGGATGCCGGGCTGGACACCGTGGACGCCAACCTCATGCAGGGTCTCCCGGTTGACAGTCGCGACTACGGTGTCAGCACCGAAATCCTACGAGACCTCGGCGTGCGCGACGTTCGGTTGATGAGCAACAACCCCGCCAAGAGTCGCGGTCTGGCGGCGCACGACGTACGTGTCGTCGCACGCGAACCATTGGTCATCACCCCGAATCCGGAGAACATCGCATACCTCACGACGAAACGCACCCGGCTCGACCACGAGTTCGGCTCGGGTTTCCCCCTGTTCGCCAACGGCAGTGAGGTGTCATAACACCGCATCAAGTGGTCGGCCTCCCCGTTCCGCGCTTTGGCACAGAACGGGGAGGGTGAGATTTCGCTGTCGCACCTGCGGCCGCCACCGGTGGCCGATCGAGACGGTCGGCGCGGTTCGGCGCTGGCAGCCACATCGGAGGAAGAAGAATGACCAGTGACCAGTGACCAGTGACCGGTTCGGTGAACTGATGCAGCCAGTCGGCCGGGACCGCATCGACGACGGGACAGCACCACCCGTGACGCCGGCTTCGCCGGTTACACGGAACGCTGCCCGCCAGGTACTGGTGGCGGTCCTGCTGAACGCTGTGTGCGTCCTTCCCAGCTTCCTGGTCAGTTCGATGCCGGGCGCCATCGCGTCCGATCTGCAACTCGACCCGGTAGTGCTCGGATTCGCGTTTTCGGCTTTCTGGCTGGTGGCCTCGGTCGCGGCCTATCCGATGGCCTCTAAAGCGAATATATGGGGACCGGTTCGCGCGCTGCGGGTCGCCGGCATCCTCGCTTTCCTACTCTGCATCTTGCTGGCCAGCAGCGCACGTTCTGCCGGCACGCTGGTAATCACCCTCGGGCTCGCCGGGTGCGCCCCCGCATTGGCCACTCCTGCCATGAACATGGTGATCATGTCGGCCGTGCCGGCCCGCCGCCGAGCATCCGCCTTTGCGGTGGCCAGCACCGGTCCGGTGGCAGCTTTGATGTTGGCTGGGATAGTCGGGTCGGCATTCGAAAGTTCGATCGGATGGCGATGCGCATTCGTGCTGAGCGGAATCGCTGCTGTCCTACACACCCCGTTGGTGAAAAGCGCGGCCGAAACACCACCGACCACACCGACCCCACCGGCCGCGGACCACACCGACTCGAATCCGCGGGCTCCGTCCCTGCGTCCGCTGGCGGTGATGATGGTGGGTGTCCTGGCCGGGAATCTGGCGTTGGGCGCCGCCACCGCGTTCATGGTCCTGGCAGCTCCCGCAGCCGGGATGGACTCCGATCACGCTTCCCTTGCAGTATCTGCCGGAGCGGGTGCGTCCATCGTGTTGCGACTGGTGTGTGCCGCACTCGTTGATCGACGAGGTTGGGACCCGTTCCCGATGTGTTGGCTGATGATGTTGGCTGGGGCTGTCGGTTTCGGATTCCTCGCTTCGTCGGCTTCCTGGACATATGTCCTCGGACTTCTTCTCGCCCTCGGCCCAGGGTGGTCGTGGATTTCACTGCTTGTTCATGGTGTCATGTGCCGATACCCGCACGCGGTGGCTCGGGCCTCCGGCATCGTCCAAAGTGCGTACTTCATCGGTGGCGTGATCGGACCGGTCATCATGGGAGTGATCATCGCGACGAGTTCGTACTCGGCTGCCTGGTCCGTGATGGTCGGTGCCCAGGTCACCGCGGCGTTGTTCGTTATTCTCGCCGGCCGGCGACTTCCGCCGTTCGCCGCACTTCCCTCGGCTGAGGGGGACCGCCCCCGCCCTGATTGACCCGGAAATGCACATTCAGGCACGGATGCGGTGGGGTGGAGCGTCGGTGCATTCGATGGACGACGGTCAGTCGAACGAGACCTGTCATGCACGGGCAGGGCTGCTCCGGTAGGCCCACGTTCCCGATCTTGCGGTGCCGCAACGCGAAACACGACTGGCATCGCCGGCGTTCGTCGCCCGTACGCACTGAGTGAGGATCAGCGGGTGATACCGGCTTCACGTGCGAGACGCGCGAGTTCCGCACGGGAGCGGAGGCCGACCTTTTGTTGGATGCGCGAGCGGTAGGTCTCGATGGTGCGTACCGACAGGATCAGTTTTTTCGCCATCTCCGGATTGGTGTAGCCGAGCGCGACCAGCCGCAAAATTTCCAGTTCGCGTTCGGAAAGTGAGGCAACTGCGGCCTCGGCGAGGTTTTGTGGTTGTGTTCCGCCGTCCACCAGGGCCGCTCCCATCGATGGATCGACGTATCGCGTCCCGGCTGCGACGTCGTGGACCGCACGCAGAAGTTCGGCATCGGCTGCTGCCTTGACCAGGTATCCGGCGGCGCCGGCCGCGAAGGCCTCTCGTAGGTAGGCGATATCTTCGTGCATCGTGAGTACCAGCACTCGACTCGCGGGACTCACAGTGCGGATCCGCTCAATGGCCGTGATCCCGCTCGCATCGGGCAGGGTCAGGTCCATGACCACGATGTCGGGTTTCTCGGTACGGGCCATTTCGACGGCGTCCGCGGCGGTGCCGGTTTCACCTATCACCGTGATGTCTGCCGCGTCACCGAGGATGCGGCGAAGTCCGCTGCGCATGATCGTATGGTCGTCGCAGAGGAGTACGCGCAGTTGCTCAGTCAATGGGAACCTCGAGCACAATCGTAGTACCCTCACCGGGCACTGAATTCAGCCTCAATGTGCCACCGGCGAGTTCTGCGCGCTCACTCATCCCCCGCAACCCGAGTCCGAGATGACTGTCACCCGGGTCGAAGCCAACCCCGTCGTCTTCGATGATGACACGCAGACGATCCTCCTGGCGGGCGATGACGACACTGCATTCGGAGGCCTTCGAGTGCCGCGCGACGTTCGTGAGACCTTCCTGCACCACCCGATACGCTGTCGTCTCGACATCCGAGGGCAGTCGATCGCCGTCGTTCAGCTCGACAGCCTCCAGCCTCACCGTCACCGACGGGTTACCCGACGCCGTGACGACCAACCGACGCAGCGCAGCGACCAGGCCGAGGTCGTCGAGAACCGCGGGCCTGAGATCAAATGCCAGTCGTTGTGCGGTGCGCAGCCCGGTACTGACGAGGTCACGTAGTTCAGACATGTGTTGAAGCAGTGTCGGTCGCAGCCCGCCCTCGAGGTCAGCGGCGCTGTCCTCGATCAGGCGCACTTGCAGCAACACCGCGGTGAAAGCCTGGCCGATTTCGTCGTGAAGGTCGCGCGCGATTCGTGCGCGCTCAGCTTCTTGGGCGTTGATGACGCGGATGCGTGATTGCCGCTGCAGCAGTTGACGCTCCATGGCCGCACCGGCGAGTCGCGCGATGAACTCGACCAGTCGCTCCTCCTCTTCTCCGAAGAGTTGCCCAACCTGTGAATGCGAGGCAAGGATGCAGCCGGCCACCTCGCCCTGAACGATCACGGGAGCGCACACCAACGAGCGAATTCCGGCGAGAACGAGGCTGTCGACGACATCGTGTTCGGTAGAGAACGGTTCACTGAGCACTATCGGGCGCTTCGACTCCGCGACCCATCGAGCCACTTCGAGGCCGGCACGCCAATCGGCCGGGGCGTCGGCGGACCATTCGGCATCCTCGACGCCGAATCCCACAACGAGGCATTGGTCGGCGCGCAGCAGTGAGGTCGTGGTCTGCCGCACGGCATCGGTAATAGCCTCCGGCGAGTCGGCCGAGGCCAGGAGCGCGCCAGCCTCCAGCAATGAAGCGAAACGGTCGGCAAGTCCCAGAGTGGGGAGTTTGACCGGATCGGTGAAAGTTTCCGGTTCCGGCGCCTCGTCGATTGCCGATGATACGAGCATCGGCAACCCGAGTCGGCTGCACTGTCGTCGTGTCTCGGCCAGCTCGGCCCACGCCTCCTGCGCTACGGCCGCCGTCACACTACGTTTCACGAGACGGCGGGCTCTGCGGGACTGACCCACCAGGGCGGCGACGAGCGCCGCTTCGCGCCGGGCATGGGGGCGCTCCCCCGGATAGATTCGCGCATGCCGAGTGGCTCGCTGCGCCGAGCGCTGCGCCTGTCGAAGGGCGCGCTTGCGGGGGCCCGGCAACTCGCAATGTTCCGCGAGTTCGCGGTGGAGTGTGGCAAGCCACGAGTGCACCGGCACCAGGTAGACGCTGCTGGGCCAGGCGTGCCGGGTTTCCAGGGCGGCGTCTTCCAGGTATCGCGCGGCCTCGTCCAGCCGGCCCGCTCGGCGGAGCCTCAGCGCCTCTGCCTGCGCTGCACCGACGGTCACTTCCAGATCGGACCCGCGCAGGCGCAGGGCTCGCTGCGTCTGTGCGGACGACACCTGCCCATTGGTTGCCTTGGCGATCACCTCGAGCGCTGTCACCTCGGCGTTCACATCACCGATTTCGATGGCGAGACGGTGCACCCGGCGGGCTTCCTCGGCAGCCTCACGGAATCGGCCCAGGCGGTAGAGGCAGAGGGCCCGATTCCGCGAAGCGAAGTTCACTTCCCACCGGTCGCCATACTGTTCGAACATCTCCGCAGCGTGCTGCGCTGACTCAGCCGCTTTCCGGTATTCGGCGGCGCCGAGCAGCTGACAGGTCAGCATGCTGGCGGCGTGTCCTTCCCCTCTTGAGTCGCGCCGGGTGTGGCTGAGGGCGCGACTACGGTCGACGTAGCGGCGGCCGCTGCGTGCCAGGAACGGGAAGGTCACCGATAGTGCACCACCCCACACCCCGTAGGAGTGAGCCAGTTCTGGGTTCTGCGGGCACCGCTCTGCGACGTTCACCTGGCGCAACATCAGCCACAGCGCGTCGATGCGGCGGTTGTGGAACCATCGCGGATACTGCAGCTGGGTGTACAGGTGCGATCTCAGCAGCTGTCGCTCGGTCGCGGTGGCCCGTGGGGGATGTCGCCTGCTCAGTCCGCCCGTCGTGAATCGGCGAAGGATTTCCCACAGCAACGCCACCACGACCATGACCGTCCCCGTGGGAATCCGCTCACCGAGGACCCGCAGCCCGGCCTCGCTGTGGCGCACCGAGGCTTCCAGATCATCGGTGCGGAACAACACCTCACCGAGCTGCCCCTCGAGTCGGGCGATGTCGATCTCATTGCCGGTGAGCGAGAGCGCGAGCTCGAACCGTTCGGCGGCCTCGGTGTAGCGGCCACGCAGAGTGAGAATCTGCCCAAGGGCCTCCGCGATCTCCGAGCACATTTTCGCATCATGGTGTGGGGCGCCGCGTTCGGCGATCCGATATTGACGCTCGGCCAACTCCAGGTCATGGCGGGCACGGGCGGCGGATGCAGATTCCATGGCATAGCCCAGTGCCCGCACCGGTTCGCCGGCTGCGTCGTAGTGGTAGGCGAGTTCGAACGCACGCGAGGGCTCGGATGACTCGATGTGCTCGGCTGCTCGGCGGTGAAGCTCCGCGAGTTCGGTGGCGGTGAGGTCGACGAGCAAACTTTCCCGTAACCGATCGTGCACGAAGCTGCACACGCCGGGTCCGTCCCACCACACCAGATGCCGCTCGACTGCCTGCCGCACGATGGCCGATACTTCGGCGGGCGTGTGGTCTTCTCCGCTGGCAGCCAGCCGCGCCGCTAGCCGTAGATCGAAGGATCGCCCCAGTACTGCGCCGGCGGCGAGGAGCCGGCGGGTGGCGGGGGCCAGGAGTGCGATGCGTTGGGCGAGGATCGCCGCCGCTTCCCGTGATGCTTGCCATCCGCCCGGGCCAGGAGTGAAGCGCCACCCGTGTCGGTCGGCGCGCAGTGTCCCGGACTCCGCCAGCCCGCGCAGTACTGCCGAAACCATGAAGGCGTTGCCGCCGGAGAGCTCGACAACGGCGCGGATCGCTTCGTCCGGTACCACGCCGGCCATCGACGTGACGATCTTGCTGATCTGCTCGGTGTCCAATCTGGGGAGAAGCACGCGCTCGGCCGCGGCCAGGCCCGCCACGAGCTGGGGGGTTGCGCCCTCGTCAGGACGCACAGCGAGGACGACGAGTACGTGCGCTGGCTCTGCCGTGTCGTCATAGGTCTGCTCACACCAGGCTTGGAGTACCTGCAGGGTCAGTTCGTCGATCCATTGGCAATCGTCGAGTGCGACCACTGCCGGCCGATTTGCCGAACCGAGCGCATTGAGCAGATCCACCAGCGCTGTCACAGTGCGGACCCGGGCTTGCGCCTCTGAGACCATGGGAGGGCTCGAGGGGCCGGGCAGGACATCAACGAGTTCCGGTAGCGCTTGGCACAGTGGATCCACGGCGTCACCGAGCCGATCGACGATCCGCGGGATCTCGTTCCGGTCAGCGGTAATCCCGGTAACAACGCCGGCGAGCACCTGGAGGGGGTGCTGGGCGGCCAGTTCGATGCCCTGCCCACGCAACACCCAGGCACCCTCGGACGCGGCTCGGCGACAGAACTCGTCGAGGACCCGCGACTTACCTCCGCCGGATTCGGCTTCGAGGATGATCAGCCGGCTCGCGCCTGCCCCGGCATCGGTGATGCCCCGGTGCAAAGCTCCCAGCTCCGTCTCCCGCCCGGTGAGCGCCGGTTCGGTCAGGGTCTGGCGCCAATCGTGGGAGCCGACGGCGATGTCGGGTTCGAGAACACCACGACCGAGTGCTTGGCCCAACGCGACGATGTCGGCGAGCGCCGCCTCCGCCGAGTGGTATCGGTCTTCCGGGTCCTTGTGCGTGAGCCTCCGAAGGATTTCCTCCAGCGCCTGTGGGGCCCGCACGCCGATCGATCGGAGCGGCGGCAAGGGCTGAGAAAGGTGTTGCCGCAGCAGGTCCCGCATTTCTGGTGCGCCAAACGGGGGTCGCCCTGTAAGGCACTCGAACAACACGATTCCGAGGGAATAGAGGTCCGCGCGTCCGTCGACGGTTCGGTCGAGAATCCCCGTGAGTTCGGGGGCCATATACCGGGGAGTGCGGGCGGACTGGTCACCGTGGGCCTGAGTGGGGAACGGGGTGGAGGTGACAGCGAGATCGACGATCGTGATGGACTGCAGCGGGCCGGGGTCGTTGACGATCACGTTTTCGGGTTTGACGTCGCGGTGTGTGAGACCCTGCCCGTGGAGACAAGACAGCGCGGTCAAAACGCCGCGACCCGTCGCAAGGGTGTCGGTGAGACCGAGGGGTCCGCCGGTGAGGCACTCCCGCAACGAGATTCCCTCGATGTAGGGCCGGACGGTGTGGATCCGCCCGTTAGAAACCTTTATGTCGAGTGGTGCGGCGACGCCAGGACAGTGCTCCTTCGACAGTATCGCGGCTTGACGCTCGCTGGGGATTCCGGTGGCGATCGAGGCCATGTCAGCGTCGGCGGTTTTCAGTATCACTTTTGCGCCGGTGTGGTGCTGCACCGCGAGGTGTGTCTCGCTGGTAGGGGTGCGTTTGAGGACTTGGAGTATCGCGTAATTCGACCACTCATGGGCTGAGGTGGAGGTGTGCTGCATGGTTCCTCCTCCAGTGGGACGCGACTCGCGGACAGGAGCAAAAGCTTACGTGTCACCGTCGGCATCGTTGTCCGTGTTTTCCCCGGACGTGGCCCGCATCTTTAACCGTAGTGCCCTCGGTTGACCAGGCACGTGATGTGCATCACTCTTGATGCAGGCCAGGTGCAGTCCCGATCAAAGCACCGCCCACCACGGCGGCTGCACACCGATCCACTCGGTACACGATCCGACTCCGTCTCCTACGGCGGAATGGACTACAAGGACGTCAAGGAGAGCCTGCGGCTGATCTCCGAAGAAGTCATCCCCGAGGTGAACCGGCGCATCAACGAGCAAACAACCGCCGCTGCCGCCGCCGTCACCGTCTGACCCAGTTCCCCGAAAGGACCCCCACCATGCCCGACACGTCGGCGTATTGGAACCCGCAGCGCGAGCTCCGTGACCCGGTAGAACGCGAGGCAGCCTCACTCGCCCAGTTGCAGAAGCAACTTGCGCGGGCGTACACGCTGCCGTTCTACAAGCGTCACTGGGACGCCCACGGATTCCACCCGGACCAGGTGCGCAGCTTCGATGACTTCACGAAGCGTTGTCCGATCATCACGAAGAAGATGTTGGTAGCTGACCAGGCCGAGCACCCGCCGTTCGGTTCATACCTGGGCATCGATCGGTCGGACATTTGGCACATCCATGGCTCGAGCGGCACTTCGGGCACTCCGACGATGTACGGGGTCGCCAAGCAGGACTGGGACCAGGCACGGGAGATCTTCGCGATGACGCACTGGGCGTCTGGTGTGCGACCGAACGACATCGTGCATTTCGCGTTTCCCTTCGGCCTGTTCTTCGGCGGGTGGGCGATGCTGTACGCCGCCGAATCGGTGGGGGCCACGGTGCTTCCGATGGGTGCCGCGGACACCCGTCGGCACATCGAAATGATCTACAAGATGGGTTGCACCGTCATCGAAGGCACTCCCTCGTATCTATTGCACATGGCCGAAGTCGCCCAGGACCTCGGCTACGACACGGCGGCGTCGCCCCTGCGGGTCTTCCTCTCCGGCGGAGAGCCCGGAGGGTCGATCCCGTCGACACGACAGAAGTTGCTCGACACTTGGGGCCTGAAGACGGTCTGTGACGCCGGCACCACCTCGGAGATGTTCCCCTTCGTCACCAACGCCGAGTGTGACCAGATGAATGGCACCCACGTCTACAACGACGAGGTATGGACTGAAATCGTCCATCCGGACGATCCGGCGAATCTTGTACCGGAGGGCGAAGTCGGGAACATTGTCTATACCCATCTGTGGCGGATCTCGCAGCCGATGATCCGGTTCGCGTCCAATGATCGAAGCTTCATGACTTCCGAACCCTGCGCGTGCGGGAGAACCTATCCGCGGATGCCTCGCGGACTACTCGGACGCGCCGACGACATGCTGGTGATCCGCGGCGCGAACGTCTTCCCGTCCGCGATCGAACACGCGCTGCGCGGGGTCGACGGACTCGGCCTCGAATTCCGAATCCGCGTGTCCCGTAGGGGAAACTTGGATGAGATTGCGGTAGAGGCCGAGCTGTCTTCCGATTTCCTCGGCAGCGCTGAGGACCGGGAACGGGTGCGACGGCGAGCCGCCGACGAGCTCAAAACCCGGTGCCTGATCAGAATTCCGGTCACTCTCGTCGAGTCCGGCTCCTTCGAGCGCGCTGTGCTCAAGGCCCGCCGGGTCATCGACGAGCGCCCCGAGGCGGTGGCACGATGACCGCCGCGACACCCGAGATCGATCTCATGGGAGAAGAAGCGATCCGGGATCCCTACAGCGCGTTCGCCCCGCTGCGCAGCGATAACCCCGTCGTGTGGAATCCGCAATACCGATCATGGGTGATCACCCGCCATCGGGATGTGTCGGCCGCACTGCGCGATGATCGCTTCTCCTCCGACCGCATTGCGCCCTTCATCGAGCGCAAGCTGGCCGACCCGGGCACCGACCCCTTGATCCGCCAGGCGTTCGAGGTACTGCGGCACTGGATGGTTTTCCAGGACGAGCCGAGCCATATGCGGCTGCGCAGCCTGGTTCGCAAAGCATTCACTCCGCGCTCCGTGCAGCGAATGCAGGAGAGGGTGGCCGAACTGTCCACCGACCTGCTGAGCAAGATTTCGGCTGACGACGAGTTCGACCTCATCGCCGAATTCGCCTATCCCCTTCCTGCCATCGTCATCGCCGAAATGCTCGGGGTGCCGCCCGAGGACCGAGACACGTTCAAGCACTGGACCGATGAGATCGCGCCGTTGGTGTCGGCCGGGCTCGACGATCCGGACCGGTACGCCCGGGCGGCCGCGGCGATGGACGCCCTCATCGAGTACTTCGGGGATCTGCTGCGTCGCTACGAAGCCGAACCGGCCGACAATCTCATCTCGGGACTGATCGAATCTCGTGACGAAGGCGACGCCCTGACGCAGGCAGAGGTCGTTGCTACCTGCACTCTGTTGCTGTTCGGTGGCCACGAAACTACCGCGAACCTGATCGCCAACTCCATGCTCGCGTTGCTCCGGCATCCCGACCAACTGGCGGCGCTGCGCGACGGACAGGTCGATACACGCCTGGCGGTCGAAGAGCTCCTGCGGTTCGACGGACCCGGCAAGGCCGTCGTGCGAGTGATGAGGGAGGACACCGAGTTCGGTGGCCAACTCCTCCGCAAGGGCCAACGTGTGTTTCTGGTGCTGGCTGCGGCGAATCACGACCCCGAGGTCTTCGACGATCCGGACGTGCTGCGCCTCGATCGGGCGAACAACACCCATGTCGCCTTCGGGTTCGGCGCCCACACCTGCCTCGGGTCGGCGCTTGCGCGGCTGGAGGCGAGTGTCGCGGTCCCGATTCTGCTGACGGGGCTCCCCGGAGTTCGCCTCGCCGAACGGCCTTTGCGTTGGCAGCAGGTGTTTCTGACCCGCGGGCTGCAGGAACTGTGGTTGCGTGCTGACGGAATCACACCGTGACTTCCCTGACGATGGCACCCCTGCCGCGGACCGACGGGCCGAGTGGTTTCTTCTGGACCTCCGGCTCCGACGGGACGCTGCGGGTGCTGCGTTGCGACGGATGCACCCGGCTGGTGCATCCGTCGGCGGAGTTCTGCCCGGACTGTGGAGCCGGCGACCTCGCCATCGCCTGCGTGTCCGGACAGGGCTCGGTCATCGCATGCACTCTCGACCGGCACGAGTTCTCCCCGGAGTTTCCACCGCCGTATGTCGTGGCCGTCGTCGCCCTCGCGGAAGACCCGCGGGTGCGGCTGACCACGAACATTGTCGGCTGCCCTCCGGAAGAGGTCGCGGTCGGACTCGCTGTGCAAGCACGGTTCGTGCAGAAGGACGAGGTGTGGTTACCGGTGTTCGAGCCGTCCGCCGAGCCCGCGCCTCCCGTGAAGCTACAAGCCCCCTCGGTTGTAGTGAGACCACCGGCCCGCGTCGACCGGTTCGAACATCGGGTAGCGCTGACCGGTGTCGGGCGGTCGGAGTTCGGTCGGCGACTGGCACGCACACCGCTGTCACTCTCGGTCGAGGCCTGCCGAACCGCGATCGCGGATGCCGGCCTGACCGCCGCCGATATCGACGGCATCTGCGCCTACCCAGGGACCGTCGGCCTTCCGGGCGTATCCGAGGGAGGTGTGCGAGGTCTGGAACAGGCCCTGGCATTGCATCCGAGTTGGCATTGCGGTGCCGCGGAGGTTCCCGGTCAGGCCGGGACCGTCATCGCGGCCATGCTTGCGGTCGCAGCCGGCTTGTGCCGGCACGTGCTCTGTGTGACCGCGGTGAGCACCACAGCAGTGCCGCGGCTGGATGCGACCCGTGATCGGATCGGCGGGGAAGGACAGTGGCGGCTGCCCTTCGGCGCCATCACCCCGGCGCACTGGATTGCACTGTATGCCTCGCAGTACATGGCGCGATACGGCGTCGACCGTGAGGCACTGGGCTGGCTGGCGATCTCCGCGCGCAGGCACGCCGCCCGCAATCCTGCCGCTCTCAATCGCACCGCCCTGGACATGGACAGTTACCTGGCCGCGCGAACCATCACCACACCCTTCGGATTGTTCGATTGCGACATCCCCTGTGACGGTGCGGTTGCGGTCATCGTGTCAGCGGCCGACGCCGCCGGTGATCTGCGGCATTCGCCAGTGCGGGTGGAGGCCGTCGGAACCCAACTGGCTGAGCCGCAATCGTGGGATCAGGGCACCATGACCCATCAGCCCAACCTCTTCGGCCCGGCGGCACACCTGTGGAGCCGCACCAACCTGCGACCCACCGACGTCGATGTCGCGTTGCTCTATGACGGATTCACCTTCAACGCCTTGAGTTGGCTGGAGGCGCTCGGTTTCTGTGGCGTCGGTGAAGCGGGTGACTTCGTTGCCGGAGCGACCCGCATCGGGCCCGGAGGCGAGTTGCCGCTCAACCCGCACGGTGGGCAGCTCACCGCGGGGCGCAGCAACGGTTTCGATCACCTCGTCGAGGCCGTTCTGCAACTACAAGGACGTGCCGGCGCGCGGCAAGTACCCGGCGCCGAGGTTGCCGTCGCCACTTCCGGTGGGGGAATTCCCGCCGGCTGTCTACTACTGACCACCGACCACTGAGACACGGGAGTACACAATGATCGGCCCAGCTGACGACCTGATGATTCACCAAACCCACGAGCCGGTGCGTTTCGCCGGTACGAGTGACCGGCGCTTCTACGACCGGCACTTTCTCACCGGCCACTCCAACGACGGTGAGGTGTTCTTCATGCTGGGTATGGGTGTCTACCCCAACCTCGGTGTGATCGACACCTTCGCCTCGGTCGCCGTGGGTGACACGCAGTGGACCACCCGCGCCTCGCGGGAGCTCGGGGTCGACAGGCTCGATTCCACTTCGGTCGGTCCGGTCGACCTCGAAGTGCTCGAGGGTTTGCGCAGGTTGCGGTTTCGGGTAGCACCAGGAGAAGACGTCTCCCTGGATCTCGAGTGGAACGGTGCGGTTCCCGCCTTCGAGGAGCCGCCGCTGTTCTCCCGCGTCGCGGGCCGGGTGCTCGAGCAGGGTACCCGTCTGATTCAGAGCGGACGGTGGACGGGCCAGATCACGGTCGCCGGACGACGTTTCGATGTCCAACCGGACACGTGGTGGGGTGCCCGTGACCGCTCCTGGGGGGTGCGGTCGATTGGCCTCGAGCGTGAACCCAAGGGCATCGCGCAGGCCCATGGATTGTCCGCGCAGAGACCGCCGTTGTGGATTTGGTCGCCGATGCAGTTCGAGGAACGCACCGTCCACCTCGTCGTGTCCGAGCACGCCTCCGGTGAGCGGGAGATCGAGACAGTCCGGCAGGTGCCGACGTTCACCGCGGGCGGATCCGTGCTCGAGCTTTCCGGGCTCGAACACGAACTGAAGTTCGACGCCAATCGGGAACTGCTCGATGGGTCGTCGATCTCGTTCCTCGAGGCCGACGGCACCCGACGCCAGGTCAACCTCGAACCTCTGCGGCGTGCATACCTGCGGGCCGGTACCGGATACGGTGGGCCGGACCCGTGGCGGCACGGCGCCTACATGGGGCAGAACTGGGTCGACTCGGTGTCCTATGACCTTTCCGACGAGTCCGTCACTGCGCGTATCGGTCCCACCCATGTGCTGTGCCGGATGACCACGGACACAGGTGAAGTCGGGTATGGGACGTTCGAAACTCAGATCTTCGGCGCCTTTCCACGCTACGGATTCACCTCATGACTGCCGCTGCCACGCTGCACGCGCCGGCGAGCGGTGATTTGGGCGCCGCCCTGAGCAAGTACATCGGCGACCGCCGGGGGCGACCGGTTTCCGTGGACGGTTTGCGCCGCCTGGCGGGTGGCACCTTGCACGAGACGTGGGCTTTCGACGTGCACGACTCGGAAACCGGGACCGAAGCCTTCGTGCTGCGCCGTGAGTTCGACAATGCGACCCTCGATGGGAATTTGCGCACGGAATTCGATCTGCTCTGTGACCTCGCGGCGCGTGGAATTCCGGTACCCCGGCCATTCTGGTGTGAGGTGAACGACTCGCCCCTCGGCCTGCCGTTCATGATTCTCGAACGCATCGACGGAACCGACCTCCGGAAAGCCCTCGCGGGTAAAGGCCGCGCGCCCGACCGTGTGGTGCTAGGACACGAACTCGTCCGACTCCAGGCGCAGCTGCATGCCGTCCCGGCCCCGGACTCGGTCGGCGAGGAATCGTCCCCCTCGACCGAGGTGGAGCGGTGGGCCACCACAATCGCCGAGGCCACCTCCGATCCCGGTCCGTTGATCACCGGGGCGCTGGCATGGTTGCGCTCTCACGCTCCCGCAGCCGATCGCGTCGGTGTTGTGCACGGTGATTTCAAGGCCAACAACCTGCTGTTCGGGTCCGACGGACGCGTCACCGTGCTCGACTGGGAGCTCGCCCACCTCGGTGACCCGCTCGAGGATTTGGCCTGGACCATGCTGTGGACCACCAGCTTCGATCTCGTGGGCGGGCTGCTCTCCGAGGACGAGTACGTCCGGGCCTATGCGGTCGCGAGTGGACACGCGGTCGACCCCCAGCGCCTGGCCTTCTGGCGCCTGCACGCGTTGGTCAAGCTCGCGGCGATTTTCCTCTCCGGTGCGGTCGGCCCCGAGGACGGGTCCCCGGTCCGGCCGACCCTTCTTCTGCTCGGCCGCGCGGTGGTCCACCTCGAGCACGCAATCGCCCAATGCTTGCGCGCGAACCTCACCGAGGAGGCATCATGACCGACACCGGTTGCAGCACTGTGCCATCCACCCGACAAGTGCGCACCACTGGGTTGGACACCCTCGCACAGATTCGCCTGTTCCTTACCGCCGAGGTGGTCCCGGTGGTGCCCGCCGAACTGGTCGGCGAGGTGCGGGCGGTGGTGAAGCTGCTGCGCACTGTCGAGATCGAGCTCAGTTGTCGGCACGAGCTGCTCCGCGCAGAAGTGGACGAGCTGCTCATCTCGAGCGCAGCGGCCGTGGCGCTAGTGCCGGAGGAAAGTCTTGCAGGTGAGCTGGCCGAGCTGCGTCGCAGGGCCGACTCCGGAAGCGACCGGCACACGAATGTGGAACAGCTGCACCACGACGTGACGGCATTGTCGGCGCAAGTTCTCACTTCGCTGCAGGGGAAGCTCGACAAGCCCGGTGCCGCCGCTGTGCTCGACGAACTTTATGCCGCACTGGGCCGACACGCCGAGGCGCGCGTGGGCTGGCAGGCGGTCTTTCCTGTGACTGCAGCGACCCCCTCGACGGAAGGAACCACACCATGACCATCCTCACCGAGCCCCGGTTGCTCGTGAACGGCGAACTCGTCGCCACCGGCGCTACTCTCACCGTGGAGAATCCCGCCACCGGGGAGTCCGCTGGACAATGTCCCGTTGCCTCTCGTGCGCTTCTCGACGATGCCGTCGATGCAGCTCTGCGGGCCGGCAGCACGTGGGCAGCCGACTGGAGCACGCGCAGCCGCGCACTGGAGACCATCGCACACACCCTTACCGATAACGCCGAAACTCTTGCGCAGACACTGTCACTCGAGATCGGACTGCCGCTGAAGGACGCGAAGTTCGAGGTTGCCGCCGCCGCCGCATTCGCGCGGCACCGTGCCGCACACCCGCTCCCGGTCGACATCATTCACGACGACGCACGTCAGTCCGTCCGCGTGTACCGTGCACCCATCGGCGTCGTCGCCGCGATAATCCCCTGGAACGCTCCCGTGATGATCGCCGTCGAAAAGCTCTCGTGTGCTCTCGCGGCGGGCAACACGATCGTCATCAAGCCCTCCCCCCTCGCACCGCTCACACTGCTGCAGCTCGCAAGCCTGCTCAGGGAGGTGTTGCCGGCTGGGGTTCTCAACGTCGTCGTCGGCGACGACGAGCTGGGCGCCGCCCTGGTGACCCACCCCGACATCGGCATGGTCTCGTTCACCGGAAGCACCGCAGCGGGCCGGCAGATCATGGCTGCGGCCGCGCCGCGGCTGCGGCGGCTCTCGCTCGAGCTCGGAGGCAACGACGCAGCGATCGTTCTCCCGGACGTCGATGTCGACAAGATCGCGTCAAAGATCTTCGCGGGGGCCTTCTACCGCACGGGGCAGGTCTGTGCGGCGATCAAGCGACTGTACGTCCACACCGACGTCCTCGAGCCCTTGACGGCGGCGCTGGCCCGGGTAGCCCAGGCGACCACCCTCGGTGACCCGTTCGACCCGGCCACGACGATGGGTCCCCTCGCGAACCGGGCACAGTTCGAACGGGTGCGGACGCTCGTCGAAACTGCCCTCGCCTCGGGGGGCACCGCAGTGACCGGGGGCGCACCTCTACCCGGACCGGGTCTGTTCTACCCGCCGACGCTCGTCACCGGCCTCGACCCGGACGCCGCCCTGGTGGCGGAGGAGCAATTCGGTCCCGCCCTGCCGATCCTCCCCTTCGACCACGTCGATGAGGCGATCGACGCCGCGAACTCGACGGACTTCGGGCTGGGCGCGTCGGTGTGGACCTCCGACATCGCAGCCGGCACCGAGATCGCCGCTCGCCTCGACGCCGGATCGGCATGGGTGAACCGGCACGGGATCGTCTCCCCCGAGGTGCCGTTCGGTGGCACCAAACAGAGCGGAGTGGGCCGGGCCAACGCAGCGGTCGGCCTCGACCAGTACTGCGAGTTGCGCACGGTCAGCGTCGCACTCCCCCGCACCAACTGACACATCCAACGAGAGGACATCGATCATGAAGAAACTGCTTGACGGAGGAACCTTCTTCGAGGGCCCGCGGTGGCACGAGGGAGCCTGGTACACCTCCGACCTCTACACCCACCGGGTGCTGCGGGTGGACACCGATGGCACCACCACTGAGATGGGCTATGCCCCCAATCAGCCCTCCGGTATCGGTTGGCTGCCCGACGGCACCATGCTCGTGGTCTCGATGAAGGACTCGCGTGTGCTGCGCCGCGATCGCGACGGTACCCTCCAACTGCACGGTGACCTCGCGCCGCACACAGTCGGCTACGCCAACGACATGGTCGTCGATCAACGCGGACGCGCCTTCGTCGGAACATTCGGGTTCGACCTGTTCGGAGGTGGCACCCCCGCCCCCGGCGCAGTCTCCCGGGTCGATCCCGACGGCACGGTCACCGTCGTCGCCGAAGACCTGCGCTTTCCCAACGGGATGGTCGTCACCCCCGACGGTAAGACACTGATCGTCGCCGAGACCTTCGGCGCCCGGTTCACCGCATTCACCATCGGTGAGGACGGTGCGCTGCACGATCGGCGTGTGTGGGGACAGGTCGGCAAGGAACCGTCGTACGAGTCGATCGAAACCATCGTGCAGACCGACTTCGCACCCGACGGGTGCGCTCTCGACGCCGAGGGACATATCTGGGTCGCGGACGCACTGTATGGCCGGGCAGTACGCGTGGCACCCGGGGGGGCGATCGTCGACGAGGTGAAGGCCCCCAACGGTTTGGGGCTGTACTCCTGCACGCTCGGCGGACCCGACGGCCGCACCTTGCTGGTGTGCACTGCACCCAGCTTCGCGGAGGAGGAACGCAAAGCCGCCAAGGAATCCGAGCTATACACCCACACGGTGGACGTCCCCCGGGCCGACGGCCGACCCTGAGACGACACGAGCGTTGCCGTACCACCGTCGCATCCCCCAACCTGTTGCGGGATGCGGCGGGTCGCTCACCCGTCGCACACCTTGTCAAGACTCTCTCGTACACCGCTCCCGGTCGATGGCGAGAAGACCCGCTACCAGTGGCCCACCCGGGCGAAGACGCACGAGCGTTGAAATGAGAATATGATGCTCACCAATATTTTTCCGAACCACCCGAGCCCGTGGGAGACTCCCGAACAGCACGAATTCCGTTTGCACACACGTGAATTCGTGGCCCGCGAGGTAACAGACAACCAGACTCGCTGGGCACAGCAACATCAGATCGACCGCGAGGTATGGAAGAAGCTCGGCGATGCCGGCCTGCTCTGTCCCTCCATCCCCGAGGAATTCGGTGGACTCGGCGGGAACTTCGGGCATGAGGCGATCGTGCAGCAGGAACTCGTGTTCGGACTCGACACCTCGATCGCACACTCGGTCCACTCGGCGATCGTCGCGCACTACATCCTCGCCTACGGGAGCGACGAACAAAAATGCCGATGGCTGCCACAAATGGCGTCGGGTGACCTCATCGGAGCGATCGCGATGACCGAGCCCACCACAGGCTCGGACCTGCAAGGAATCAAAACCACTGCACGCCGCGACGGAGCCGATTACGTCATCAACGGCTCGAAGACCTTCATCACCAACGGCTCGCACTGTGATTTGTTGATCATCGTCGCAAAGACAGACCCCGGCCAGGGCGCAAAAGGTATCTCGCTCATAGTCGCCGAAACAGCCAACCTGCCCGGATTCGAGCGCGGTCGCGTCCTCGAGAAGATCGGCGGTAACGGACAGGACACGCGTGAACTCGCATTCGTCGACATGCATGTCCCTGCCGGGAACCTGCTGGGGGACCGCGAGGGTGCCGGGTTCTCTCAACTGATGAATCAACTGGGTCAAGAACGCTTGATCATCGGCGTAATGGCCGCCGCAGCAGCGCAAACAGCCGTTGCACTGGCCACCGACTATGCCCGCGAACGGAAAGCTTTCGGCAAACCGATCATCGAATTCCAGAACACTCGATTCGTTCTAGCAGAATGCAAAACCGACGCATTCGTAGGAAAAACCTTCATCGACTACTGTATCGACGATCACATCAAGCGCGGCCTCGATTCAGCCACCGCTTCAATGGCCAAGCTGTGGTGCTCGGAGAAACAGGTCGAAGTAATTGACCGCTGCCTGCAAATATTCGGTGGATACGGATTCGTCATGGAATACCCCATCGCCCAACTCTACGCTGCGGCGCGGGTGCAGAAAATCTACGGCGGCACCAACGAGATCATGAAAGAACTCATCGGACGCTCCCTCTGACATCGCCTGCCTCCGCCGGCGGACCGACGACGAGAATCAAGAAGTACATGGATCGACGACGCAAGCCATAACAAAACCCAGAGGAACTCGCCCCTGGCCGTTCTCACAACCACGCATCGACACAGAAGGAAAGAAAATGAGCAATCATATCTACCGCTCCATCGAAATCGTCGGCTCGTCACCCGACAACGCCGACGCAGCCCTACGGAACGCCATCGCCCGCGCTCACGAAACGGTGCGCAACCTGGAATGGTTCGAGGTGATCGGCACGCGAGGACACATAGAGAACGGCGCCGTCGCGCACTTCCAAGTATCGCTAAAAGTCGGTTTCCGGGTCGAGGCCGGCGACAACATTTAAATTCCCGTACGCAAGCGATGTGTTACGACCAGAATTAAGGTAACTCTGGTGGCAACGCGTCGATTAAAGGCCATCCTGATAGAAACGGTGATTCCAGTGGTAAATGCCGATAGCGCGATCGATCCACGCCACTTCCGGAACGTCCTGGGCAATTTCCCCACCGGAGTTGTCGCGATCACTTCGACAGACGAGTGCGACAAACCGGTCGGCATGGCAGTGGGGTCGTTCACATCGGTCTCCCTGGATCCCCCCTTGGTGGCATTCTTCCCCGATAAAGTGTCGACCACCTTCCCCACGATCGAACGCTCCGGACGCTTCTGCGTGAGCATCCTCAACGCACAACAACAAGATGTGTGTCGGCGACTCTCCCTGAAGGGAGTCGACAAGTTCGCGAACATCTCCTGGACACCCGCAGGCAGCGGGGCACCACGGATCGATGGCGCGATCGGGTGGATCGATTGCGATATCGACACTGTCCACGACGCCGGGGACCACTACATAGTCGTCGGACGCGTCAGAGACCTGCAGGTCGAGACGGATCACTCCCCGCTGATCTTCTTCCAAGGCGGGTACGGGCGATTCGCCTCGACATCGTTGACGGCGCCGGCGGAGGCAGACCTCTTTCAACAATTGCGCTATGTGGACCGAATTCGTGACGAGATGAGCACCCTCGCCAACGAGTTCGAGGGCGAGTGCTGCGCTTCCACCGCGATCGGTGACCAACTGGTGCTGATCGGAAGTAGTGTGGCCGACCGGCTCCGGACAGCCCCCCACACCCGACTTGGCCAGCGCATGCCGTTCTTGCCGCCGCTGGCTGTCCCATTGATCGCCTGGGAGGACTCTTCGAAGGTTACAAGATGGATGTCCTCATCGCGTGAGGTCCTGGACCAGGACGCGCTGGCAGCGGCCGTCGATCGGGTACGCGACCGCGGATGGTCCCTGGTGCTCGAAAGCGACCAGCAACGGCGCTTCGAACGCGCTGTCGCGGCACTACCGCTGCGGGACGCGAGCCGAGAGCAGACCCTCGAGCTGACTGCGGCAACTAAATCCCTCATCCTCGACGACTACGAACCCGCCCTTATTCATCCGGACCGCAAATACGACGTCAGAGTGATGAGCGTTCCGGTATTCGACGACCGTGGCTCAGCGGTGCTGTTGTTGAGCTTGTACAAACTGGGTCGACCGCTATCGGGAGCCGAGATCAACGATTGCTGCGCCCGGCTCGTCACCGTTGCCGCAGCAGCGACGGCCGCGATCGGCGGAGCACCTCCTCCATGAGGAACTCGCTTGTGCACCGGTCCTATGCACCTGGGTGCCTGAACGCGGTGCATGACACATCGGCCTCACCGGATCGGAATCGTGGCCCCGTTTCGGTGGCTTGATTCGTGGGCTTGTGACGCCTGTCCTCCATACCCTCTTAATTAGAAGGAAAGTAACAATGTCTGAGGAGCACGAACTCGACCTCGTGGTGACGAGCCATCGACAGATCGCCGACCAGGTGGCGCAGCTGGTCTTGCAGCGACCGGACGGCGGTGAGCTGCCGAAGTGGACGCCCGGGGCACACCTCGATCTGATCATGGAGCCGGGACTGGTGCGACAGTATTCACTCTGCGGTGAACCGACCGACCTGACGCGGTACAAGATCGCCGTACTTCGCGAGCCGAAGAGCCGCGGTGGTTCCCGATACGTGCATGACCACCTGAGTGATGGGGCAGTCGTGCATATGCGAGGACCCCGCAACCACTTCGAGTTGGATCCGTCCCCCCGCTACCTGTTCATCGGCGGCGGCATCGGGGTTACCCCCCTCGTACCGATGGTTGCTCAGGCGGTTGCCGACGGCGCCGACGTGCGTATCGAATACGGTGGACGCAGCCGGGGATCGATGGCCTACCTGCACGAGCTCGAGTCCGAATACCCTGACCGCCTGACAGTTCATCCGCAGGACGAGGTCGGAATGATCGACCTCGACTCCGTGCTGAAGGTTCCGCAGCCGGACACACTCATCTACTGCTGCGGGCCGGAAGCACTCCTGCAGGCGGTCGAAGAGCGCTGCTCAGCCTGGCCGGACGGAGCCCTGCACCTCGAGCGCTTCGCTCCCAAAGAGCTCGGCGACCCGATCCGCACCGAATCCTTCGACGTCGTACTCGAGCGGACGGGTAAAACGGTGACCGTCCCACCGGACAAGTCAGTGCTCGAGATGCTCGACGAGGCCGGCGTATTCACGGTGTCCTCATGCCAGGAGGGCACGTGCGGCACTTGTGAGGCGGTGGTCCTCGAAGGCGAGGTCGACCACCGCGACAGTCTGCTCAGTCCAGCCGAACAGGCAGCGAATGACGTTATGTACCCATGTGTCTCACGCGCAAAGAGCGCCAGACTGATCCTCGACCTTTAGCGCTGTGCTCGTGTACCGGGTCGAATCGGGATGAGCTGAGAAGGCGAGGCGGATATGGGCACGATCACGATCCGCCTCTGCCATCCCGGCTGCGATCACAGATCTTCATGACACCGTCTCATCGATCGCGACAACTTCACCTGCAGTCGAGCATGCTAGTCACCTCCGGAAACTTCGTAACGTCCCAATCCCGGACCCGGGCGGTCGCGGTGGCCGGAACGCCGGTTGGTCCCCCAATGGCCGCATCAGTTCGCTGATCCCGCTGACGGCTCTGTCCCCCTCCAAGAAAGGAATACCTGTGCTAACCAAAGAAGACCGCGCACTAGTCTGTACCGCCCTGGCGTGGGCGCCATACGGAGGAGCGACAGACGAGGATCTTTTCGTCAATTTCGGCCTGTCTACCGACGAGTTCTACAATCGGGTACGCGCTGCCCTCGACCGTGACCGCAATGGCCACCATCTCAGCGCAGCCGATCATCGAACCCTCGCTGCGACGTGTCGACTGCACGTCGAGGGCGCTTTCGGACGCCGGAGCGAATCCACCTCCCTGCGCTAAGGTCGTCGCCCGATGTGACATGCCAATCTCGGATTGTCGGGCCGATCTCGCCGGCCGCGGTCGATAGCGCGCCCCGTTCGGCATCGCACCGGCGCGATTACCCCGAAGAGATGGCCGTCCCGCTTCTCCGGGGCGCACTACATCTCGCTACCTGTACTGGTTCCCCGCCTCTCCGAGGCATTCACGGCTGCCCGGGAAGCAACCGAACGAACAGCGCGTCAGCGTCTGCCAGCAACTCCTCACCATCGAGGAGTCCGCCGGTAATCCACGTCTTACGGCCCTCCATCCGGTCGATCGACACCTCCGCCCTCAGCGGTCGATAGAGTGGCGTGACCTTTCCGTAGTTCACATTTAAAAATGCTGTGCGCGACACACCCTGCCCGTTGTTGCGCGTAAATTTTCCCATCAAGTCGTCGAATAGCAGCGGAATAATGCCGCCGTGGACGGCGGCGTTCCCGCCCAAGTGCGCATCGGTGAACTCGACACCGACGGCCATGTAGCGTTCGCTCAGCTCCTCAACAGCAAACGGGATCAGCACCGGACTCCCTCTGCCCTCCATCTCGTTTCGCTGCGAGTAGCGCTCCTGTTCGGGCACCCGAAACTCCGCCAATCGTTCCGTCGCAGAACGAAGCTCGCGGCGCAATTGTCCCATCAGGCCAATGGGCGGCGCCGCTGCGGACAGGGCAGCCTGCAGCTCGCGGAAGGTCGCCAAGAGCTCACCGAACTCGTGATCTCCTCGGTGGTCTTCGGTCGGAGTAGGCCCCGCCAGGTCGCCAGGTCGCTGCGGCGCCGTAGGTGTCGGTTGATCGCTCGCTGCTGTTAATTTCGGCAAGGACGCTCCTTTGTTCACATCCCATGCTCAATGACGGGTGAACTATTGGGTGGCAATATTGGGCAGTGAGCGCGAAATGCCGGAGTTCCGAACAGGATTCGAAGAGGATCTATCGGCTCGAACCTCTATCGCCGACCGCGTCATCATGGTACCGTCGAACTCGATATACAGTCAACCCTGACCGGATGCGACATGGAGTCTGGGGTCGCAGTCGGTCGCGGATGTAACCGGCACAGCGCATTCGACGTCATCGCCGGCCACGTTTAACGCGCCGTGACGAAACTGCGAAACAGCATTGGTGCGACTGCCACCGAGAGATTGTCGCGAACCCAGTCAACGATTTGTACCTTGCAAAAAGCGGGGCGCACTGCCTACTTCAACACTGCCAGTCGAACAAAGTGCACCTACGAACTGAAGGAACAATCGAATGAGCACTGATATCGAGATCACCGCGGGTGGTCGTCGTATTCCGCCGCTGCTCGGCGTGATCTGTCCAGCGGCATTGTGGCTGGGTCTGCTGGGGCCAGCCGGGGCGTACGTCCCGGCGCAAGCGTCGACGAACTCCCCGGCGATGGATCTGACCTTCGCCGGATTGGCGGCTGCGAGCGTCGGAAGTCCGTCCTTCCTCCAAGCGGCGTATTTCAGCTGGCTCGGCTGGGTCTTCGCGACGGCGTCCACCGTTCTCGCGATCGCCACCGTGCGCACCTGTACGCGGGTCCTCAGCGGCATTTGCGTTTTGGCCGGAGTCTTCCAAGCGGTTGTCACCGTGTTCGCGATGAAAGGGCCACTTTCGTGGTCGGTGCTCATGTCAGGAATCGGTAACACCCGACTCGGCGCCGCTTTGGTATTCCTCGGGTTCATCGCCTTGATTGCCATCGGCTTCCTCGGCCTGGGCGCTGCTGCGTCGGCCTGCGAGTCACAAGCGCCGGTGACGACCAGTGTGTGATCGCCCCAACGTCACATCCGCCATCACGCTGAGCGCTCACGCGACCAACTTGCGCCATCGCAATCAATCGGGACAGGTTGGTCGCGTGACGCTCAGAGGTGGCGGGTACGTACGGGTAGAAGGCCATCGGCCTTCCGGACTCAGAGGGTGACAATGCCCGAGTAAAACATTGACCAAGCCGTTCCTCCTGACGTGTCGGGGCGAAACCGAACGCCTCGATCGCGAGGCAACCATCTCCCGGGCGATAATGCGACTACCCGGCGTAAAACGAATGAGGTGTATTTCATGGCCAAGCCCGTGCTTCTCGTGCACGGTGCCTTCACCGGATCATGGGTGTGGGACACAGTGATTGCCGAACTGGAACTGCGCGGCATAAGGACGAAGACCGTGGACCTTCCGAGCCAAGGTGCGGACGGAACGCTCGAACGAGATCGGGGACGGCCTTGTCGATCGCGGTGAGGAACTTCTTGAACTCCACGGCCCGGTGACGTCGATAAAGCTCGGAGATCACCGTGCCGTCGGCGATGTTGAACGCCGCGACTCCCCCAAGGACTACGTCCAGGGAGGTACCCCCAGGCTGGTGACGCCGCTGCGGGCGTAGTCGTGACTGCCTGTGCTGATCACTATGCAGACCAAGGCCACCCGCGCGGCCGCCTCCGACTCCTACGTCAAGCAGACCCTGCGCGAGGTCGGTATCCAACCCAGAATCCTGCGCTCCACCCGGCTGGTCGACCTCGTCGGCACGGTCGACGCGAAACTCGTCGCCGCCGCTTACGGCATGACCAACGAGGCCGTCATCGCCTACCTCTCCGACCACGTCGACTTCGCCCGGCTGCCGAACCCGTGACAGTTCAGGCGCCACCTCGCACACGTTCGCGCGAACGTGTGCGCTTTCGCGAAGTTCTGGCTCGCCGTCCTCACCGAGCTCAAGAATCGAGGTGTCGCCGATGTGTGCATTGTGGTGTGTGACGGACTGAAGGGCCTGCCGGACGCGATCACCGCGGTGTGGGATCGAACGATTGTCCAGACATGTGTGATTCATCTGCTCCGCAACACGTTTCGGTACGCGTCCCGCAGATACTGGGACGAGATGTCACGGGATCTGCGACCGATTTATACCGCTGCCAACGAGGCTGCCGCACGGGAGCAGTTCGACGAGTTCACCGGCAAGTGGGCTCGCGGTATCCGGCGATCATCCGGCTCTGGCAGAACGCCTGGACGGAATTCATTCCCTTCCTCGACTATGGAGCCCGTCGCAGAATGCGTGTCGTCGGGACTGATCGTGACGCTCGTCTGGGAAAATTGGGTATGGCCAAGGGATATCGTCCGGTGTTGCGCGATCAGGTGTTCCTTTTGCCTCCGGATATGCGGGAATGGCTTCCTGCGGATCATCTTGTCTGGTTTCTGTTGGAGACGATCGACGTGCTCGATACCCACGAGTTCGACCGGCGTCGTCGCCGTGGTGGGGTGGGCGCGGCCGGTTACGACCCGCGGATGCTGCTGGGACTTCTGATTTATGCCTACTGCAGAGGGATTCGATCCTCGCGGCAGATTGAACGGTTGTGCTCGACCGATGTCGCGTTCCGGGTGCTGTGCGCGCAAGACGTCCCCGACCATTGCACGATCGCCCGGTTCCGCGCCGAATGCCAGGACGCGTTCACCGGGTTGTTCACGCAGGTACTGATGATCGCCGGCCACGCCGGTCTAGGGCACTTCGGAACGGTCGCAATCGATGGCACCAAGATCGCCGCGAACGCATCGATCGACGCCAACCGCGGGCATGAGTGGCTGAGCGAGCAGGTCACTCACATGGTTGCCGAAGCCGAACAGACCGACGCCACCGAGAACATCCGCGCTGCACAGCGTGCACATGATGACGATGATCGGGTTCCTGCCCGGCTGATGGACCAGAGCAGTCGTGCACGGCGAATCCGTCAAGCGGCCGACGAGGTGGCCGCACAATTGAAACGCCAGCGCAACAACGAAGATGACCGCGATGCAGCGGCACGGGCACGGTTGGCGAAATCTCAAGCGGGTGAACCTGTGGTCGGTCGTATCCCTGACGGACCGCACCGGCTCGCGGAAGCACGCGCCCACCTGGCACGTGAAACCGCTACTCACCAGTCGAAACTCGAACGGCGTGCCGCACTGATCGCCGCGGGGAAGAAACCGATGGGCGCCCCACCTGTTCCATTGGAACAGCACTCACGAATCATCCGCGCCCGACGAGTCGTCGAAGCCGCACTGGCAGCCGAACACACAGCCGCCACGAAGCCGGCCAAGCGTGTATTGCCGAAGACGGTGGCCAACACCACCGATCCACAATCACGGTTAATGCCGACCAGGCGCGGATTCCTCCAGGGCTACAACGCTCAACTCGCCGTCACCAGCGATCAAATCATCGCGGCCGTACAGATTGGTCAGAGTCCCAATGACATTGCATCCCTTGTACCGATGATGGAGGCAAGTGGGCGCGCCGCCGCGATGCTGCACACCGATACCGGCAGATCCGAACACATCATCGGTGTCGTCCTCGCTGACGCCGGGTACTGCAGTGACAGCAACCTTTCTGCGCCCGGACCAGAGCGGTTAATCGCGCTGAACAAGACACGCGACCACGCGAAAGCGGTCATAGAACAGCCCGTGACAGGACCACCTCCGGAAGGCGCGAGCCCGAGACAGGCGATGTCGCACCGGCTACGCACACCAGAAGGATCCCGTCTCTACAAACGCCGCGGGGCCACCGTCGAACCCGGCATCGGCAACCTGAAGAAGGTCCTCGACCGATTCTCCGGCCGTGGTCTAAACAGCGCCCTCGGCGAGCTCAACCTCGCGGCCAGCGCATTCAACCTGATGAAGATCCACCGAGCAACAGCCAGCTGAACGCGCCAGCCGGAACGAGTCGGCCACCTCAGAATCGGCAGCAAACGAGAAAATCGACTCGACTGCTCCACCCGTTCTCTCAACGCGCATTCTGCGACGGGCTCCGTAGTCAAGGAACGGCACGAACTCGCTCCACGCGTTGTCCCACAGCCGGACTATCGCCGGATACCTCGGTCCCCACTTGCCGGCGAACTCGGTGAAACACTCATTGGCCGCGGTCTCGTTGACTGCGGTGTAAATCGGCCGCAGGTCCCGTGACATCTCGTCCCAGTACTGACGGGATACATACCGGAAGGTGTTGCGGAGCAGATAAATCAGGCAGGTCTGCACTACCGTCAGTGGCCACACGGTGGTGATCGCCTCGGGCAGCCCCTTGAGCCCGTCACAGACGGCGATGCACACGTCTGCGACGCCGCGGTTGCGGATTTCCGTCAGCACGGCGAGCCAGAACTTGGCAAAAGCGCACATGTTCGAGCGAACGTGTGCGAGGTGGCGCCTGAACTGTCACGGGTTCGGCAGACGCGCGGTGTCGACGTGATCGGAGAGGTAGGCGATGACGGCCTCGTTGGTCATGCAGTAAACGGCGGCGACGAGTTTCGCATCGACCGTGCCGACGAGGTCAACCAGCCGGGTGGAGCGCAGGATCCTGGGTTGAATACCGACCTCGCGCAGGGTGTGCTTGACGTAGCTGTCGGAGGCTGCCGTTCGGGTGGCCTTGGTCTGCATGGTGATCAGCACACGGGAGTTTCGGCTGCCCAGGTTCCGACGGTACTGCAGGCAGCGTTGCAGCGCGGTCCAGGTCCACGGGTCCAACGGTGTGGGATGCGATCGACGCCCCAGAGTGATGCGGCGCTGGTCGTGGTCGATGTCGTCGTCGGTGAGGTGCTGCAGGTCCCGGGTGGTAGCGCCGTGCAAAAAGGCAGCGAGCCCGACGAACGCCTCGTGCGGGTGCACGTCGGGGTCGGTGCTCCATCGCCGGAACAACTCGCGCTGGCGGTCGCCGGGAAGCGTCGGTCCGCGGAATTGCCATGGCTTGCGGTGCTCGCACCGTGGCGGTCGGATCGATCAGCAGCAACCGACGCCTCATTCCGTAACGGCAGAACTGGCCCAGCCCGGTCAGGTAGAAGGTCCGACGGCCGGGATGTGCGTGCAAGAACGCCTCGACGTCGCCGACATCGACTGTCGCCCAGTCGGTCTTGCCACGGCGTGCGGTCAGGAATCGCGCGAAATCCCGCACCGCAGTGAGGCGGGCCTCGAGCGTGGCGTGCCCGCGCCGGTGGGTGCCGGCGCGGCGGGCGCGTTCGCGGCCGGCGACAAGGTGCGCGGCGAACCCGGTCACCGCCGGTCGCAGCGGTGCGGGCACGGCGTCGATGCGGGACTGGCGGCGGGCGGCGGCGCGGCGTTCGTCGCGGTCGGGCGGCAGTGCCAGTTTGCTCGCGGTGAGGAAATCCTCCAGCGCCCGCGCGAGCGGCACGTCGGCGGCGACAGCGTCCAGTAGTACCTGCGGATACACCGGAGCATCGTCGATCAGGTGTTTGCCGAGGCAGGTGAGCATGGCGCACGCGCGGCTGGGATGATGGCGGCCGACCAGGTAGGCGGCGAATCCGCCCAGCCAGCTGGGCGGATCAACCAGTGCTTCAGCGATATTGGCGGCGCGGACGGTGATCCTGTGCGGCGAGCGTTCCCAACAGGGTCGGCACCGCCCGGCGCCGGTCAGTCGGGTGACCCGGCCGCAGTCGACGCAGGTCGTGTCCGGATTCGGTGGCCGGCCCGGACGCGAACACGAACCGCAGCAGCCGGTGCCGGATCGCAAGTCCCGGCGTTTGCCGCAGCGCGGGCACTCGGCTCGATCGGCGTCTCGCCGTTGCCGTCGGAGACACTCCTTGCACAGGTCTCGGGCGACGAACAACACCGGGGCCTGGCACTGTCGGCAGGTGCGCGAGCAGCGCACGCAACGACCGGTGCCCGGCTGCAGCACCCGGTCGGCACCGCAGCCCGGGCAGCGGTGTTTGACCGGGGCGTGCGAAGCCGCCCAGTGGCAGCGTGCACACAGGTCACGGTCGGATTTGCCGACACCGCGGCCGCAGCGGCAGCAGTCCCGGATCCGGCGGGTCATGCTCAGATCGGCGGCATCGACCGGCCCCGCCGCGACGCCCGTGTGTCGTTCGCCGCGACCTTGGTCGGGTTCGACGAGATCGGTTGTGCGACTGGGGTAGTATCGATGTCGAACAGGTCGTTCGGTGTGCAGTCCAAGGCGGTGCACAACGCGATCAGGGTGGACAGCTTGAGCTGGCTGGGCTGTTTGGTGAACAACGCCGACACCGACGCCGAGGACAGCTCCAATCCGGCCTTCTCCGCGAGCAGCCGTTGCAGCTGGGCGCCGGTCCAGACCTCGCGGTGGGCGGCGGCCATCCGAAGTTTCCACCTGATCTGCATGCTCACTCCTGTCCGGTCAACTCGGTCAGCGTCGCCGAGATCGCGCGTTGGTAGGCGTCTTCGATGAACGTTTCCGACGGGCGCACGTACCGCATGGTCGACCCGACCGTCCAGTGGCCTAGAAGTTGTTGGATGGCAACCAGATCCACGCCGCGCTCGTAGTTGTGGGTGGCACAGGCACGACGCATACCGTGCGGGCTGAACCACTCCGCTTCGGGCCGACCCTCCACGTCCATCAGGTGCCGCAACCGGTTACGGATCGTGGCCGCGGCCATCCGGCCGCCGGACTCGTCACACAGCAGCACCGAGCTGTCCGGGAACCGGCCACGGACGTCATCGAGATACCAGCGCAACACCAGATCCAGCCCGTCCAACATCGGCACCCCCCGTGGCCGGGGCCCGGATCCCTTGGCGCCCTTCCCGAACCGCACATGCAGCTTGCCGAATGCGCCTCGCCCGAAGTGCACGTCGCCGCGGTCGAGCATCACGACCTCTTCGGCGCGCACTCCGGCGTGATACAGCGTGCGGAACAACGCGTAGTCCCGCGCGGCCGGGCCATACTTGCGCGCGGTCGCGATCCGCGCCTTGAGGAACTCGAAGAATGCCGCCACCCGCTCCGGTGTCGGCGGCGTGTTCGCGGTTGGCGAGTCGTCGCCGACGTGGCGGGCGGCGTTGAACTCGTCCAGCGGACAGGCCAGCCGCACCCCGAACGCTGCCTCGATCTCCGCCGCTTTGCGAACCTCGAGGAACCGGTGAAAGCCCTTGAACACCTGCACATAGTTCCGCCGAGTCGACACCGATCGACCCGAGCTGGCCAGCTCGCCCACCACCCTATCGACGTCGGCGGCGGTCACCTCCCACACCGGCCGACCCAGCGCCGCCAGCATCCGCTCCAGCACGCCGACGTCGTTGGCGATCGTCGATTCCGCGAATCCACGCGCGGTCCACGACGCGACGAACGCCTCCACACATTCGGCCTGGAAACACTGCGGATCTCGCGTCGCCACGCCCGGTGCGACGTCGCCCGAGATCACCCGCAGTCGCTCGTCACCCACCGCACGCCTTCCTCGCACCTAGCGTTTCGCGGTAACACCTTAACTTGATCTTTAACCTGGGCAGGCGGCCCCGACGGGTTTTCTAGCTTTGGTTTCGGCGCGTTTGCCCACGTGGTGATGCGGTGCGCGGTGGGTGTTTTTCGATCCGGGTGGGCGTCCGGGTCCGGGTCGACTGGGTTTCGGTGCACTGGCCGGAACAGGCATCGTCGCGCGGGTGCGCGAAAACCCTCGACGAACCTGTGCCGGCGTCAATCGTGTTGGTGGGACGGGTCGTTCCCACGGGCGGCGTAGGTCCTCGGCCAGAGGACGGGCGAGCCGGAGTTGGGCGTAGGCCACCAGCACGATCCAGGTCCAGCGGTCGGCCGCCTCGGGACTGCGGAGCTTCGGGGCGGTCCACCCCAACGTCTGCTTGAAGAAACGGAAGGTGTGTTCGAGGTCGAAGCGCCGCAGAAACATCTGCCACAATCGGTCGATATCGGCGGTTCCCGCACCAGGATGTGAGTACCAGAGCCACACCGGTTTGGGATGCCGGTCCCCGGGCAGGTGATCGACCGTCAGCCGGATCACCGTGCCTTCGACGATCGGTGGCGGTCCCGGGTGGTCCGCCCACGAGCCACGATGGACGAGCCTCGGGTGCAACCGATTCCACGCCGCAGCGGTGGCTGTTCCGTAGCGATCGGTGTCGGTGCTGGTGGTGGTCTCGGGTTCGGGCCAGGTCTGGGGTCGGCGAATTTGAAGTCGGAACCGTGCCGGGGTGGGCGCCCGGTACGGCCCGGTGGCGGCGCCGGGAAGCACAGCACCCGGTCCGAACGCATCCGACCCAGCACCTGCACCGGGAGATCGGCGAGCACGAACGCCAGCCGGGCCAGCTCGTACCCGGCGTCGAACACCAGCAGAATGTCCGGGTCGCCGTCGCGGTGGTGCCCGGCGTCGCGCAACCGCGTGATCACTTCACGCACCTGGGTGGCCGTCACAGCGGTTTCGTCGTCGTCGGGGCGTAGGCGGACCGCGTCGAGCACCGTCGTCCACGAGGTACGGCCGGTCTCGAGGGCGGCGACGAACGAGTACGGCCACCCCGGGATCAGCTGTGCCTGATTCTTCCCGCGGCCGTAGACGTGGCAGAACCCCGCTGCGGACTCGTCGGTGCATCCGGGCGCAACCAGGCACTGATGTCGACGGCCAACACGATCCGGCCGCCGCGATCACGCGGGATTGTCAGCCCGCCGAGGGCGCGGCGCAGCCGAGTGTAATCTATTCGGCCGCAGTTGATTGCGTCGTACAAGGCGCCGTGACCGCGCCGATGCTCGGCGGCCAGTGACAACTCGACCAGGGTGCGAACCGCGGTGCCGGAACACAGCAGCGCATCGGTCAACTCGAACAAAGCATCACCTCGGGCCGGCAGGGACCGGTAGAACTCTTCGCGGAACGACACCAGGTCGACACGCGGATCGGGGACCGATTCTTCCCCGACCGCCCGCCGATCGGGCACACTGATACTCACGGCCACCGCCTGTCTTCGTCTCGAAAGTTCTCTGGAAGGAACTTCAAGATGATCAGGCGGTGGTCGCCTCATGCCGCTGCGACACGCCGAACAACACCAGCACCAACTGCCCCACGCCACGGCAGAGGTTAAACGACAAGCTTAACTCGCGGGCTTATACCTCGAAGATTAACGACACGCCAATCAGTGGGAAAACCTCAGGTAGCAGCACGAAACTACGGAAACGAACCTGTGCTCGTTCCATATCCCTCGCCGCCGTCGCCGGCCCACAATCCGAGGATCTCGCGTTCTCCGGCGGTGGTGACACCGATCGCGACGTAGATGGGCCGGTTGGCGACCTGACCGTCGCGGACCTTGACTGGGGGTGCCCCCGCTTGCGGGGGAGGATGGCGTCGATGAATATCACCGGATACACCGAGTCGAGGGGGCGGACGGACCAGTCGGTCATTTCCGTGAGGCCCTTGTCGGTGATCTTGCTGATCGTCTCTTTCGAGACCGATGCGCCGTATACGTCGTCGAAGTGGGCTGCGATTTCGCCTGTGGTCAGGCCTTTTGCCGAGAGGGACAGAATGATTTCGTCGACGCCGGTCAGGCGTCGCTGCCGTTTCTTGACGATCTGCGGATCGAAGGAGGCGTCGGTGTCTCGCGGGACCTCGATCTCGACCGGGCCGATCTCCGTGAGCACCGTTTTCGCTCGTCGCCCGTTGCGGGAGTTCCCTCCATTTCTCCCCTTGACATGGTGTTTCTCGTATCCGAGGTGTTCATCCATCTCGACGTCGAGCGCGGTTTCGAGGACGTTCGCGGTGAGCTGGTTGAGCAGTCCGTTCGGGCCGACCAACTCCACACCTTCAGCTTTGGCCTGGGCCAACAGTTGTTGGGCCAGCTTCTGGTGGTCAATCTTCGACTGATCCATGGGATCCAGTGTTTCGGTCATCGTCTTGCCTTCTCGCCAAGAGAACTCGGCGTGTCGCCAGATCCAGTTCAACCGTTATCCCGACAGTCCCCGGTTCCGCGGCGAGCCCGGCCACACCCGCCGCTGGCGGTCGCTCAGTCGTCGGCGTAAGCCTGCTTCGGTGCGGTGGAGTCGGCGCGGGCCACGCCGCTCATCTCGCGGGCCACGAAGTTCTCGACGTTGAAGAGGTTGTCCCCGGCGCGGTCGACGATCGTCAGCAGGGTGTGCATGCTGGCGACCTCCTCGACCTGCTCCTTGAGGAACCACTGCATGAACTGCTCGCCGAGGTAGTCGCCGCTGTCGCGGGCGGTGCGCGCGAGTGTCCTGATTTGGTCGGTGACGGCACGTTCCCACTCGAGTGCGATTTCGACGGGCGCGCGGACCGAATCGAACTGGGTGACGACGTCCGGGATGCCCGGCACCGTTACTTCGAGTGTGTTGTCAACGAAGTACTGGATGATCATCATCGCGTGGCCGCGTTCCTCGGCCGCCTGCCGGTAGAAGCGTCCCGCCAGCTGTGAGTACACCGCGACCGCGACGTACTGCTGGGACGCCGCGAACTCGTTGCGGATCTACTCTTGGAGCAGACGGTGGAAGTCGCTGGCGGTGGTCGGCGTCGACGAAGTCATGATCCTCAGTTTACGGGCACTACATCCCCAGCTGGGTCGGCGGGTTCAGATCCGTTGATGTCCAGCGATTGTGGAGGATTCTGCACTGTGAGAGGAAGACGGAGACGGTAGTTTCGAAAGTTGCGGTAGCCGCGGGGGGATTCGTTTGGTGTTCTTCCCCCGTGACTGAAACTGGCGTGTGAGACCCTTGCCAGCCCGATGAGTATCGAGGGTCTCGTCGCCGCGAATGGCGCGAGCGCCGCCGGCACTCTTGTCGTCGCCAGACTCCCTCCCGAAGCCGAAGCCGAAGTCGGAGCCACGCCATGCCACGCCTTCGATGCCATCGAATCGGGTTCCGACATTCATCAACGGTTCACTCGCATTCGCCATCCCGAACCCCACCTCACGCCGCAACCGGGTACCTTTTTCTCAGGCACTCACCACCACCAACGTAAGCACGAGCAAGCTGACTCCTAAGCTCTTCGCTGTCGCGAGCTTGCCCCACATTGGGTAGAGTTCCATACCAGCCAGACCCACCATCCCGTCACCACGGACGATGCGGTTCACTGGAACACAGACACGCACTATCTATAGAAGGGCAACTCTGTGACCAAGTACAAGTCGGAGCCTGTCAAATTCGACGGGGGCGCCGGTACTATCGCCGCAGACCGATGGTCGCCACGCTCAGATGGGCCGACCCGGGGAACCGTGGTCATGTTGCATGGTGGCGGCCAAACCAGGCACTCCTGGGATCGCGCGGCGAAAAACCTGGTCGCCGAGGGATGGGACGTCTACACCCTCGACGCTCGTGGGCATGGCGACAGCGCCTGGGACCAAGACGGTGACTATGCCATCGACGCGTTAGGCCGGGATCTGGAAATGGTGGTCGACCAGATCGGAAAGAGAGCAGGACACCGCGTCCGTCCCGTGCTCTTCGGCGCCTCGATGGGCGGTCTCACCAGTATCCTCACGGAGGGTGGCAACCCCGGATTCGCGCGCGCGCTCGTTCTGGTGGACATCACTCCTAAGGTCGAACCCCAGGGGATCAAACGCATCCGCGACTTCATGCGAAGCGCACCCGACGGTTTCGCCAACCTCGAAGAGGTCGCCGACGCAGTAGCCGCCTATCAGCCCCACCGTCCCCGCCCGAAGAACATCGAAGGCCTGCGGAAGAACGTTCGTGAGCGTGCCGACGGTCGCCTTTACTGGCACTGGGATCCAGCATTCACCCGCCTCGGCGCAAACCTGGACAACCCCCATGGAATTCATCAGCTTGCCTTCTCCGCAGCAAGCCACATCACTGCGCCGACGCTGCTCGTGCACGGCGCCAAGTCCGACATCGTCGGCAACGAAGGCATCCAAGAATTGCTCGACCTGATTCCACAGTCACGTGCCGTCTCCGTTGCCGCCGCCGGACACATGGTTGCCGGTGACGACAATGCGGTGTTCGTGGACGTGGTCGGCGAATTCCTCGGTGCCCTCGCGGACTGCACATCCTGAATTCTCGTAGCCGACGCCGGCGATCCGGACGCCGCGGCAGATTCCCGGTTCGCCACCATGGTGGGCGAGTGACGCACGCCAATGCTCTGTCAAGGATCCATTCTTGAGGGGTTGACGAATGCGATGTCGACGACGCTGCAGGAAATCGGGGGAGGCAGCTTCGTCGTCGTGTACCCCTACCATCAGCCCTCCCTAGACTCAATCGTCGCCGTCAAACTTCTCCGTCTCATCTCGATGCCGAGAACATGACGGCTACTCGGCGAACCACGCGCGATGGGCAGACTCTCCGGACATCGTGCATATCCACGACCTCGGGGCTACCGAGCGGTGCGGCCGTAGTCCTGGTCGTCGAAGACTGGCACTGGCTGGGCACCAGCTTGAAACCGTCGGAGTAATGGAGTAACTGTCGACAGCGGTGACCACCTGACAACTCCCCGTGACGACCAGAAGCCAGGCAACCTGCCGTTGAGCAGATTCCAAGTGTGCGATGAGCTCATCGAATCGATTTCAGATCACTACGATTCACTTCCGAAGAGGCTCAGACGTTTCTGGTGGATCTGGGTTGTGTCCGACCTCGCCGACCGATGACATCGTCGCAAGAGCTCCTCGCGAATAAGCAAGGCCGTCTATCATGCGGCGAGGTAGAACCCGATGATCAGCACGAGGCTGATCAGGATGTAGGCATCGAGCGATCTACGGAGTCCAACCACGCCTCGCAACTCCATGAAGTACAGTCCGACGAGGCGTACCTTCACGTACGCGACCGCCATGATGACAATCGCTACGACCTCGCGCCCCGCCTCGTGACCGAGGAGCCACGAGAACGCCGTCGCGACTACGAGCACGATCCAGACGAGCACCTCGGGCACCTTGAGAGCAAGTATTGGCCGCGATGCAATAAGGATTCTGATTCTGTTCATCGGGCCTGGGACCTCGGGACTTCGAACAAGCTCATTGGACTAGGTACAGCAGCGGGAAGATGACGATCCAGAGCAGATCGACAAGATGCCAGAAGGACGCAGACCCCTCGACGGACGACATGCCCAGCGAGGTGAGTTCGTCGGCGCGCCGGGTCAGCCGCCAGAGGAACGTGAGGACACCCAGGCCTATCACGACATGGACCAGGTGCAGCCCGGTCATGAAGAAGTAAAAGAAGTAGAAGTAGTTGGAGGCGGGCGTGTGATCAGTTTCGAGCTTGTCGTGGTACTCGAACACCTTGACCGAGACAAACACGAAACCGCAGGCCATCGCGGCGAGTACCAGACATGGCGCGAGTTGCCGGTTGCCCGCTCGTGTCGCCCTCACGGCCCCCACGACGAACAGCGAGCTACAGAGTAGCACCAGGGTATTCACGGCCCCGACGTTGATGCTCAGCGTCTGTTGTGAGCTGGCGAAGAGTTCTGGCTCGTCTGTGCGATACGCGAGATAGACGAGGAACAGGAGGGTGAATACGACCAGGTCTCCGAAGATGAACAGCCATAGGCCCGCTTCCGCCGGAAGGCTACGTTCGCGGCGATCTGTTTGCGGCCCGCAGGCAGCGTTGTCCTTCGTGGAGGTCATGTTATGAACAGTCCTGCGGTTTCGCGGACCGCGACCGGCGTGTCTGCGCAGTCGTCAGGAGCAGCGACGTGGGCGGCTATCGCGTGCAGTGTCACCATGATGGTCACGACTAGCCATGCGAAGAACGAGACCAGCGAGAGCCACCACGAGAAGAGGCCGTCCCAAGCAAGTGGTCCGTCCTTGACGAAGACATCGAACCCGGCGGGGCAGTACAGCAAAGCGGTCCAGAAGCAGAAGTAGCCGTACCACCTCGGATAGATCGGATTTGCACGACGATCCGCCAGTACGGCGAAGCCGATGGCAAGGTTCTGTATGAAGATCGCGTAGATGATGCCGGTAAACGGTAGCCACCCCATGTCGTTGAGCATCATGATCGAGTCGTCGGAGCGCTCCGGCCGGTAGGCCGCGACCTGGAAGAAATATAGCGGAGGGAAGAACGCCACGGGGAGCGTGCATCCTATTCCGAGCTGAGTATAGGTCAACGGGGTGTGTGTTCCCTCGATGCGCTTGAGCTGCACGGATATAGCGGCTACAAACGGAACGTAGAGGACTAGGGCGTACATGCTGACGAGCATGCCGGTGCGGATTGAGTTCGCGTTGTCACGGTAGAACGCCGCGACGTCGGCCGCGCTTCGTTGTGGATCCGGCGGCGGGATGTATCGCGCGATCACGCCGAAACCGATGAAGAACAAGAGAGCGAACAGAGCACCGCTCCATACGCAAAGTCGCTGAGACCATCCATTTCTCACGGCGCCTCCTTCGACGGGCACTGCTGACCCCTCTGGCGAATTCTTGTCCGAATTCGACAGTCCGTCAAGTGGACTCGTGTCGCTGCGCGCCAGATTCGATGGGCGCTCGGTCACACCTGTATGCACACCGCAGACCTGCCGATGGCTCGCCCCGTTTACCACGGGCAAGCCTTTTCGCGCGCCGCAGTCTTCGGTCGCTGATCAGTTCCGCATTGATGACGATGATCGTCACCCTCAGGTACCCGGTGGAGAGATGTTTCCACTGCCGACCCAACATTGGCCAGATAGTCGATTGGCGTTGCACGGTTTCGCTAGGCGCTGGCTGTCACACACTCTGGTGTGATTCACCGGCGCGGCTATCGATGATGCTGATGCGGACCCTCGTAGGAATGGTCAACGATTTCCTCTTCTAGATACTCAAAGTCTTCGAGATACTCGACGTTCTTGTTCTGGGAAACTGCTGCCACCTTCTGCCCCTTAGTGTTCCGTAGCGTCAGGTAGTGTCCGACAATTGATCCTGCTACGGCGGGCGCGAAGACTAGCATCAACGTGAAGGCCGCACCAGAGGTCGCCTCGAAGAACAGCGAGTTGCGGCCAACGCCGATGGAGGTTGCCTGACCGACAATCCAGGCCAGTACGCCCGCGAGGACTGCCGCCACCGCCGCCGCCTCAAGCCAAATGATGGTCAGGTCGGCGTTCTGCGCGGACGGAGAATCTCGTCCTTTACAGATCCCGTCGAGAATTCCCCAAACCAGAGCAACTACAACGACTGCACCGATCGCCAGCAGCCGCAGGGCAGAATCCGATGATGGGTGGTTCGTCACTCCCACCCCCATTGCGGCACGGACCATCACATGTACGACCGCCAATACGAGGCCTCGTATCAGCCATCTGCGCCGGGCCGAATTCCTGGCCGTCCCCGCGGGTTGAACCCTGGTGACAGAGGACTTGAACCTTCTCAGCAGCGTGCTCATGGATCGGTTTCTTCCTTTGAGGTTCGGTATTCGAAAAGTTCACGAGACCGGGTTGAAGGCCGATATCAACCAACGTCCGCCCACTTTTTCCAACTCGACGCGCACGGCACTTTGGGAGGCGGACGGTGCCGGGCTGTCGGAAGTGGTCGTGGATTGATTTACCATCACCAGTACTGTCGCACTGGTCGGGTCTACCTGTTCGATCGAGCTACCCACGACATTCGCCTGCGTGGTGACGCTCTTCTCTTTGGCTGCAGGAACAACTACCTGTTCTGTGAATTTCCTGTAGTAGTCGAGAAAATCGCCGGTCAGGAATGTTGAGGCGGACTCGAGTTGGGCCTCTGCGGTGTCGAAGGTGTACGACAGAAGGGCGGTCGAACCGGCTGCGGCCACTTGCTGGACTGTCGTTCTTGCTTCCGACGTCTGCTGATCGTGGCGGTACTGGGCGAAGTAGGTGGTTGCCACAAGCGTCCCGCCCGCGATAACTACGACCGTGAGAATTGCGACAACGCGGAGCCGACCCTTGTCACGAGCGGGTTCGGACGGCTCGACTACGACGACGGTCTTCACGAGACGGTCTGCGAGTGTCTGACGCTTGCCGTCCCACAAAGGTCGGAACCACCCTGTCATCAATACACACGTGTCGATCACGTGGGCCAGTTCGCGAGATAGTGCCCGCCGCCACCCGATGGGCGTTTCCTCTTCTACGTCGACGGTAACGATGCGCGCGGCACTTTTCCCCACCGTCGACCCGGTGCGCCCTTGTTCCCACACCCGGTTCCAGAGAACAAACGAGATGGTGGCCGCAGCGACCAGGCCGGACACGATCAGACACCACAACGGATGATCGAGAACAACATTGATCGCAGCCACCGTCGCGATAACCACCACCGGGGCAATCCAGTCAAGCCCGAATGCACCCGCACGCCGGGCGAATCCGGCGTAGTCCGTATCCGGTGTTGAGGTGTCCGAAGACTCTGTCCGCTCCACAGCGCCGACAACCGTGTCTTCCGGAGCCGAATTTTCCTCGGCCTGGCCGTTCACGCCGCCGCTGGCCTTCATCTGTGTTGTCGTCATCGAACGATCTCGACTTTCGATAGCTTCCATTGGCCGTCTACTTCGGTGACACCGACCCTCATGCGGACCGCTGTTCCCGGTTGTTTCTCATCGGCGTTGGAACCAGCAATCGTGTTGGCCGACACTAATACCGAAGTTGTGCCTCCTTCTCCTCGATCTTCTATCCCCGCCTCTACAACCCGCCCAGACGTGGGCTGCGTCGCATCGGTGAGCGCGGCCATCACCGCGTCTTTGTTCGCGGTAAACTCCTCCTGCCACCGACCCGTGGAACCTGCGAGCACTCGATCGGAGTAGCCAGTTACGTCGTTCTTGTCGATAGTGAGTAGATTGACCACCTGCTCACGTGCGGCCTGCACGATTGCGACATCCTCGTCTGCGCGGGCCTGTTTTGTGTGGTGGTTGATGGCGAGAACGATACTGATCGCGCCCGCCGAAGCCGCCACGAGCGCCGCGGTCACCATCAGTGCCAGGTCGCGTCGTGATCTGCGGTGGACACCTCTGGCGGCCCGCTCTTCCGCCGCGTCTGATGACGCGTTCTCCGTGCCCTCGGCGGCCACTGTCTCAGCGGCCAGCAGCGCCTTCTCCGCCTCCGCGCTCGCTCGCTCCGCAGCGGCGCGGGCGCCTTTGGCTCGCTTCCGTGCCGCCGCTAGGCGGGTCGAACCGGTCACAGAGAAGTTCTGCTCTGCCATGGTGCCTTCCTTACTTGATGGTGTCTCTCTTGGTCGTCGCGGTCAGAGTGGTACGAGGTCCGAGATCAACCACGCACCGTCAACCTTCTCCAGGTGCAGTCGGATGCTACTGATCATGTCGGCCGGTTGGGCGCCGGTAGTCACGGTGCCATTGAGGTACACCAGAACCTCAGCCGTGGACGGATCCGCCTTGGTGACCGCAGTACCCACGACGGTCCACGCGGTACCAATCAGATCCTTCTTCGAGTTGGGTATCACCGTTTCGTCCGCGTACTTCTTGTAGTACTCGAGAAAGCCGCCAGTGAGATTAGTTTGTGCTGCAGCCATATCCGTCTCTACGGTGTCCGGCTTGTAGGAGAGAACCGCAGCAGCTTTGTCTGCTGCGATCTGAGCAATCACACTTCTCGTCTGCTCGGCGTCTCTATCCTGACTGTATTGCGTCGCATATGCCGCGACCGCTAGCGCTACGAGGGTGCCCGCCGACACGAGCCCAACGGCAAGTGGGAGAAGCCGCTTCGAGCGAGTGTCGGCCGACCGTACTGTGTCTATATGCACGACTGATCCGGAGAGCATGTCGGAGAACGTCTGCTTTCGCCGGCTCCAGATCGGCCATGCCCACCCCGACAGCAGTGGAACGATGTCGATGACATGGGCAAGGTTGCGAGTAAACGCTCGAAACCATCCCAGCGGTCGACCGTCGGCACCGTCAACAACTCGAATCCCCACGAAAGACTTTCCAATTGTTCTACCAGTACGACCCTGCTCAAATATGCTGTTCCACACCAGGAAAGCCCACAACGCAAGGTACACGGCGACCATTGCGGCCAAGCCCCATCCTGGTCTCTGTAGCACGTCCCAGAGCTCGAAGACGGCAAGCATGCAAGCAACGGGCGCGATCACGTCGATCAGGAAGGCGGCCACACGCTTGCGCCACGGCGCATGGGCCGTTCGCCCCTCGGGATCGGCGACCGTGCCGGGCCCGGTTGCCGGCGCCTCCTCATCGGAGGTCGTGGGCTTGTAGAGATGCGAGGTGTCGTCGATTTCGACGGCCTCGCCTGCGCGTGTCTCGGTACTCATACGATCTGCTCCACCTTCGAGAACTTGTACTGCCCGTCCATCTCTGTGACGGTCACGCGCAGACGCCATGTCCGCAGGGTCGGATCGGGAGACACAGTGTTCTGCACCTGGGATGTCGCGGATACGAGGAGATCTGTGGTTCCGTCCTCGTTGAGTTTCTCTATTCCTACATCGGTTACATCGGCCGAGGACTGCACTTTCGCCTCTACCAGGGCGGCGGCGAACGCATCTTTGTTCGGCCCGAACTGTTCGGCCCAATCTCCTGTAGCAGCGTCGAGAATCCGCTGTGCGCTCCCATCTGCGTCCTCGTAGGATGGGGCGATCAGATTGCTGATGTTGGCGGTGGTGAAGTCGACGATCGCGGCTTCACGCTCCTCCTGGGTCGATACTGTCCGATGGTGCAGCAGCATGTAGACGCTCGCGAGTGCCAGTGCCACGGCGACCACGGCGAGGAATCCGGAGGCAAGTGCGAACTGTCGTCGCCCCATCGGACTCCGACTCACCGTGTTGCCCTCGTGTTCCGAACTCAGCTCCTCCGCAACTGATTCCTCCGCCCGCTCTCCGGCATCGTGTGCGACCATCTCCTGCGCCCCTACGGCTGCGGACTCGTCGGCAGCAACCGCTTCCGCTTCCGCCTCTGCCTCCGCGGCCAAGGCTGTCGCCTCCGCTGCTTCGGCAGCCTTCTGCGCAGCAACGGCGCGGGCACGCGCCAGTTGTGCGCTTGCGGTACCGGTGGCCGCAGGCATCACGCGCTCCGGCCGGTCAACATCGTCTGCCATGTTCGAACCTCATTCGACGAGGAGGTGGCAACGGAGGACAACTCATATGTCGCACCGTCATGTCCCTGATACCGACCCGTCTTGGCGTCGTAGGTTGCGGTTGCCACGGGTGCGGGGGCACCTGGGGTGACAGCGGTGCCGTAGGAAGCCGGTGCAGCTTGCGTGCCGCCGCCAGCACCCGGCGCCGGTTGGGCTGGACCGCCGTTTCCGGGGACCTGATCGCCCAGTGGGTTGCCGACGACTGGGAGAGGATCACCAATCCACGGGTTGGTGCCTTTGGGCTGGTACTCCTCGTCACTGTTACAGATCGCCACGGTCGGCGCGCGCTTGCCCGGATGTTCCATGCATGGGAGGTTGCGGGCTCCGCGTACATCTAGTGGAGCATTCTGTGGAATGGCACAGTACATGGGGTCGGTAGTACGTGGCGGCGCGTCTATTGCGCTCGCGTCGCGCCGCTCGGATGCGGGGAGGTAACCCGTTGTGCAGTTTTCCGGTGCGTTCAGGTTGCCGAGGTTGAAGGAGAGGACCGGACCGCCCGCACCTCCGTTGTGCACGTCGTTCGGAACGCCGATGGTGTTGAGCATGCTCATCAGCTGCGGCAGGATCACCAGTGTCTGCTCGAGCGACGGGTTATACGTCGCGGCGACTTGACCCAGGCTCGTCAAGTTCCCGAGGAGTAGCGGCAACGTCGGTTTGAGTTGCTGAAACAGCTTTGTGGCCTCGTCGGCGGCACCGGGACCCTTCTGGAGGATCGCGCGGATCGACTCGTCTCGCTCCCTGGCTTGGGCAGTGAGGCTGTTCAGGTTTCGCGCCCACGTATAGATATCGTCACTGCTCTGCGCCTGAGCGGAGAGGAACGGGCCCATGTCGTCTATCAGCCGGGTTGTCGGGGCGACGTTGGCATGTGCGTCATGAACTAGGAGATTTGCGGAGTCAAGCAACCGTTGAAGATCCGGGCCAGTTCCATTGAACGCCTTGTAACTCTCATCGATGAGGGTGGAGAGTTTGCCGGGTGCGATCGCCGCCAAGTTCTTGTTGGCGGTATCGAGCATCGGGGCAATGTCCTGTGGCACCGTGGTTTGCGCCGCTGGGATCAGCGAACCGTCGTGCAAATACGGTCCGTCGAGCGCCGTGGGGACCATGTCGATGTACTGCTCGCCGATTGCTGAACGGCTGTGCACCTCCGCGGTGACATCGGCAGGAATCTTCACCGAACTGTTCATACTCAAGGTTGCGGTGGCTCCCTGCTGTGTCGGAACAACATCGAGCACTGTCCCGACATCAGCGCCACGGTAGGTGATATTGGATGTCTTATACAGGCCACCGCTGGTGGGGAGTTGAACGGTGACCTCGTACCTGCCAATGCCCACGAGTGACGGTATGCGCATGTAGTACGCGCCCATCACGACAAGTGAAATGACAGTGACGATGGAGAAAATGATCAGTTGGACGCGGACGAAGCTGGAGAGCATCATTAGTTGCCACTTCCTGCCATCGGTGCGGTGAGCGGATTTGCTGTGGTCGCGACGTTGGGCTGGCGCCCGAGTGTGCGACCCATCGCGGTCTCGAGGGCGATGAGGGAACCCTCCGCCGGAGTGCCCTGCAGCACCGAGTTGTCTAGCCGCCCCAGGGTCAGATCGATAATGGGGCTGAGGTTCGCGTAGTCGCCCTTGACGAAATTCGGCGTGCCGTCGAGCGGCCACGGGAATGTGGGGAGGTAGCCGAGCGCCTGAGTCAGGGCAGGTCCGGCGTCAGCGAGACCGCGCAACGTAGGCTCGAGTGCACGCAGATTCCGCACCAAGTCGTCGTGGCTTTCGGTGACTCCGCGATTCGCGACCTCGGCGAAATTGCCCACTGAGACAATCGCGTTGCTCAGATTGTCCTTCTGTTCATTCAGCACGGCCAACGCGGGCGGAATCGAATCGAGAGCCCTCTCCAGGACGGGGGTCTGGGCGTTCACGGTTCCTGCCAGCCTGTCGAGCCCCTCTGACGCCGTGATGATGTCGTCCTTCTGTTCGTTCAACGCGGACGTGAAAGTGTCCAGTTGGGTGATCAAGCTGCGGACGTCGGTCTCGTGCCCCGACAACGCGGCATTGAGCTGGGTATCGATCTGATTCAACTGCGCCAACCCTCCGCCATTGAGGAGCGTTGACACCGATGCGAGAGTCTGCTCCGTCGTCGGATACAGCCCGGCATGCGCGATCGGGATCGTGTCTTCGTCCGCCAACCTTCCTTCTGCCGGCTCATCCAGGGGCGGTGCCAATTCGACGTGCAGCGTGCCGAGCAGGCTGGTCTGGCCAACCTTGGCCACCGTATTCTTCGGCAGCGTGACACCGCCGTCGAGTTGCACCGTCACGAGGGCGTGCCAATCCTGCAACCGGATGTCCGTGACGTGCCCGACATCGACATCCGCCACACGAACCCGACTGTTCCGTTGCAGTGACGCGACATTGGGCATCTCGATGTCGACTGTGTACGAACCTGGGCCGTTTCCTTCTGTTCCTGGAATGGGGAGGGAGTTGACCCCCTGCCATTCACAGCCCGAGAGCACCAGCGCAGCTGCGGTAAGACCCATCCCTATCTTGGCGACCCGCCGACTTTTCAACATCATCGTCCACCTCCGCTCGGTCCGTTTTCGGGCAGCCGCAGTGCGCCGAGCAGGCCGGCCAAGCCGTCCCCAGCCGTCACGGTGTCGGTCGCTTTCTTCGTCGGGGCCGACTCGAATACTCCCGGAACCGAGGTGTCGACCATTCCGGGGGGTGGGCGCAACGAATCTTCGCTGTAGTCGATTTCTTCTGGACGCACTTGGATGCCAGTGGGCAGATTGATCCCTGCCGGTGGATAGTTGAACTGAAGGGTTTTCAGCACGGGAGCCAGATATTGTGCGCAGAGCTTCGCCGACTCCTCTGCTCCCTTTTGCGCTGCGGCCTGGATGGACCCGCAAATGAATTGGAGCGGGTTCTGGAAATGATTCACCGCCAAGGCCCCGGTCATGCCTCCCTGCGCTGGCTGATAGATATTGGCGAAGTTCGCCAACGCTGTCGGCAGAATGTGCAGGATCTGTTCGATGTCCGGCTTGGAAGACTCCAGCGAGCCGGTCACCGCAGCCAGGTCGTCGAGAGACTTGGTCAATCCGTCACGATTTTGCTCGACAAACTGCTGAAGATCAGCGGTCACCGAGTCGATGTCGTTCAGGGCGTCACTGAGGTCGTGGTCGGTTCCGTTCAGCGCATCGGTGACCGAAGCGAAGTGACCGTTGATCTGGACGATCTGTTGGTCACTTGCAGCGAGCGCGCTCACGAACACTTGAAGGTGCTGGATGGTTCCGAACAGATCGGTGCGTCCATTCGAAAGGGTCGACATCGCATCCGACATCTTCTTGATCGTCTGGTTGATCGAATCACCCTTACCACTCAGTGCCTCCGCCGCTGAGTCGACCATTCCGCCAAGGGCACCGTCCTTGTTGGTCTCGGTGGGGCCGAGAGATGCGGACAGACGCTCCAACTGCGCCCGGAAGTCGTCCCATTCCACGGGAACTGCGGTCCGTTCCAGCGGTATGTCAGCCCCGTCAGTGAGCGCGTCACCGCCTGTGTAGGCGGGCGCCAATTGGATCGCGCGCGAGGAGATCAAGCTTTGCGACAAGATGACTGCCTTTGCATCGGCGGGAACTTTGTAGGACGAGTCATAGTGGAAGTCGACCTTGATTCGGTCGCCGTCCGGTTCGATCTGGTCGATCTTTCCGACGTTGACGCCCATGATCTTCACGTCGTCACCGATATAGATACCGCTCGTGTTGTTGAAGTAGGCGGTAACGGATGTCGTTGTGGTGGCGGTATAGATGCGCCATCCCACGAATAGAACCGAGCCCAGAGCGATGACTGCGACCACCGCAGCCGCGATCAGCCGACGCACGCCGAACTTGTCGCGTAGTTCCCGAATGTTCTGCACAGATCAGCCCCCCAATCCGGGGATGGCCGGCAGGCCCGGAATCAATGGCAGCGGTACCGGCGGTTGAGGTGCCGGTGGCGGTGGCGGGCTGACGCCCGGAATGGGAACGGTCTCGGGCGATACCGGGCACTGGCTCGGGTTGGGCAGCGGCTTCGTGCCGCCTGGTGGCACCGTGCCGGGGGGCGAGTTGTTTCCACAGTCGACAGGCCATGTGGCACCTATCCCCGGGAGTGTCGCTGGATCGACACCTTGATCTTTGAAAGCTGCGTCGATGAACGGTTGCAGGAACTGCCCCGGCAGGATGTTCGCCACGTACGCCTTGTAGAAGGGGCCTCCCGAAACGGACTCGCCGAGCGAGGTTCCGTAGAGGGCAAGAGGCTGAAAGATTGCGTGGATGTCGTCTTTCCGCCTGTTGAGTAGATCCGTCACGGCGTTCAGTTTCTCGAGCATCGGAGTCAGTTCGGTGTTGTTGTCGGCGATAAGCCCCTTCACCTGAGCGGTGACTGCGGAGACGTTGGTGAGCAGGGTGTCTAGCGCACCTCGACGAGCGTCCAGCGCGGCGAGGAGGGTATTGCCGTCGAGGAGCAGCCGGTTGATCTGTTCACTTCGATCCGAGAGAACGCTGGTGACCTTCTCGGCGTTGCCGAAGAGGTCTTGAACCATCTGATCACGTGAGGCAACGGTATCGGAGAATCGTGAGACATTTTCCATCGCCGCCCCGAGCTGCGGTGCCGTCTCTTCGAAGGTGTGGCTGAGGACGTCGAGAGCATTCGTCACCTGTTCGGTATCCAACCCGGTTGCGGTATTGGTCAAGTCACCCAGTGCGTCTGTCAATGAATACGGAACAGTGGTGTGTTCGACGGGTATGACGAAGCCCCGTGGCATGCGATCGCCTCGGCCGGGGCTCAGTTCCACCATCTTCGTCCCCAACACCGTCTGAGTCTTGACCGCGAGATAGGTATCCGCGCTGAGCTCGACCCCTTTGGCCGAGAAATGCATGATCACCTTGTCGCCGTCGATGTCGATATCCTGAACGCTTCCGACGGTGACCCCAGCCACTTCGACCTTGCTGCCAGCTTGCAGGCCACCAGTGTCGGCGAGATATGCACTGTAGTCATTACCTCCCGTGATGAACGGCATCTTGCCGTAACTCTGCGCAATGAGTACCACGGCGACGGTCGTCACGATTCCGAGGAGACCGATCCGAATCCGTTTGCTCCTGTCAACGGATCTCATCAGACAGCACACCTTCCCGCACGTTGACCGACAATCGGAATGAGGACCGGATTGCCATCTGGACCATTCACTTTGAGTGTTGCATCGCAAATGTAGAACGAGAAGAAGTCGCCGTAGAGGCCGAGTCGGGACAGCTTCTGGTAGATCGTGGGCAGTCGCCCGAGAACCGAATCGAGGAACTCACTGTCGCTGTTGATTTGAGTTGCGGTCCGGTCGAGTTGATGCACGTCGTTGACGATGTTTGGACGGACTTGACCGAGTAGGGAGGCGACGGTCGCTGAAGCATCATTGATATGCGCCAGCGAATTTGCGATGGGGTCGGATTGCTGAGCGAGACCTGACACCAACTGTTGGAGGTTGTCGATTCCCTGGGAGAATTGTTCGTTGTGCCGATCGACTGTCCGCAAGACGGTGTTGAAGTTGGTGATCACCGATCCGATCAACTGGTCGCGGTCTGCGAGAGCGCCGGTGAGTTGGGCGGTTTGATTGAGCACGTCGGCTATCGATCCACCCTGACCCTGAAATACGGTGATCAGCGAGGAACTGAGGCGATTGACCTGGTCCGGATCCAGCGCTTTGAACAACGGCTTGAATCCACCGAGAAGTGCGTCCAAATCCAATGCAGCCGAGGTGTTCTCGATGGGGATCGTGCCCCCGACGGGAAGCGGCTCAGCGGTCGCCGTACCCTCTATCAACTCGAGGTAGTGGTCGCCGATCAGATTTGACCAACGAACCGATGCGCGCGTGGAGGTCATGAGCGATACTTCACGATCGAGCGAGAACTCCACCTCGGCCTGGGTATTGTCGACGATCGTAATCTTGTCGACTTTTCCGACTTCCACACCTGCAATTTGGACGAACTCCCCCGTGCGAAGCCCAGAAACGTTCGAGAAGACTGCTTTGTATCCGTTCTGGCTGTCGAAGCGCATCTGGCCGAATACCACGACCAGCCCTCCTGCGATCACTATCATGACCAGCGCAAAGACCGAGAACTTGATGATGGATCCGCCGACCTTCATCGGGCCGCACCTCCCGGTGTGCTCCCCAACAACCACTGGAGGAGGTCGGGGTTGTGGTTCGGTTTGATCGATGTCGAATCCGCGATGCTGGCCCCCGTGTCTGCCACCAAATACGGTGTTGGATAAAGGTCTTTGGTGATCGTGGGATAGCAACCCGGCTTTCCACCGGGGCCTCCCTTTGCCGCCACCTTCGGCAGATTCTTGGGGTACTCGTACACATTGTCACCGAGCAGCAGAGCCGCATCTACGGTGAGAGAGTATCCGGTCTCGGCGACTGCGTTGTTCATGACTTTGCCGCCCAGGACCGATGCGTTCAACAAGCACGGGTACTCGGGGCTGTACTCGGCAAGAAGTTCGGTCGTCGGGACCAGATGGTCATTTGACGCTACGAATCCGTCAACGTTCTCGTTGCCAACATCGGTGGCCGTAGTCCCGAAACCAATCGCGGCCAGCAAAAGTCCACCCACATCCTTCTCTTGTTGTGTGATGGTGTCCGACGTCGTGGACGCATTGTCGAGAACTCCCATGACATCGGGTACGACACCGGCGTATGTGTTCGCTACGATCGCAGACTGTCGGAAGTCTTCCTGCAGCTGCGGCAAGTGCGGGTTCAGCGCACTCAGGTACTGGTTCGATGTCGTGAGGGTCTCCCCCAGTTTCGCGCCCCGACCGCTGAGCCCGTCCGCGACCGCAGTCAGGGTCGCATTCAGCTTGGCGGGATCGATGTGTCCCATCACCGAGGTCAGGCTCTCGAATAGAGTGTTCACCTCGGTAGTGACATTGGTCGAGGTGATTGTCGATCCCGGATGAAGGCGGTCAGCCGAGGGGTTCGTCGGCACATTGATGGCCACGTACTTCGAGCCGAATGCCGTTGTCGCTTTGATCTCCGCGCTCGCGTTCGACGGGATGAGGTCAGCCCACTTCGGTTCGACCTCCAGCTGCAACGTTGCCGATCCGTCGGTCATGTCTACACGAGAGACCTTTCCGATCTGTACGCCGTGCATCTGAACCTTCGCACCCGGGTCCATGACGAGCCCAGACCGATCCGCACGCAAGGTAAAGGTATCGTAACGGTCGAAGCCTCCCCGGAACTGAACGAGGCAGAGCGACACGATCCCGAACAGTGACAGCCCAAGCAGCACACCAGCTGTCATCAGCCGCGGCGGCGCATGATGGGTTCTCGAAGACGTCAACCCGTTCAATTTCGTCACCGTTAACCCGCCAGGTTGAAATTGCCGGCAGTGCCGTAAATGGCCAGTGACGCCAACAGCGTCACCATGACAACCGCAATGAGAGATGTCCGCACAGCGCGCCCGACAGCTTCACCGACGCCCGCGGGACCACCGGAAGCCGTGTAGCCGTAGTAGCAGTGGATCAGCATCACCACGATCGCCATGAGGATCGCCTGGAGGAACGACCAGAACAGATCAGTTGGGCGCAGGAACGTCGCGAAATAGTGATCGTAGACACCCGAAGACTGCCCGTAAAACACGGTCGTAGTGACCCTCGTCGCCACGAATGACATGATCACAGCCAAGGAATACAGCGGGATGATCGAGATCAGGCCGCCGATCAAGCGAGTGGAGACAAGATACGACATGGACTTGATACCCATGACTTCGAGTGCGTCGATTTCTTCGGAAATGCGCATCGCGCCGAGCTGAGCAGTTGCGCCGGCGCCGATAGTCGCAGCTAGGGCGATACCGGAGATTACCGGCGCAATGATCCGGACGTTGATGAAGGCACCGAAGAATCCGGTGAGAGCCTCCACTCCGATGTTCCCCAGGGACGAGAACCCTTGGATGGCCACCAGCGATCCACCAGATAGGGTCATGAAGCCGACGATGACTACGGTGCCACCGATCACCGCGAGTGCTCCTGAACCCATGCTGATCTCTGCGATGAGACGCAGGGTTTCCTTTCGATACGCGGTGACCGCGTGGGGGGTGTTGCGGGCTGCACGCCAATAGAACACCCCATGTCCACCCAGGCCTCGCACGGAACGCGAGGGTGTACTGATCACCTTGCGTGCGCGCGGAAATTGTCGTTGCCGCGAGGCTGTCGCTGCCATTTGTCCAATCTCTCTCAGTGCCCTGTACCAAATTTGACGCCGACGGCGGTTACCACGACGTTGATGGCGAACAAGGCCATAAATGAATAGACGACTGTTTCGTTGACCCCGTCGCCCACGCTCTTCGGTCCGCCCTTGACGGTGAGGCCGCGGTAACAGGCCACCAGACCGGCAACCAGGCCGAACAAGGCCGCCTTGACCTCTGAGATCACAATTTCCGGAAGTCCGGTGACGAGAGTCAGCGAGGATGCGTAAGAACCTGGAGTGACGTTCTGAATGAAGACCGAGAAGCTGAACCCACCTACCAGACCGATCGTGACTACCAAGCCGTTGAGCAAGAGCGCAACAACGGTCGAGGCAAGGACCCGCGGTACGACCAAACGATGGATCGGATCGATGCCCAGAACCCGCATAGCATCGATTTCTTCTCGAATCGTGCGTGCGCCCAAGTCCGCGCACAATGCGGTCGCTCCGGCACCCGCCACGATCAAAACAGTTACGAGTGGCCCGATCTGGGTCACTGCACCCAGGGCGGCACCTGCACCGGACAGGTCGGCAGCACCGAACTCAACCAGCAGGATGTTGAGGGTGAAGACAACCAACACCGTAAAGGGCACTGAGACTAGCAGCGTTGGCACCAACGAAACACGCACCACGAACCATGCCATCAGGAAGAACTCACGCCACTGGAACGGCGATTTAAACGTCGCCTTGAACGTGTCCACACACATCTCGAAGAATCCGCCCACCGCGTGCAATGGAGTGTTCACGAATCGTTCGAGCAGGTAGTTACTCGGCGCCGCCGTTGAAGGCGTACGGGTCTCCCGGGCGATCGCTATCGGCTCCGTGACATCGCTGCTCATCGTCGCACCTCAGATCCGTGCCGAATGCAGTGCATCTGCAGACTCAGCATCTTCATAGTCCACCCAGTCGGTGTCGAGCATGCTTTCCTCGATAGCCGCACGTGCATTGGGCGGGAGCGAATCCATCATCTGACGTACGCGCGCCTGCCGACGGGTAATTGCCTGCCGAAACGGCATTCCGGGCGTGGGCTGAAGTTGGGGCACAATTCCTTTGACGTCGTCTGTGCCACCGTGGTGGTGGCCGGCGTCGACCATCGCCTGTTCTTCCGCCATCTGGGCTTCGTCCTTCTCCTCGGACATGCCGATCGGACCGAGCCGTCGACCTTGCAGGAACTGGTCGACGACCGGTTCATCGCTGGTGAGCAGCACCTCGCGTGGTCCGAACATGACGAGTTCCTTGCGAAAGAGCATTCCAATGTTGTCCGGCACTGTCCTGGCCACGGAAATATTGTGGGTGACAATCAAAATGGTGGCGTCGATCTGCGCGTTGATATCGATCAGCAGCTGCGACAGGTACGCGGTGCGGACAGGGTCCAAACCGGAGTCCGGCTCGTCGCACAAGATGATCTGTGGATCGAGGACTAGCGCGCGCGCCAATCCGGCACGCTTGCGCATTCCTCCTGAGATTTCCCCCGGCAGCTTCTCCTCGGCACCGATGAGACCGACCAACTCCATCTTTTCCATCACGATGCGGCGGATCTCGGTCTCGTTCTTCTTTGTGTGCTCCCGGAGAACGAAGGCGACATTGTCGTAAAGAGTCATCGACCCAAACAACGCCCCGTCTTGGAACAACACACCGAACAGCTTGCGGATCTCGTAGAGCTCATCACTCGAACAGCCCATGATGTCCGTGCCGTCGATGACGATCGATCCCTCTTCAGGACAGAGCAGACCGATCAGAGACTTCAGAAAGACCGACTTCCCCGTCCCGGACGGACCCAACAGCACACTGACCTCCCTGGGGGAAGGGTCAATGTCACGTCCTTCCAAATCGTCTGCGAACCGAAGGACTTGGTCAGTCCTTCCACTTGCACTTCGACTCCCACCACTACCCTCACCGCCCTTCCAGTACGAATGTCGCAATTCAGCTACCTGCAGAGCGCCTCGCTCGTCCGCGTACTTCTCACCCATGGAACTCAGGGCCGACCGCTCGCGGGTGGACCGGTACTCGCGGTTGGACCGCCCGGATCGAAAGCGCTGCTTCTCGGTCCTCCGATTTCCTTTGTGCCCTGAGTCACAGTGAATCTAAACTAGCACAGGTTTTTTTGAGCGCAAGAAGACGTAGTCTGCCATTATCGGAACGGGACAAGATCTCGACCGCTTGAAGCAAGAGGCGCTCTAATGCGACCCCAAGTGTCTCGAATGTCCGAGATCGCCGTTTCGACCCAACAGCGCAAAGACGCGACAATCAGCGTGACCAACCCTCACGCTGCACGCATTTGCGCTGATCAAAGGGGCTCTAACACAGAAAGGAAGAGAGATGATCATCGACCTTGTCGACCCGGTCCAGGGGTTGGTCACGGCAATCGCGTGGCTACTACTCAGAGGGCATCTGCCACCCGTGTAAGCGGACTGCGTTCACGGTTACAACCAATCTCAGCTTAGAAATTGTGCGATCCGGTGGGACCTGATCTTGGATGGTTGCCGAATCCACAACCTCGCCCGGCGCAAGATCGACGCTCCGTTCACAGCTTTCTACGTGAGAAGCCGAAACCTCGCGAATCTGGACGGATTGTTCGCTCTCGCGCCGGGCCTTCGAAGGGCTTCCAACTTCAGTTGCAAGAAACTGGCCCGAGAGCTAACCCCCGGCACATCCGCCTGCCTAACAGAGAATAGATTACTCATCCGCGACACCGTTCATCCCTCGACGCTGCGGTGAATCAGCAGTTTCATGCATCGGAGACACAGGACAGAGACGCTTCAGCGATTTGTCCATACCAGCAGCTGGGGTGGGGTATCTCGCTTCTGGCGAGATCTGGAAAGGTCAACAACATGATCGGCACAACAAGTCGATTCTTTCGATTTCTTTTTAGATTTTGATGACGTTCATGCTGTAACATCAGTTGACGTTCCAGCGCTTGCCGGAACCGATGAGTGAGGAGATGCTGTGTCCGACTCCGTGCAGACACGTCCGTTGCGCGTTGCGATCGTGGGTGCCGGCCCCGCCGGTATCTACGCAGCCGACGCTCTCATGAAATCCGATGCCGCGTCTGACGGCGGGATCAGCATCGACCTCTTCGAGCGGATGCCTGCCCCCTTCGGTCTGATCCGGTACGGCGTCGCACCCGACCACCCGCGCATCAAGGGCATCATCACCGCCCTGCACAAGGTGCTCGACAAGCCGTCGGTGCGCCTGCTGGGCAACATCGACTACGGCAGCGACATCACCCTCGAAGACCTGCACAATTTCTACGACGCGGTGATCTTCTCCACCGGTGCCAACGCCGACCGCGCCCTCAACATCCCGGGCATCGAACTGGACGGCAGCTACGGCGCCGCCGACTTCGTCTCCTGGTACGACGGCCACCCCGACGTCCCGCGCACCTGGCCCCTCGAGGCCGAGAAGGTCGCCGTCCTCGGTGTCGGCAACGTCGCCCTCGACATCGCCCGCGTCCTCGCCAAGACCGGCGACGAACTGCTGCCCACGGAGATCCCCGCCAACGTCTACGAGGGACTCAAGGCCAACAAGGCCGTCGAGGTCCACGTGTTCGGCCGCCGCGGACCGGCGCAGGCCAAGTTCACCCCCCTCGAGCTGCGTGAACTCGACCACTCGCCGACGATCGAGGTCATCGTCGACCCCGAGGACATCGACTACGACGAGGGCTCCGAGCAGGCGCGCCGCAACTCCAAGCAGGTCGACATGGTCGCCAACACCCTGCAGGACTGGGCCATCCGCGACGTGGGCAACCGGCCGCACAAGCTGTTCCTGCACTTCTTCGAATCGCCCACCGAGGTGCTCGGCGAAGACGGCAAGGTCGTCGGCCTGCGCACCGAGCGCACCCAGCTCGACGGCACCGGAAACGTCAAGGGCACCGGCAAGTTCAACGACTGGGACGTGCAGGCCGTGTATCGCGCGGTGGGCTACCTGTCGCAGAACATCGCCAAGCTCCCGTTCGACGAGCAGGCAGGCACCGTCCCGAACGAGGCCGGACGCGTCATCGCCGACGACACCGCCGAGGGCAACGACCGGTTCATGCCCGCCACCTACGTCACCGGCTGGATCAAGCGCGGCCCGGTCGGCCTGATCGGCCACACCAAGGGCGACGCGAACGAGACCGTCGCGAACCTGCTCGAGGACCGGTCCGGCTTCGCCGAGCCCGCCAACCCGTCCGAGGACGCGATCATCGACTTCCTCGAGGGCAAGCAGGTCCCGTACACCACCTGGCAGGGCTGGTACCGCCTCGATGCGCACGAGCGCAGCCTGGGCGAGCCCGAGGGCCGTGAGCGAATCAAGGTCGTCGAACGCCACGAAATGGTCGCGGCCAGCGAGCCCGACAAAGCGCGGAACCGATAGACTCCATCGGCGACACTGTCTGGAGACGCGCCTATTGCCTCACGTCAAGATGCCCGCGAAGTCTGATTCGTTGACTCATTTGTGGATGCCCGCGTGACGGGTGCCTTTCGGGCTGGCCCTGCCTTGCTGGTGGTCAGCGTCAGCAGTTCGGTGGTGAGCGCCTGGATCCGGCGTTGGAGGGCGGCGGGGTTGATGCCCGTGCAGGTGTCGGCAAGGATCTCCTTGTCGTGTTTCCCGACCGCTTTGTGGTGTTCGGCGCGCCGGTGTGGGGTGGTCGCGACGTCGTACTTCTTGGCGACCTTCGCGCCGTTGCGGACCTTCGAGACGAGTTTCCGTTGTGGGCAGAAGTAGTTGGCCAGGTTCGACTGCAGCGCCCAGATCTTGTTGAGCAGCAACAATTCTGCCTCGGTGTCGTAGCGGTGGTAGCCGACGATGGTGCGCACGATCGCCCAGTTCTTCTGCTCGACATGAGCGCCGTCGTTGGAGTTGCCGGGCCGCGACCGGGTGAAGGTGATCTCGCGTTTCTCGCACCACGCGAGCAGGTGATGATTGATGAACTCCGAGCCGTTGTCTGTCCACGCCCAGGATCGGGAACGGCATGATTCTCGCGATCTCGTCCAGGGCGGCGATCACCCATTTGCGGGCCTTGTTGCGCACGGAGCGGTTCTCGGTCCACCCGGTGGCGATGTCGGTCACCGTCAGCGTGTAGGCATGTTCACCTTCGGCGTTGCCGCCCTCATGGCCGACCAGGTCGATCCCCACGAACCCCGGTTTCGCGTCGTCCCAGTCCGCCCACGTACGGATCGGGATCTGCGACTTGAGCAGCGACCCAGGCTTGGTGTGGTTGCGGCCCCCCAGCTCGTGCTTGCGCCGTTCGGGGGTCAGGCGCCGGTCGATGGTGGCCGCCGACATCGACACCAGCAACGCAGCGGTGTCGTCGTCGATGTCCAACTCGCCGAAGTGGCGCAGCCGCGGCACCAGCTCGCCCAGGATCGGGGCCAGCCGCTTGCCGGCGGGCATCCCCAACACTGCCCAGCAGAAGATCAGCGCGGCAATGACGTTCGGACCGTACGTCGGTGGACGCGGCGTCCGCGGGCGCACCACCCGCGGCCGCAGTGCGCCACGCAACGCCTTACGGGCATGATCGCGATGCCAGCCCGTGGTGGCGCACAACTCGTCCAGGATCCTCGCCTTACCGGCCTTGTCCGCCCGCTTGTAGCGGGTCGCGATCGTCTTCGTCACGGCTTTGCGCTCGGCCATCGTCAATCCCATCCTCCGGCGGTAGCGCAACCCCGCCCGCACGCTCAAGCGACACGCCGCCACGCGGGCATTCTCGAGCGCGTCAACGAAGGCGGCTACGCGAGCATTTTCGATGAGTCAACGCGCCTCCACCGTTGCTGCCGGCGGGTCCGGAAGCGCACGGACAAGTCGTAGCAGGGTGCTGCGTCCGACGTGCACGCCCAGTGCTGTCGCCAGTCGGGCTCCGGCGCGGCGGGCCAGCGCCAGCCCGATCCCTTCGAGGATTCCCCACAGCAGTGGGGTGCGTCGCGCATATCGCGTGGTCACACCGTCGATCTGCTCGGCGAAGGTGCGCCGGTCGCACGCGGTCGAACTGCACAGGAATCGGCGCACCCGCAGGACGAGGCGACTCGGTCGATTACCGATCGCGGTGTCGACCACCGTGCGTTCGTATCGGCTGTGCACTCGCTCGGAGGTATCACCGCAGGTGGGGCAGGACGCCGACACCGACAGTGGGGAAGCGCGAATGCTCACCCGCCCTAAGTGACGTCGATCGAATCGATCGCGACACCCACCAGGTGGGGAAGCAAAACACGCAGGTCACAACAGCTTCCGGAACACCAGCAAGATCATCTCTCACAATCCCCACCCCACCGGGGGCGACACGCGGAGAACACGACCATCACGGAAAGTGGGCCAGAACCACTTCAGACTGCCAGAGCCACGATGTCGGTGGCTCGGAACGTCGGCATCGTCCTTCTCAACTGTTCGACGGACTTGCTGACCGCGGCACCCGCGGTCTCGAAGACTTCGTCCGTCTCGCACGATAGTCTTGACTTCTTCTAACCTCCAGAACGATTCCTAAAACCAGTAAACACGCAGAGATCGGCCGGGCGCGACGCAGGGTGATATCGGCCACCCCTGGGCAACTACACCGACAACGCATCGATCACCCGAACGAATTGGGCACGAATTGAATTGGTGTCCGATTGGTCGCAAACGGAGTGCACAACCGCTCGCACCCAGGCCCGCGAATTCTTGGGTGCCTGGGTGCGAAATTCGTCGAACAATGCGATGGGATAGGACCGCACGTCCCGACGGGTGCTGTGGACTCGTGCAGCATCGTCGTGGATGCAGCCCTGACGTTCCGTGAGATCGCTGGGGAGTTCAGAAGGTGACGCTCCGCGACACCGCTGTACTTACACCTGAACAAAGCGCCGCGAGACCGAAATGTCCTTCACCCCAATCGCAGTGGACCGATAGCGCTAAGTGAGCCACCGGAACCGCATCGAGCGCTCCCCTACACTTTAGGAGCGATAGCGTTCAGTTAGTGATGTTTGCGATACGATGAGGTGTGCCTCGGAGTGGATGGGTGAAGCCGGTCTCGGATCGGCGGTTGTCGGATGTGGTGTCGGTGGGGTTGCTGACCAGGGTGTTTCCCGCGTCCTTGGTCGATGAGGTGATCGCGGAATACGGTCGCAGGGAGCAGCGAAGTCGCACGTTGACCGCTCGCGTGACGGCGTATTTCTCGATCGGGATGGCATTGAATTCGCAGGGCTCCTACGAGGAGGTCTTCGAGCAGCTCACCGACGGTTTGTCGTGGTCGTCGGGATGGTCGCAGTCCTGGTCGCCGCCGACGAAATCGGCCATATTTCAAGCCCGTTCACGTTTGGGATACGAACCGGTGCGGGAGCTGTTCCGCCGTGTCGCGCGACCGCTCGCCGACACGGGTACACCAGGATCCTGGCTCGCGGGGCGCCGGTTGGTGGCCCTCGACGGGACCTGTCTCGACCTGCCCGACACCCCGGCCAACGCCGAGCATTTCGGGCGGCCGGGATCGAGTCGCGGCGAGCAGTCCGCGTTCCCGCAGGCGCGGTTGGTGGCGGTCGCCGAGTGCGGCACCCACGCGGTGTTCGACGCCGCGATCGGATCGTGCCGCACCTCCGAGCGGGAGCTGGCGCACGATCTGATGGACACCCTCGAACCCGGGATGCTGCTGCTCGCCGACCGCGGCGTCTACGGATTCGACATGTGGACCCGAGCCGCCGCCACCGGCGCCGACCTGCTGTGGAGGGTCAAATCGACCCTCTCACCTCGGCGCCTCGAGACCCTCGACGACGGATCCTGGCTGGCGCAGATCGTCCCCACCTCCGGGAAGAATCGGCGGCAGCGCGCACTGACGGTGCGCGTGATCGACTACACCCTCGACGACGGGCGGGAGAACCCCGAGCAGTACCGGTTGCTGACCACGATCCTCGACCCCTCCGATGCACCTGCCGAAGAGTTGGCCCTCGCCTACGCCCAGCGCTGGGAAATCGAGAACACCCTCGACGAGCTGAAAACCCATCAGCGCGGACCACGCGCCGTGCTGCGGTCGAAATCCCCACCATTGGTGCAGCAGGAAATCTGGGGGCACCTGTGCTGCCACTACGCCATCCGCACGCTCATGCTCGATGCCGCGACCGCCGGCGGTCACGACCCGGACCGGGTCTCCTTCGTCGCCGCCTTGCGGATCGCCCGACGATCCCTGTCCCACAGCTCCTTCTCCCCCTCATAACCACAACGCTGCCACCAGATTGTGGAACCGCGGCATCGACAAATTATTGCGCCGAATCAATCCCGCACGCCGCCACCGCGCCAACCCACGGGTCGTCAAACGCAAAGTCCTCAAGTGGGCCGCCAAACGCGCGCACCACCAACACCATCCACAACCCACCCAGCCGCCGAAATGCACCATCCTTGTTCACTAACTGAACGGTATTGGCTTTAGGAGTTCCCGCACTCCCCTCAACGGGGCTCTTCAATTCAATCTTGAGCGGGCAACCTCGGATTTGAGATCCCTGGGACACCGGCTTCATCGACTGTCCGACAACCGGGGATCCTGGTACAGAAGGGCGCACCACGGCGGCGGTGATCGCCCGCCTGAAAACAACGCACGCCGCAGTTCCGGGAGGCGATCGAATACGTGGCCATCGACCCCGCGGGACTGCTGCCGAACGAGACACTCGTGGTCGATGATCTCCATCTGCTTCAGTTGGCGAACAAACGCAGATCACCAAGGTTACGCCGGCGGAACACCTGGAAACTCTGAGATCGCGGCGGCAGCAAACTCGACCCCGAGTGAGCGGATCGCGGCGATTGCTTCCCGCATGAGAACGTCTCTCGGGCCAATGCCCGCACCGAGGGCTACGACCCCCGCTCGCGAAACCGCCAAACGCGCCGAGGAGTGGTGGGAACTGCACGGCGGATACGCTTCCACTACACCCGGCACCCAGCGGGCCGCAGCTCAGACTTCATACTGGACCGCCCGCACCGTGTTGAAGAGTCCTCAACGGAGGGAACGGACCCGCCCCTGCCGGTGCCCGCGCTGGCTCGTGACGCGGGCACCGTAGCTCGGTTCGGTTATCCAGCGCGCGCTCCTGCTGCATCGGCAATCGCTGTTACGGAAACTGGTTCGGTCACAAAATCCGCAAGATCCGGATCATGTGTCATTGCCCAATAGTCGACGACCCGGTAAGGCGAGTTCGTGACCACCCTGCCCTGAGAATTACGGTAGTACGTCGACATTCCGGGATGGCTCCATACCATTTGCGAATGTTCGGCGTCGATTTCTCTGACCCATCGATCATGCGGTTCGACCCGGCACTCCACCGCGCCGTGCCCCTCACGGACCATCCGCGTGATCAGTTCCACGATGTAACGCCCCTGAGACTCCCCTATGAAGAAGTAGGACCCCCCCGCGCCAGAGTTTGTGTTGGGTCCATACATGAAGAACAGGTTCGGGAACCCTGGCGTGGTGATTCCGAGGTACGCCGTAGCGTCGTCATCGCCCCACGTGTCGCGCAACGAGCGCCCACCCCGACCGATCACCTCGATTGGCTGGAGGTAGCGAGACGCATCGAACCCAGTGGACAGCACGATCACGTCTGCGTCGAATTCTTCACCGGCACTGCTCACCACGCCTGTTCGAGTCACCTCCGAGACCCCGTCCGTAACCAGTTCGACGTTGTCCTTCTTGAGTGCAGCGAACCAGCCGTTGTCGAGCAACATCCGTTTGCCGAAGGGTGGGTAGTGCGGCAAGCACTTCTCGATTAGGTCCGGTCGATCCTCGAGCTGGGAGGTGAGATGCCTGGTGAAGTAGCGACGATGCCCGTCATTAACGGCGTTGAGAGAGCGATCCGAATGCTTCCAGTCCGGGTCGATCTTCAGCGATGCGTGGACACGGTCGTTAAACACCCAGGCCAACCGGAACCTGTACCACGCATGATAGTTCGGGACATTTTCCATCAGCCAATGAACGTCTTCCGGCACCGGCGCGAAGTATTCGTCGCTGGCGCCGATCCACTGCGGCGAACGTTGAAATACCGTGAGGTTGGCTACCTCGTCTGCCACAGCGGGAACAACCTGCATGGCGCTCGCACCAGTACCGACGACGGCGACGCGCTTACCCGCCAGATCTAGACCGTCCTGCCATTGCGCAGTGTGGAATATCGGTCCTTCAAAGGAGTCCATTCCTGGTATCTGCGGCAGTTTCGGCTTGTTGAAGAGACCAACGGCGCTGATGACGGCATTACCTGTGAACTCCTGAGTAGCGCCGTTTCGATCGCGGGAACTCACAGTCCAACGCTGCGCCGATTCGTCGTAGACCGCCGTCTCCACCTCTGTTTCGAAAACGATGCTCCGGCGCAGTTCGAAGTGGTCTGCGACCTCGTGGAGGTATTCCACCATCTCATCCCGCTTGCCGAAGTGCGTCGACCAATTGCGCGGAAAGAATGAGAAGGAGTAGAGGTAGCTCGGCGTGTCCACACCCGCTCCCGGATAGGAGTTCGTGAGCCATACCCCGCCGACATCGGGATTGCGCTCAAGGATCACGAAGGGAATGCCGGCTTCTTTCAAACGAATCGCGGCGATCATGCCGGATATACCCGCACCGATGATCACCACAGAGAAGTCACCGGCTTGTACCGGTTCAGTTTTCGGCGCTGGTACGAACCCCATCTCCTCCCGCATCAATCGCTCGTACTCGTCCGGGATCTCCTCCCCCATACAGATACTGAGCATCTGTTTGAGCAACTCAGGCTCCGGAACTGGGACCACAGGCGGAGCACCACGCGACCACTCGACAATCGCGGATACGGCGTTCAATCGGATTACGTCGGCAACGTCAGGAGGAAACCCACCGGAATCGTTCGGGCCCAGGCCCCGCGCACGTTGCGGGCGGTAAGGGTCCTGGAGCCATCGCTCATCCCCGGTCAGTTGGAAGAGCACCATCGTCAGCGTGGGCAGGTTGGCAACTAGAACCGCTTGGCGGAGGCGGACCTCATCGATCGGACCCCGCGGATTCATCATCGACGGCACATGCTCTCCTTCAGTGTTGTGGCACGTTGCCAGATACGTCATCTAAATCTTCTTAGATATTGTGCCCCACACACCAATTATTTCGCAACACCTGCGGCGGCGCACCGGTCTGTTTTACCTGGTAAAACCAGCCACAGGTAGGGGACAGTTGATACGAAGTGAACATAGATTATGGTGGCGCAACCTCCCGCCAGGTTGACACACCAGGGGCGTTACCGGCACCCGCAAGACACCCAACGGCGCCCGCATGGAGTATTCCCAACTGGGAACCGACCACACGGGCGCCGCTCGTTCTCGGCACCGCCTACTTGCGCGCCATCAGCGCTTGGGCGCACGACCTAACCGCCGCCGCCAGTCGTGAGCGCCCAAGAACCGCACCATCTTCGCCTGGAAGCGGCTCTTTTTCGGCACGTAGGGATACCAATGCGCTTCGGACTTCAGCTTGATTCGTTCGGACACCACCGACTGCTGTCGACAGAACTTGAGCATGCCGGGGGCTCCACCAGAGCGACTGCCCACGCCCGACTGCTTCCAACCGCTCATCGGTATCGTCATCTGGAACGTACTCATCATGACGTTGTTCTGGTTCACAGCTCCCGCCTCAACCTGACGCGAAATACGGTCCGCGCGTCTACGATCCGACGTCCACACACTCGCGCTCAGCCCGTACGGGGTGTCGTTGGCAAGCTGGACGGCCTCACGCTCATCCCCCACCTTCATGATCGGCAAAGTGGGACCGAAGGTTTCGTCTCGCATACACAGCATCGAGTGATCTACATCGACCAGAACAGTCGGTTCGAAGAACTGCCCGGTCTCGGCCCGCTTTCCGCCGGTGAGCACGCGCGCCCCCTTCGCGAGGGCATCGTCAACGTGACTTTTCACTATGTCGATCTGCGCCGGAGTACACATCGCTCCGACGTCGGTTGCGAAGCTGCCGTCGGGGTCCATTCCCTGTCGAAGATTCGCGACCTTCTCGGTCACCTTCGAGACGAATTCGTCGTAGACCGGAGCCTCGACATAGACCCGCTCCACGGAAATGCATATCTGCCCGGAGTTCCACATCCCACCCCAGGCCGCAGCGCTGGACGCCCGGTCGATGTCCGCATCTGCCAGTACGATCATCGGATCTTTACCGCCGAGTTCAAGACTGCATGGAATGAGCCGCTCGCCGGCTCGTGCCGCGATCTTGCGCCCGGTGCGGGTCGAGCCGGTGAACATCACCATGTCGACCTCGTCTACAACCGCTGCGCCGGCCTCGGCGCCGCCCGTGATATTCGCGAGTACGGGTGGTGCTCCAATGTCCTCGAGCCAGCCACGCGAGGCCTCGGCCCAGGTGAAGGGTGTGACTTCCGACGGCTTGAAGAGAACAGTGGCGCCGGCCATTAGGGCTGCCACGCCATCGAGCATCGGGCCGCCGAGTGGCCCGTTCCACGGAGTGATCATGCCGACCAGCTGGTACGGGCGGGCGAAAACTCTGAGGCGTTTGGTCATTCCCGCTGCTCCCCAACTGCGAACCTTTCGGTCAGCGAGGAACTCAGCGGCGTGACCGCTGTAGTAGTTGATCAAATCAACGGCCATCGCGATCTCGAGCGAGGCGTCACCCCACGACTTGCCGGTCTCCTCCTGCATGATCCCGATGAGGTTTGCTTCGTTGTCGAGAATCCAGTCGAGGAAATTCCGCATATGCTTCGCGCGGCCGGTCGGTCCGATCGCCTCCCATTCCGGCTGCGCTTCACGCAGTTGTTTCGCGGCCGAAGCGACTCCTGCCGCACCCAGGTCGGGAACTCGGCCCACGAGCCGCCCGTCAGCGGGGCAGCGTACCTCGATCCTGCTCCTTCCCTCGGAGGGACCGGTGGAGACGGCCTGCTCCGTGGTTTCTGCTGTCATGTCGACTGTCCTCTCTCGACGCAGAGCGATCGAGCATCTCTGCGTATGTCGTCGTGCAACTCGGCCGGCTAGCGACAACTGAAATGGAATCGAGCCGCCGTTCGCGGGCGCATGGCACTCCGTCTGGCTCCGTGCTGTCGCAGAAATCTAACAAAATTTCTACATCAATGAATTGAAACACACTAGCTGTCAGGCCCGCTAGGGCTGATGGCGTCACCGAGGCGACCAAGTTTCGGTCCGCGAGAAGCCCGGAGGTTGGCTCACGTCTAGAGTCTCCGGGGCGGGCGACGCCAGAAGACCGCAAGCTGTGTGGCCGCCGCGGCCACACCGAGACCTGCGGTGACTGCGGCACGCTGCATACCAGAGGATCGGGAATCGGCGCGTATGAGCCGGTCCACACTCCATCGCCCGGGCCCCAGCGCACTGACCGCGACCGATGCCATGGCTAGATTTAGCACGTACTCATAGCCCTCCGACGTGATGAAGAATCCGTTCTCCTTATGCACTGTGCGTGCGGCAACCGCCATGGTGGCGACAACAGCCGAAGCAGCAACAGGAGTAGCAATTCCGGCGATCAATGCGGCGCCTGCACCGACCTCCACGATCGCGCTCGCACGAGCCTGAATTCGCGGCTGGCGGAACCCGATCGATTCGAACCAACCTGCAGTCCCGTCCAACGTCCGGCCGTGCTTCACGCCATGCGCGACCATCGTCGTGCCGACGACCGTACGGAGTCCAATCCTTGCCAACTCGATACCATTCATTGCGCGATGCGCTCCTTTCATCGAATGCGGGGCAAGAACCTGCCCACGCGGTCGGAGTACTCGACGAAGAGTTCTCCCTGCTTCCTGATAAGGGCTGGTTCCCGGACACCTCGCACATGTACTCGGGCTGCTGCCAACATCAGAATTGTGCTGAGAACCGAGAGGACCGTCGGGACCATCAAGAGCATTCCCCCGTTCGCGATCGCCATTCCGGTGAATCCCGGATTCCGCGTACGGCTGAAGACTCCGCGCGTCGCGAGCGGTGAGCGGCCAGAAGTCTCCGCGCGTCGCGCTGCACCCACTTGAACCTGCGCGATCAACACGACGCTCACGCCGAGTAGTAGCAGGGCAGCGCCGATGGTCACTAGACCCGGTTCTGCGAGCAGATCGAGATCGATCGGCTCCACCGCGCCGGTGAGAACGGCGATGGGTGCCAGGATGCCGAGCAGAGCTGCCGCGCCGAACAGGACGCGCGCCCACCACACCACACTGCCCGATACCGCACGTCCACGTGGCCACAGACCCCGGCCGAGCGCGTGTCGGCGCGTGATCCACACCGCCGTGAGTGCCAGGACTCCCAGCACCGATGCAACCAGACTCGCCACCCGTCCTTCGAATGGCACTGCGAGGCGATCAAGGATCGACGAACCGGTCAGTTCCGACATGGCACGGTCGGTAAGCCACAGTGCGAATCCGAAGAACAATGCAGATGCCCCCAATTGGATTACTCGGGCATCCAAATGCCGGCCCATCCGCATTCCGATCCAGATCGCCAGCGCGTCGGCAACGACCATGCCCGCGGTTGACCCCAGCCATACCCCGAACCAACCGTTCTGCGCCGACAGTGTGATCGTGGCGAGCATCGTCTTGTCACCGAGTTCGGCGAGGAAGAATGCCGTGGACACCGCAATGATGACGGAGCGAACGCTGCGACGCGCTCTTGCCTCGTCCTCCTCGCTCAAGCTGTCACCATGCAGCGTCCACACTCCGAACCCGAAGAAGGCGGTGGCCGCCGCCAATGAGGTCCAGCCCGGAGTTGTCGAGACTCCGAGACCGTGGCCCACCGCAACAGAGATCAGATGGACCGACGACGTTGCGATGGTGACACCAATGAGGACGGGAAGCGGACGGAAACGACTAGCAAACGTCAATGCCATCAGCTGTGACTTGTCGCCGAGCTCCGCCACGAAAATCACCCCGAAGCTGATAACCAGAGTCAAGAAGAATCCATCCATGACCTTGCCTCTCAGGTTGACGATCGGAGCGGTCGGGCGGGTGCCTTCGGTCTGACCGCGGGCGGATGGGTTGAACTCGGGGCCCGATCTGGTGATCGAAATGTCACAGTGCCCGTCGCAGCTTTGCCCGGCTTGTTGGGCGAATCGAAATTTCCGGAAAGCAAGGGTGGCAATCACCGGATACATATTCTAAACTGAGTCAGATTTAGGTTAACTGCTGGCCACTCCCTTGACAACCCCGAGCACCGTCCTGGATCTCGTCGACGCGTGGCGACGGGACCGCCGTTCCGCTCACGAATAGGTTTGCGTCACATACCCACCACTTCAGCAGAATCCACAGCGGACTCTCGCGCCGACAGTCGGTGCATCAACATGCCCCTCGCGGCAACACCCGAAATCCCACAATCACGGAGGCCAGAAAATGAGTAGCAGCATTACCGAGTCCACCACCATCAAAGCGCCCATCGAAACTGTGCAATCGGTGATCCTCGATGTGGAGGCATACCCCATCTGGCAGAAGGAAATGCAGAAGGTGGAAATCCTGGAAAAAGATGATCAGGGCCGGCCGGCCACAGTGAAGTTCGATGTGTCCGCCATGGGTCAGAAGGCGGGGTACACGCTCGCCTTCAGCTACCCCGACAGCTCCACGATCACATCAACCCTCACCGAGGGGGACATGATCGTGAAGCAGGAGCAGACCTATCAGCTCGTCCAAGACGGCGCCGGCACGAAGCTCATCTATTCGTTGGATATCGCAATCAAATGGACGGTGCCGGACTTCATGCTTAAGTCGATCATCAATAAGGGGATCAAGGGGAACCTCTCCGGAATCAAGAGCCAATCAGAGAAGTAGTCCGGCGCTGACACGGATCCGGATACTGACGACGCTCGGCGAAAGTGCTCAGACTTGCTCGGTGAAAGTGCCCACCTGTAGCGGTGATTACTGTAGCGGTTGGCGGGGTGTGGTGGTGGCTTTGCGGAGGTTTTCGGAGCGGGCGTGATGATCCCGAAGGCGGTAGGAGTCCCCGTCCAGATTGAGCACCACGGAGCGGTGCAGGAGCCGGTCGAGCATGGCCGCGGCGACGGTGGTGTCACCGAGGACCTGACCCCACTCGCCGACACTGCGGTTTGTCGTCATGATGATCGAGGTCTTCAAATACCGTTGCGTGACAACCTGAAACAGCGCCGACGCTGCCTCACCGGGCAACGGGAGATAGCCCAGTTCGTCGACCTATACCGAATTCTTATCTGGGGTAATGAGCGTGAATTTGCGTGTTTACGCAGGTAGATCGTTTGCGTACGCGTCTGCAAGAAGAGTGTCAGGGCGTCACCCTGGTGTTTGGAGGGCGCGTTGGGCGCCGAGGCGGCGACGTAGTTCGAGGTTCTCGCCGTGTGCGGCCTCGAGCGCTTGTTGGAGCACGCTGATCTCGTCACGGTGACGCCGTTTGAGTTCGGTGAGCTGGGCGGTGAGGGTGCGGACGACGCTGCTCGGAGTTCCGTCTCCGGTCGGGGCCGCTGCTGCCGGTGGCGGTGTGTTCTGCTGTTGTGCCCGAAGTTGTTGGACGCGTTGGCGGATCGGGGTGCAGCGGTAGAGGAAGTCCAGGGAGACACCCGCGGTCCGGGCGAGGCCGCGGAAGGTGACCGGCTCGTTGCGGCGGATGATCTCGTGCAGTCCTTGCTCGGCTCGGGCCTGAGCGGCGGCGCTCTTGCGGGCGGCGGCCTGGCGGAGGTTGTCCGGGTTGCCACGCATCAGTGGTTGTCCTCTTTTCCGGTGATGGCCTCGGTGCGAGCCTCGACGCCGGCGCCGCGTATCGCCCCGGCGGTGCCGTCGGCGAGCCGGGTGTGCCCGAGGGTGAGGATGATTCGGCCGAGGGCGTCGCGTTCCTGGTGGCGTCCGGCGAGCCAGATGTTGTCCTCGCCCATCTGGTGTCCGGTGCGGGCCTCGAACGTCGCGCGGCGTTCGGTAATGAGTTGCGTGGTTCGGACGAGTTGGATTTGCAGCTCGGGCAGGAAGGTGGCGTCGGTGGCGAACTTGTCGCAGGTCAGGCAGGCGTTGCCCTTGCCGCAGACCTGACGCGGCGGCAGCAGGCAGTACCCGTTGGGCAGGATCCGGTCGGTGCGCCTGTCCAGCTCGAGCATGTCGTAGAGGTCGCGGGGATCGACCTCGAGCTCGCGCCCGTCGGCGGTGATCTTGCGGAAGCGCAGAAACTCGGCCTCGGCGGTGGACTGCAACGTCTGCGCATACGTCATGCTCATAGTCGGCGTGAGGTGCCCGAGGTAACGCTGCAGCACGTGCAACGGGACGCCGGAGTTCAGCAACCGGGTGGCGACGGTGTGGCGGAATCGGTGGGTGCGGTTGAAATCGACCAGGGCTCCGGTGCTGTCACGCACGTCCAGCCGGACGGCCAGATCGGTCAGCAGATTCCGCAGGACGGTGCCGGAGTAGGGCCGGTCGCCGTTGCGGTTCATCAGCGCGGCCAGGAACAGGTACTTCGGGGTCCTGCCGGGTGCGCCGTGTTCGGCGAGGAACCGCTGCGCCCACTGTTGCTGCTCGCGGATGATCGCGACGACCTCGGCGTGCACCGGGATGGTGTCCGGCCCGCCGTCGATCTTCGTCTGCTGGTAGCGGAGCTTGGCGACCAGCCCCAGCTCGTCGCCGTCTGCCGCGGGGTCGCCCGGCGAGGCGGGGGCCGTCGGCGACAACGGCAGCAGCGGGTCGCGGTCGAGCAGACAGATCTCGCTGACGCGCCGGCCCAACAACGCCACCAGCATGGTGATCCGCATGGCCTGTTCGTCCCCGAACCCGCCGTCGGCGACCGCGGCGCCGAGCAGGTCCAGCCCGCCCATGATCCGCGTCATGGCGTCGTCGTCGATGACCTGACCGTCGAGTCGGGGCCGCGGCTTGCCGGGCAGCTCACCCCGCCGGTAGAAGCCGGCGTGCTCGGGTCCGAGTCGCCGCCAGCCCGGTTCGGCCAGCGCCGCGGCGGCCGCGTCCTTGTTGTCGGTCATGAATAGGTAGAACTGCTCCACATCGCTGGCCAGGCGCTGCATCGACGCCGGTGACAACCGGCCGGTGCGGCGTCCACGGGTGACCGGCCTGGCGCGGAGATGACCGAGGAACTCCAGCATGAGGGCCCGCATCCCGGCGGCGCCATCGATCAGCCACGGCCCCTCGACCCCGCGGCCGCCCAGGAAGCCGTCGAACTCGCCCACCGCCACGATCCGGCGGTGCACCGTCGACCAGCTCAACGATCCCGTCTCCAGCCCGACCTTGCAGTGCCACTGCAGCCCGCGCCGCAGCCAGCGGGTGCCGATCCGGTCGAACCGCACCGAGTACCGGCCCATCGGCTCGTGCTCGCGCAGCGGGATCCGGTTGTCCTCGACCGGGTTCCATCGGTCTCGCTGCCACCACGGGCCGGTATCGGAGGCGGTGACGAGCAGCCGCATCATCCGCGTCAGCAGGCAGCGGATGTTGTTCATCGTGGTGGCCGCCGGCAGCCGTCCGCGGCGGCGGTGCACCGCATGCTGGATCTGCCGGCACCAGTCCCGCACGGGCAGTCCGAGCAGGGAGGCGGGCGCCCGCCCGGCACGATCGGCGATCACCTCACCGAGCCGGCGCACCAGCATGCTCAAGCCCGGTGTCGGGATCTTCCCGCCCAGCTCGATGATCCGGAACACACACCACGCCACCTCCCGGCGCATCGGCTCCGGCAGCTGCGACAAGTCCACCCCGGCCCGCCAGGTCCCGTCGTGGCAGAACGCTCCCGCGTATTCCGGTGGGACACTCGACTCGGCGAAGCACAACAGCCGCATCGGTTCCGGCACCGCCGCCCACAAGTCCTCCAGCGCCTGCGGGTCGCAGCGGACGCGGGCCGCTTCCACCCAGTCGATCGTGGCCTCGTCGCGCCCGCCGGTCACGAGCCGGACTCGATCCGCTCGTCGCGGTGCGCGCCGACTCGCCAGCCGGCGGTGACCGCCTTCCAGTCGGCGACCGCCCGCATCTCGGCGTCCTCGCTCACGTGCGCGTAGGTGTTGAGCGTGGTCTGCACGTCGACATGCCCCAATCGTCGACTCACCACGTGCACCGGTACCCCCGACAACAACAGCGCCGTGGCGTGGCTGTGCCGCATCCAGTGCGGCGACCAGGCCTGCGGCACCTGCCCCGACAGCTCGCGGCGCAGCCGGTCCACCAGGTCGTAGACGGACTCCGGTCGCCACGGCGCGAACCGCGGCTCCCGGTCGAGGTTGACGAACACGCAAGTGCCGTCGAAGTCGTCGGTGGCCAGATCGGCGCCGACCTCACACAACCGCCAGACGTACTCGCCGTAGAGGCGGTCCAGCTCGTCGGAGACGTACACCCGCCGGTAGCCGCTCTTGGCCCGCACCTCATGCGGGTGGTCTCGGGCGACGACCTCGACGTACGGGGTGTCGCCGCACCCGGTGTGCCAATCGCGATGCTGCAAACCGAGGCGTTGGCGCGCCACGCATCCCTACGCGAGAGCTTCGACCGCACACCCGGGAACGAGAGCTACTTCGTCTCGCTCACCGGCCGCCGGGTGATCTACGAGTCGGTGTTCGAAGTATTCGCAGACCTACGGCGCGGCAGCGGAATCGGGCGACAGTCGACGGTGGCGCCGAGGATCCACGACCTCCGACACACGTTCGCAGTGACAGTGCTGTTGCAGTGGTACCGCGACGGCGAGGACGTCGCCGCTCGACTTCCGCGGCTCTCCACCTACCTCGGTCACCGCGACCCACGATCGACCTATTGGTATCTGTCCGCGGCACCGCAGCTGCTGGCGTTGGCGGCAGAGCGGCTCGAACCAACCCTGCCGCAGGTGAACTCATGACCGCAATCGCGTCGACGGTGCAGTCGTTCTTCCTCGAGCGGTTGACCATGCAGCGCCGCGCCAGCGAACACACCATCGCCGCCTACCGAGATACGATGCGGCTGCTGCTGGCGTTCATGGAACAACGAACCCACCGAGCCCCGTCACGGTTGGACTGGACCGATCTCGACGCCGACGCGATCTGCGCGTTCCTCGATCACCTCGAGAACGATCGCGCCAACTCCGCCCGCACCCGAAACGCCAGACTGACCGCCATCCGCTCACTGTTCTCCTATGCCGCCCTGCGGCATCCCGAACATGCAGCGCTCATCGCACAGGTCCTGGCGATCCCACCGAAACGGTTCGACAAAGCCATCGTCTGCTTCCTCGACGAACCCGAGGCCGCTGCGATGCTTGCCGCTGCTGACCGCGGCACCTGGGCCGGGCGGCGTGATCATGCGCTGATGACGTTGGCGATGCAGACCGGTCTGCGGGTCTCGGAACTGCTCGGACTCAACTGCGGCGACGTCGTCACCGGAACGAGCGGACACGTTCGGTGCGTCGGCAAGGGCCGCAAAGAACGGTCGGTGCCGAATCAGTGCGCGCAGTCATGAACGTGTGGCTGATCGAACGAGTCGGACAACGCGACGATGCGGCGTTCTGCACTCGAACCGGCCGACGGTTGAGTGTCGATGCCGTCCAACGCAGAGTCACCATCTACGCCGCACAAGCTCGGCAGTCCTGTCCGTCGCTGGTCGGAAAACACCTCAGCCCCCACGTCTTCCGGCATACCTGCGCCATGACGCTTCTGCACGCAGGCGTCGATACGACCGTCATCGCCCTCTGGCTCGGGCATGCAGACGTTCGATCCACCACCGCCTACCTGCACGCCGACCTCGCGATCAAAGAGCGTGCCCTCGCACACCTCGCGTCGTCGACATCGCCACCCGGACGCTACCGACCACCGGATCAGCTGCTCGCGTTCCTGGAGGCACTGTGAATATGCCAAGCACATTCAGATTCGAAGTACTGCAAGTCATTGCAAGACAGGGCAGCCCACCCGGAACGCCGCCCGGCATCGGCATAGTTACGGGGGCGGCATAAGTCGACGACCAGCAGGGTGGGGCCGGCGAAGAACCGCATCGTCGTCGCCCACCGGCCCTCGATCGCGGCCCGGTGGCAGCGGGCGGCGAGGTCGGCGGCGGTGGTGAAGTAGGTGCGGTATCCGGCGTGCACCGCGGCCCGCGCCAGCCCGACCGCGAGGTGTGTCTTGCCGACCCCCGGCGGGCCAATGAGCAGCAGGTTCGTCGCGGTTTCGAGGTAGCGGCAGGTCCCGAGCTCGGCGATCAGCTTCCGGTCGAGGCCCGCGGCGGCGTCGAAATCGAAGTCCTCGAGCGACGCTGGTGTCGGCAGGCACGCAAACCGCAATCGTCCGGCGAGTCGGCGGGCCTCGGTAGCGTCGACCTCGATCGAGAGCAACTCCTCCAGGGTGGCGGTCATCGACAGGTTGGTCTGTTGCGCGCGGTCGAGGACCGCGGGCAGGGCTTCGGCGGCGTCGTGGAGTTTGAGCACCGCCAGATGGCCGCGCAGGCGTTGGTAGAGGCTGGCCGCCTCGGCCGTGTTCGGCGCCGGCACCGCATCGGGGATCGGGGTGGTGGTCATGCGAGGGTGTTCCTTCCGCGGGCGGCCCGCTCGTAGGTGGACAGATCGATGACCGTCGAGGCCGTTGCAGCCGAGGGTTCGACCGCACTCGATGTTGTGGTGGCCGGTCCGGTGATGTTGCGGCGCAACACGTCCGCGGCCTCGATCGCGGCGGGTCCGGGTGGAATACGTTCCTTCCGACGGTGCGGGCGCCCGGCGGACCCGGCGGCGGCCATGGCCACTTGCTCGAGCGCGTAGACATGACCGTGATCGCGGACGATCACCCCGGCGCCGTCCGGGGCCAGGCGGTGGCGGGCGATGGTGATCTGCGCGGTGGTGACGATGTCGATCACCTCCGATCCGAGGACTTGGGTGACGGTGACCTGCGCCGACGCCAGCTCCGGGGGCACCGAGTACCGGTTGCCGCGGTAGGACACCAGCGCCTGCCGCGATGCGGTCCGGGGTTCGGGGTTCGGTGAGGATCGCCGGATACGGCGTGGCCGGCAGCGCGGGCAACGGTTCGGCGGCCGCCATCGTCGCCACCGAGGCCTTGCCGTCGGCGGTGGCCCGCATCCGGGTGTCGCCCCGCAGCCGGCAGAACTCGTCCACGCGTTGTTGGGCCTGTTCGACGGTAACGTCGTCCGGCAGGGTGCGCCACCAGCGTTGCGCGGCAGTATGATTGGCCTTCTCGACGACACCTTTGCGGTTCCCGGCTTTGGGTGGGCAGATCGCCACCGAGACGCCGTAGTGCTTCGCGACGCCGGCGAAGCTCGCGGTCACCCGGCCCGACTCGGGATGGCAGACGGTGGCCATCCGATCGAACCGCCACACCCTCGTCACGCCGCCGAACTGGCGGCTGACCCGGTCGAGGCCGTCGACCAGGTGCGGTTGGGTCATCGCCGGTGCCAGGATCCCGCGCCAGCGCCCCGAATGCGCCAGGGACCCGACCAGCAGGTGCGCCATCCCGCCCCAGCCCCAGGAGGCGGGTGGATTCGGCAGATCGACCCAGTCCCACTGAGTTTCCTCGCCGGGCGGATGGTCGATCATCGCGTTCGCCCGGTCGGTGGCGTTCGCGCAGGCCTCGCACACCGGGCGGAGTTTGCGGTCGCGGATCTGCCGGGTCAGCGTCGGATACGACAACCGGTAGCCGAGATCCTCGAGCTCGTCGCACAGGGTGCGGGCCCACAGGTGCGGGTCCTCCCGCAGCCGGCAGGTGACGTACTCGACGAACGGTTCGAAGGGGTCCTCACGTGCGGGTTTGCGGATACCGGCGGTGGTGACACCGTTGATGTAGTTGCGGATGGTGCGGCGGTTGCGGCCGGTGTGGCGGGCGATCGCCGAGATCGTCCAGCCCTGTTTGTGCAGTGCGTGTACTTCCACGTCTTCCTCCCATGTCAGCATGAGATTGCGGGTCTCCCTCGAATCGCTGGTGTGTGGTCAGAGACCACCAGCATCGAGGGAGACCCGCCCTCATCGGCGGAGCCACACGGGTGAGCACTTTCGGTAAGCAGAACTGAGCATTTTCAGTGAGCGCCGTCAATACCGCACCGCGGTACCCGGATCCGTGTCAGCAGCCGCTCTCACGCTAGGGAACAGCCGCTCTCACGAAGACTGTTGTGTCAGCGAACATCCACATCGAGGGCCTCGGCGGCGCTCGCAGCGAGGACCAGGGCCGCCCGACGCGCTGTACAGACCAGCTCCCCCCGCTGGTTGTGCCCCCGATGCTCGAAGGTCACGATGCCCTGGCCGGGCCGTGAGGACGACTCGCGCTTGGCGAGGACCTCAGTCTCAGCGGTCACCGTGTCTCCGATGAAAACAGGTGAAGCAAAGGCGATCTCGGAGAAGCCCAGGTTTGCTACCGTCGTCCCCTCGGTGAGGTCGGCTACGCTCAGACCGACCACAGTCGACATCGTGAACAGGCTGTTCACGAGCCGCTGACCGAACTCACGGGTTTCGGCAAACGCGGCATCGAGGTGCAGACTCTGGGTGTTCATCGTCAGGGTCGTGAACAGCAGGTTATCTGCCTCGGTGACCGTTCGTCCTGGACGGTGTACATAAACGTCGCCGATCACGAGTTCATCGAAGTACTTTCCCCGACGAGTGTGAACAGTCATCGTTGTGCTCCTACCTGATCGACCAGAGAATCTCGATGGTTAGGATGTGCGATCGCGATCAAAGCCTCCGCGCGCTCGCGGGCACTGAGCCCATCCAGGCGCGCGACCCCGTATTCGGTGACGATGGCGTCGACCATCGATCGCGGAATAGTGACGGTGCCGCCAGGACCGATCGACGGGACGATGCGGGAATGAGCACCATCAGAGGTGGTTGACGGTAGCGCGATCACGCGCAGCCCCCCGGCTGATCGGCTCGCCGCGTCGACGAAATCGAGGCTGCCCCCGATACCGGAAACCTGTCGGCCACGAACCATCTCGCTGTTTACCTGTCCGGTCATATCCACCTCGATCGCAGTATTCACGGAAACGAACCGTCGAATACCGCCCAGAACGGCGGCGTCATGCGCAATCGACGATGGGTACACGCTCAGCGCCGGGTTGCAGTCGGCGAACTGCATGATGCGCTCTGTTCCCATCAGTTCGGGCGACATGATCGCGGGCTCATCGCCGGCAGCGGGGATGACCCCTCTCTCAAAGAGGTCGACCATCTCGTCGGTGGCCATGCCTGCAAATCGCACAGATTCGAGGTCGGCGTCTCCGAGCGAGCTCACGACGGTTTCGGGAATCGAGCCGATGCCGATCTGCAATGTGGGATGCGCGGGGAGCAGGCTCAGAACATGAGAGGCGATCTTGTTGCTCGTCTCATTTGGCTTCGCTGACTCGTAGCGCGGTGTCGGGTCTGCGGTGTCGACAAAAGCGTCGAAGACGGATCGGTGGACGGTTGTATTTCCAAACGTTCTGGGAAGCGCGGGGTCGACCTCACCGATGCGCAAGCTCGCCATTCGCAGGGCGTCGAGGCTATAGCCTGCAGACGGCCCCACCGAACAGTAGCCATGTCCGTCCGGTGGGCTCACGCGGACCACTGCAACGTCCACGCCACGGCGTCCCAGGTAGCTCCCAACTTGGGAGGCACGAAGCGGCACGTATTCCACGACACCGCCGGCGACGAGTGCGCGTATCGGCGCCATCACATGCCATGTGCGATACCGTAGGTCACGGTTCGTCACTGCATCGATGAACGGGTAATCCCCGAGCAGTAGACCAGAACTCAACGTCCATCCGCGGCCGGGAGCTTCCTTGCCCAGAGCGTGCAGCATCGTCGTCGGGGCTCCACAGCCTGGCGCTGCGACGATACGGGCACCGTCGCCGACCAGTGCAAGAGCCCGTGAAGGATCGAGAATTCTCGGGTTGCTCATTTCAAGCCTGTCGTCTGGGTGGCGGCAATCGCCTCTTCCGAGAATGCGTCATCGAAGGCAAGATCGTCGGATTGGAATTCGTCGACCTCCACGACGCGACCGTCTTCGATCCGGTAGACCAGGCACTCCCTGAGCCTCACCGTTCGGCCACCGACCTGGACGATGCCGAACTGATATGCCGCCGCGTAACCGTCGCTCGCCGTGATGTCGATGATGTCGAACCTTGCAGCACCAGTGAAGATGCGTTTCATCTTGCCGAAGAGCGACAGGATTGCCCGGCGTCCCTCGTAGACTCCGGATAGAACGTTGTCCCCGGGAACATGCCAGACGCATTGGTCGGCGAGAATAGCTTCGATCTCGTCACGATTTTGGTCGGAAAGGGCCGCCATCAGTCGGCGGACAACCAAGGCATTCGGGTGCTCGTCCACGTCATCCTCCATTTTTCGATGATTGCCGCCGGTCGGCAGGGTGTCGGATGCGGGCGCTTGCGCTGCCCGTCAGCACGGTGACACCGTCCTGATTGGTCGTGTATACATCCAGGTCGACGTACCGGCCATCCGCTTCCTCGCGCACCGCAGTGACTTCCACGGTGGCGGTCAGTGTGTCACCCGGCCAAACCGGGCTCCTGAAGCGGGCACCGTAGTAGATCAGTCGATCTCGGCCGATAACCTCCGCAAGAACACATTCCGTGGCGGCCATCACCATCATTCCGTGCGCCATGACACCTCGATAGCCGTCACGAACAGCGCTCGGCTCGTCGGTGTGCAGTGGACTGTAGTCACCGGAAGCGCCCGCGTATTGCACGATCTGAGTGCGTGTGATCTGCTCGCACACCACCCGTTGGAGGCGGCTACCGACCGTGAGGTCGTCGTGCACGAATCCGGTCATGTCGACCCTGTCCCGTCCGAGACGGCGAACTCGGTCTCGACCAGAACCATCCGCGAGCGTATGACTATTTCGCCGGATTGATCGCGGTACTCCTTGACCACCTCCCGGAAGTTGAGTGATCCCGCGCGACGACTCTCCTTCCGCCACCGTCTACCCTCGAACTCCTCCACGGTCAGCTGATCGCCAACCCGCACCGGACGCGAGTACTCGAAATGCTGCTCGGCGTGCAGCACACTGCCTCGGTCGTGCGGAGAATCGGCGAGGGCACCGGAGGCCCGCATTCCTTGCATATGCTTCGGGTCGTACTGGACAGCCGCGGAGGGGAATGTCGTAGGAACGACAGTCCCCACGGCGGGCGAAGCGGCCACGAGATTCTCGTCGCCGACAGCGCGTGCGAAGGCGAGGACATGTCCTGGTTCCACTCGAAATTCGTGGCTGGTCATATCAGACGTCTCGGATGACAGGCCGGAATCGTGGCAGCGCCCCGGCCCCACCGGTGGCGGCGAAGACCACTTCGACCGTCTGGCCGATGTGGAGGTCGGCTGGCTCACACTCCACGATGTTGGTGATCATCTTCGGTCCCTCGTCGAGAGCGACCATGGCCAACACGTATGAGCCCGCTGTCGCGTACTCGAGTATCCCGCGGGTCGTCACGGTGTAGCTGTAGATCGTGCCGCGCCCGGTTGCCTCGAAGTCGTCCAGACCGGTGCTGTGGCAATTCGCGCAAACAAAGCGGGGGTAGTAACCCGCACGTCCACAATCGGAACACCGCTGGAGGAGTAGCTTGCCTTCGAGCGTGGCGGCCCAGAAGCTCGCAGTCTCCGGTTGGATTTCCGGCTTCGGGCTTGGAAGTTCCGTGGTGCTCATGCGCCCTCCCTTCCCAGAATGACCGTGGCGTTGCCCATCCGGGTGGACAGCCAGCCGCCGGTGCCGTGTGCCAGCGCCAGCTCACAATCGGGAACCTGTACTGCCGGATGCGCCTCATTGCGTAACTGCCGGACGGCTTCGATTATCTTCGTCATGCCACCCCTGTTCGCCGGGTGGTTGTTGCAGAGCGAGCCGCCGTCAGTGTTGAACGGCAGCCGACCGTTGGGCGATTGTAGGGCGCCGTCCTGAACGAACTTGCCGCCTTCGCCCTTTGGGCAGAATCCGAGGTCCTCTAGCGCGAGAAGCACGGTGATGGTGAATGAGTCGTAGAGACCCACGTAGTCGATGTCGGCTCGGCTCACACCAGCTTCGCCAAAGGCATCGGCGCCGGACCGGACGCCACCGGTGGTGGTGATGTCCTGCCAACCGCCCCGTGTGTGTTCGACGGCCTCGCCGTGACCCAGGATCTTGACACAGTGGCGATCGAGGGTGGCCGCGATATCGTCCGCGACCAACACGAGTGCACCGCCGCCGTCAGTGACCACGCAGCAATCCAGCCTGTGCAGTGGTGAGCTCACGATCGGCGAGTTCACCACTTCTTCGACTGTGACGACCTTGCGTAGCATCGCATTCTCGTTGTACTGCGCGTGTACGGAAGCAGCTACCTTGATCTCGGCCAACTGTTCGCTGGTCGTACCGTACTCGTACATATGACGTTGCGCTGCAAGCGCATACAGTGCACTCACGTTGGCCCCGAAGATCGGCTCGAAGTACTTCTCCGGCGGCTCACCCATCAACTGACCGGGAGCGCGCAACGACGTCGTCCGCGGCCTCCCACCGAGCGTGATCAACGCAACGCGACACTTACCCGACGCGATTGCGGCAGCAGCATGTCCGACATGAGACATGTAGACCGACCCACCCATGTCCGAACTGTCCATGTGGCGCAGGTTCAGACCGAGGTAGTCGGCCATCGCAAGTCCACCCAGACCTGGCGCGTCGGCACCGCAGAAGTATCCATCGACATCGGCGAGACCGAGACCCGCGTCCGCCAAGGCGCCCAGTGCGACCTCCGCATGAATCTGCGGAATGGATTTGTCGGGCAACTCACGACCGGGATGCTCGTACGCTCCCGCAATGAACGCTTTCCCCTTGATCGACATCAGACGAACGGGTTCGGAGGGGCGGCATCGACGATGGGCTTGAAGGTCTCTTCGGCTTCTTTCGCCAGTTGATCGAGGTCCCACGGTCCTCCCGAGCCGATGGTGACGAGTGGCTGCGGATCACTGTAGAGGGAAAGTTCATAGCCCCTTGCGTGGATGACCCGGCCGTTGCACCATCCCGAACGCTCGGACGCGAGGAAGGCCGCGACGGGCGCGATATTGTCCGGCGAGAGTTCGTCGGCTGCGAGGCCATCCACACCGGAAACCTTCGCGGTATCGGTCATCCGGGTCGCGGCCGCAGGAGAGATGGCGTTGGTGGTGACGCCGTACCGCTTCAGGGCGACGGCGCACGAGTAGGTGAGTCCGACGATGCCCATCTTCGCTGCCGAGTAGTTGGGCTGGCCTGGTGCACCGTGCAAACCGGCTCGCGACGTGTAGTTGATGATCCTGTTCTGCGCGTTCGGATCGCCAACCTTGCGCCAGTGAGCGGAAGCGGGTCGGATGGTGTTGAAGTGGCCCTTGAGGTGAACCCTGATCACGGCGTCCCATTCCTCTTCGGACATGTTGAAGATCATTCGGTCACGTAAGATCCCGGCGACATTCACGAGAATGTCGAGCTTGCCGAACCGCTCGATCGTCGAATCGACCAGATCGCGCGCCGCTTCGTGGTCGGAGATGTCGGCGCCGTTCGCAACCGCCGCCCCGCCGGCAGAAACGATGTCGCGGACGAGGTCATCGCCGGGACTGCCATCGGATTCGAGCCCGCTCAGCGAAGCGCCGATGTCGTTCACTACGACCGTCGCGCCTTCAGCGGCGAAGAGCTTCGCAACCGATCCGCCGATGCCGCGGCCCGCTCCTGTCACGATCGCAACGCGTCCATCCAGGGTTCCCATGTGTGGTTCCTCTCGTCCTGCGTGATTCTGAGCGGATCCTTCCGCTCGGTCGTTCAGCTCTTGGGCGCCTCAGCGAACCGCGATTCGCGGTGCCGACAGAGAGGCGCAACGCTCAAACTCTCGACGATATTTCATAACTTCCAATTGCTCTTATAGAGCACCACCGCATGGCAATCGGAAGAACATCGACTATCTAATTCTAACATGATTTTGTTGCTGGACCACTAGGTCGCAAGCAACTGGATTACTCGCAGCAACAGATGCCACTTCGCTCGGGATACCGCCGCCGCCCCGGCAGGTATCCCGAGCCAGGTCACCTCGATTGTGAATCTCGAACAAAACCAGTCAGTATGCAACTTTCGTCGGCAAGCTGATCGGCCCGCGCGCGAATGCCGGGCGGTACTTGACCTCGTAGCCTGGCTCGAGTTCGAAGACGCTGAGCTCGCTGATGGCCTGTACCGCGGCGCGGATCTCGCGGCGAGCCAGATGATTTCCGAGACAACGGTGAACGCCGGCGCCAAATGCCAGATGCGCGTTTGCGTTAGCGCGTTCGAAGTTGAGAGTGTCCGGTTCCGGGAACTTCTCCGGATCGCGGTTGGCGGCCGCCCAGTTCAGCAGAATCCGGTCTCCAGCCTTCATCGGGCAGCCGGACGCCTCAGCGTCCTGGGCGAGGGTACGACCGGCGGTCGGCACCGGGCTGTCGTAGCGCAGGAATTCCTCGACATGCCGATCGAGTGTCTTCGAATCGGCGTCCCGAAGACTGACCCGCAGTTCATTGTCGGTGCCAAGCGTGCGTGCGATTCCAGCCAGCGCACCCATGGTGGTTTCCATTCCTCCCAGAACCATGAGATTCATCGTTTCCACCCGGGCCCGCTCGTCGAGATCGAGTCCATCGTCGACCTCGCCGGTACCCATGTGAGCAATGGTCCCAGCGAGATCATCCGTGCGGCCCTCGGCTCGACGCGACTCCAGGAGCTCCGAGAGGAACATCAACAGCTGGGGAGCAGCCTCCATCACCCTGTCGGGCTGGGTCAGCAGCATATCGATGAGCTCCATGATCCAACCGATTTCGGATGCCTTCTTGTCGAGGAACGTCTCGAAGAACACGATCGGTGGCAGTTGCGAGGTAAACTCGGCAACGAAGTCAGCCGGACTCTTCTCTACGCACCGCGCGATGAGTTCGTCGACTGTGGCCCGAATGCTCGGTTCCGTCTGCGTCAGCGCTTCGGGTGTGAAGAACTTGTTGAGCGCCTTCCGCACGCCACGGTGGAGCGGCGGGTCCGTCTCCAGCGGGACCATTCTCATGATGTCGAGGTCGAACTGAACCGGCGACGCACCGTCGGCGCTGCTGTAGACACTCCAGTTCGTTGCCGCAGCCATCACATCTTGGTGCTTGTTCAGCACCCAGAATCCGGATTCGTCTGCGCTCCAGTGCGCGGTACTCCACGCGACAGGGCATCGCTCGCGCAAGTCGTTGTTCCGCGGCCAGAAGTCATCGGCCAGCTCGGGGTCGAGGGGACTGAAATTCACCGCCTCCGCCGCCGCATCGGGGGCAGGGTCGCCCACATCCGTGACACCAAGGGCAGGCTCGTTCATGATGAAGCTCCTAGTTGATATTCACTCACGCGGCGGTCAGTTCCAGCCATTTCCGTCATACCCGCTCATCAGGTGATCCGTAGATCGAAGCAGATTCTGCGCTCCGCCGGAAGAAATTCTGTGTTCCATTAGAACGACTCTGTTTCTATCTCCTGCTAAGTCGACTGTCAAGTACGTCACATCGTCGCTTCATTCGACCAGTACACCGCAGTTCGCACACGGTCGCGCCCCTTCCTCTACAACCGCGCTCGAAAATACGGTGGTGCGTCTTTTTCTGTTTTGATTTAGACTACCGGAAATGGCAGCTGAAATCCGTGCGGTCCAGCGCTTTGACCCGCTGCCGTTGACACCCGGGACATGGCCCCGGACTGAAGGTCGGCCCTACCGGCAAGAGGATGGAGATGAGCCGTGGCGAAACTGACTTACAAACGCCTCGATGGTGACGACGTGATAGTGGAGGTCGACGAAGGAACCTCGGTGATGGAAGCAGCGTTGGCGAACGGCATCAGTGAGATCGTGGCCGAGTGCGGCGGGACGCTGGCCTGCGCTACCTGCCACGTCTACGTCGACGATGCCGACATCGAGCGCCTCGGTGCACCCAACGAAGACGAGGAGGAGATGCTCGACTACACCGCCTCACCGCGGCTTCCCGGCAGCAGGCTCAGTTGCCAGCTCACGCTCGGGCCCGATCTCGACTCGCTGGTTGTGCGCCTCCCCCCGGAGCAGTACTGATGCCGGCCCCGACGGTCGTCATCGTCGGTGCCGGGCAGGCAGGATCGCAGACCGCGACTTCGCTCCGCGAGGAAGGTTTCGCCGGGCGCATCATCCTCATCGGCGACGAGCCGCACCTGCCCTATCAGCGGCCCCCGCTGTCCAAGGGCCACATCACCGGGAATTCCTCACGTGACCGACTCTGGCTCCACCCCCGCAGCTTCTACGAACAGCATGAGGTCGAAGTACTGCTTTCTGAGCGCGTCACCACCATCGATCGAGCTGCTGGCACCGTGCTACTCGATTCGGGGGTGTCCCTTGGCTACGACCACCTCGTCATCGCAACCGGTGCACGGAACCGGAGCCTCCCACTGCAAGGTGCCGCGCTCGACGGAGTCGTCGGATTACGCACGCTCACAGAAGCAGACGATATTCGTTGTCGCCTGGCCGATGTCAGCAACGTCGTTGTCGTCGGTGGAGGATTCATCGGACTAGAGGTTGCCTCGACGGCGGTGAAACTGAAAATACCCACTGTCGTCGTCGAACTCGCTGATCGCCTGATGGGCCGGGTCCTGTCCCCTCGAATGGGAGACTATCTTCTGGATGCGCACCGGTCTCGGGGCCTCCACGTGGAACTCGGCGTCAACGTCGCCAACTTCTCAGGACGCGACGGTCGTGTCACTACGGTGACTACGTCCGACGGCCGAGAATTTCCCGCAGATCTCGTTCTCGTCGGCGTGGGGGCAGTACCCAATACCGAGCTCGCAGACGCTGCCGGACTCCCGACCGACAACGGAATCCTGGTCGACGAGTTCCTCACAACCGCGGATCCGAGGATCTCGGCCGTAGGCGATTGCGCTGCGTGCCCCAACCCCTATGCGCAAGGACGGATAGTCCGTTTGGAATCCGTCCACAATGCGACCGCGCAACCACGATGCCTTGCCGCTCGGATCGCAGGCACTCCAGAGCCTTATCACAGTGTGCCCTGGTTCTGGAGCGATCAGGCAGACCTCAAGCTCCAGATCGCCGGGCTCACGACAGGCAGCGACGAATCGGTTGTGCGCGGCAGCCCGGCGGACGGAAAGTTCTCAGTGTTCTGTTTCGACGACGGGACACTACGCGCGGTCGAGTCGCTCAACCGCCCCGGTGACCACATGGCCTCTCGCAAGCTGCTTTCCGCGGGTGGCACTCTCACCCCCGAGCAGGCAGCCGACACTGCGTTTGACTTGAAAGCTCATATCGCGACCCTCGTATGACGCTCGGTTTTCGAAGGCGACTCCCCGACACCGCTGAGCCCGGACGGAGGACTCACCGGGTTCACCGGATATCACCACACGGCTAGCCTCGGCGACTCCCTCCACGCGATGAACTCGCCGCCCGCAGGCATTTGCCTTCGTCCGTCGGCGCCGAACGATTTGGACTGAAATGTATATATTCGAGAGCACCCGGCCTACAGGTTCTGTCACCTACGGTTCCCTACTCGAGGCGACCCGGCGTCTCGTCGACGCCGTCGCTTCGGTCTCCGCGACAACCGAATCCGAAGACGTCGTACGCACCAGCACCGCCAATATCCTGAGCACGTGCGCAACTCTGGAAGCGCACAGCGTCGACTCAAGCCTGTCTTCGGCAGGCAATCGGCGTGATCTTCCCGGCAGAGGCCACCCCACACTTCCTCCAATCCTCATTGAGGATGAATCTACCGAGCACACCAGCGGCCGGATCACATTTCGACGCGCCCACGTCGCGGGCGGGATCGCTGCGCACGGTGGTACCGTGTCCCTGCTCTTCGACGAGATGCTGGGAACTCTCGCAGCCAGAGGTCGCGATCGGTCGCGCACCGCCTATCTGCACGTCAACTACCGCCGCATCACACCAATCGACGTCGAACTACGTTTCGAAGGACGGATCGATCGTTCAGAAGATCGAAAGATCTTCGCCGAGGGCCGACTGCTCCAGGGGTCGGATGTGTTAGCCGACGCCGAAGCCCTATTCGTCGTGCTCAGACCCGACCAACCTTAGTGGTAGCCGAACGCTCGGCAAGCTCTTGCGGTGCACCGCGAAGACACCTTCGAATCGCACGGTGGGGTCCAATCCTCCCGCCATATCTGCGGGACCGGTAAACAGCCGATCCGGGCTGCTACATGCATCACAGCAGGGCCTGAACTCAGCGACGGCGAAGCCGCTACCCCGGGTCTATGCGGGTCGCCTGCGAAAGGAGAGTTGACATGAACACCACGTCCGGGGCAGAGGACTCATCGGAGGTGGGTCCACTTCCGGACCGAAACAAGGTGGTGACACGCCACATCCTCGAACACCAGGCCGCCGTGCGCCCGCGCGAACTGTGCGTGCTCGGTTCGGACGGTGAAACATGGAACTGGGCAAAGTCTCTTGAGAACGCGCAACGCGCGGCCGGCGCTCTCGCGGACCGCGGTGTGTGTCGGGGAGATCACGTCCTGATCCTTCTGCCGAACGGTCTGAGCTGGCTGCGCGCTTGGTGGGGTGTCAGCATGCTGGGTGCTGTCATGGTCACGGTGAATACGGCCTACCGCGGAGAAACCTTGCGTCATGCATGCACAGAATCTGCCGCGTCCGTGATCGTCACCGATGCAGTCCTCGGTGAACGCATCGACCAACTCGGACTCGACCTCACCGTCGTGTCGCCAGCTGAACTTGCAGGAGGTACTGCGGCAGCTCCAGTTCTGGACCCCCCACTGGACGCGTGGGACGTGCACGCGGTCAACTTCACGTCCGGCACCACGGGCACCGCGAAAGGTGTGCTGACACCGTGCCTAGCAACCTATATGGGCGGCGTGAACGCAATGGGAGAAGGCGGCGGACTCAGGCACACAGACCGATGGCTGGTCGACACTCCACTGTTCCATGTCAGCGGGCAGATGACTGCACTGGTCTGCATGTCCGCCGGGGCAAGCCTCGCCATACGCGACCAATTCTCCGGGTCACGCTACTGGAACGTTCTCGCGGAAACCAGGGCGACGCATTCTCTGCTGGTAGGCACGATGGCGCAGTTTCTACTCGCGCAGGAACCCTCCCCTGAGGAGCGAAAGCATCGACTGCGAACCGTCGTTCTAGCCCCGATAGTCGCCGACCACGAGAGCTTTCGCCAGCGTTTCGGCGTCGACTTGCTCAGCTCTGTATACGGGCAGACCGAAATCAGCACTCCGCTGCTCGTGCCGCCTGGAGGGGACATCATCCCGGGCAGCGTGGGGCGGCCGCGATCAGGGGTCGAGTTGCGGATCGTCGATGAGCACGACATGCCTGTGCCGACAGGCGAAGTGGGCGAGCTGATCATTCGGACTCACCGGCCGTGGGAGATGAACCTCGGATATGTAAAGCGCCCCGCCGAGACGATTTCGGCATGGCGCAACGGATGGTTCCACACCGGCGATGCGTTCCGGCGGGATCCCGATGACAACTACTACTATGTCGATCGAACGCGAGATACGTTGCGCCGCCGTGGAGAGAACATTTCCAGTTTCCAAGTGGAGGCCGAAGTGCTGGCGCATCCCGATGTTCTCGAAGCGGCATGTGTTGGAGTCCCCGCACAGTTCGGTGAGGAAGAGGTGAAAGTCTTCGTGGTCCCGGTCGAAGGCCGAACCATAGAGCCGTCGGATCTAATCCGATTCGTCATTCCTCGACTGCCCCGGTTCATGGTGCCCCGATTCATCGAAATCGTCGCGGAGCTACCGAAGAACCAGACCCTTCGCGTGCAGAAATTCCAGCTACGAACACGCCCGAACAACACACACACTTGGGATCGAGAGGCTGTGGGTATGCCCATAGCGCACTGAATGCATGCCGAGTGGATCGAAGGCCGCCGCTATCTCGGCTCGACGGCTGGCCCGCTCCCGCGGTGTCCACCCCGACGGCGCCGCTGTCGAACCCGCTCAGGAGGTGACTCAAGCGGCGCTGACCGCATAACCACCCGCCGAAGACTCACGCGACGATGTCGTACACCGCCTCCCAGGACTTGACCTCATTGCCCGGTTGTTGCTGGATCGGATGACGCCATCGCCGGCGATATCGTAGGTCTCGATGCCCATTACCTGACTGAACTCGCCAGCAACCCAACATCTCACGTCGTTGGCGGAAGCCCACCGAAGGCCTTCGAGGGCTTTCGCTGATCCGCACTGCAAGGAGACTCCCGCATACACCCGGTCGCCTCCTGTGGTCACCTTCATTTTCGTATCAGTCGGAAGTACTGCCGAAGCAATCCGTTCGTATTTTCGGTCGTGCCACGCAACCAAGGTGAGGCGGCATGGGCGAAGTAGACACCCTCGGCGAACAGATGACCGAACAGATCGTGCCGCGCCATCTCCGTACCCTGGTCCCTGGTCATCGTCCAGCGCGCGTGCTCTGGGATTGCTCGACCAACTCACCCAGCGCCGCGGCGAAAGGCTCGGCGCGGTGCCCACCCGGCAGATACGGAAGCCGGACATACCGGCTGCGCCGATCAATAATAGGGCTGGGGAGCGAGCTCAAGGACCTGACACACGTAACCGCGACGGAAATGTCATCGGCGGCGAGCGGCGGGTAGAGCCCTTTTCCAGGAGGCCTGAAACAGGCACCCCGCCGCCCGGCGCAGGACCTGGCTCATACTCTAGCAGCGGGATCCGCAAAATTTCGGAGCAATCTTGGTCGCAATCATCTCGTCCAAGTAACCGACCGCCGCGGAACCTCCCTAGGCCCTGGGTAGCGCATCCACGGCCGGATGATCACGGTTTATCTTGCCCAACTTCGCTGCACTACCCGGCGAACCGAACTCCTCGAAAAATTCAACATTTGCGGTGACGTAGACACTCCACTGATCCGGCAGGTCGTCGACGTAGAAGATTGCTTCGACAGGGCATACCGGTTCGCAGGCACCGCAATCGACACACTCATCTGGATGGATATACAGCATGCGACCGCCCTCGTAAAGGCAGTCCACCGGACATTCTTCGATGCACGCCTTATCGAGGACATCGATACAGGGTTCGGCGACAACGTAGGTCACGCCTTAACTCCTAACAATCTGTGGCTATGTTCGGTGTGAGTGACGAACGACTCCTGATTTGCCAAGACGCATCAGTTACCACAAAGCCAGCTCTCCCGGAATTTCGCGAACCTCGCCCCACATTCGCAGGCAACTTCCATCACCGGTATTCTCTCGATTCGCTGCGGCACGGAGAGCTGTCCGTGCCGCACCGCCGAGGACCGTCTCCGTCAACTCCGCTCCCCATCGGGCGTTCCGCGACTATTTGATGGTTGTGACGAAATCAGAGTACGGGCCGGCAAGGTAACTCGACGCAAAAACGTCAGCTCAGACGCCGGTCCGCCCGGGCAACCACATGTCCCAGCTTCTCCAGATCGATGGTGGTGTCGGTGATCCCGCGGTCACGCAGCTTGAACTTCTGCACTCTGCCGTTTACGTTTACCGGTAGCTCGTCCAGAAATTCGACATACCGCGGAATCGCATAGTAGGGAACAGATTTACGGAAGAACTCGAACAAATCGGCGATATCGATCTGAGTCTTCTGTGTCACAACGAGACAGACTTTGATGTCGTCCTCGCTCAACTCCGATGGCACCGCATGCACTGCGGCCTGCAAGATGGAGGAATGCTGCAAAATCGCCTGTTCGAGCTCTACCGAGGAGACGTTCTCGCCGCGCCGACGTAAGGAATCCTTCTTCCGATCGGTAAACCAGAAGTATCCATCTTCGTCTACCCGACCCTTGTCACCGGTGTGATGCCACAGGTTGCGGAATGTATCGATACTGACGGCGTCGTTGTTCCAGTAGCCAGAGAACAGGCGGAACGGCGCGTCCGGACGAACCACGATCTCGCCGGACTCACCAACGGGTACCTCGACGTCGTCGTCGTCGACGATCTTGACTTGTAGCCCTTTCGTCAGCTTGCCCATACTTCCCGGTTTGCGCGGACCGCGCGGATCTCCGAGCAGCACTGGCCAACATTCGGACTGCCCGAATACCTCTGCGAATGGCGCAATCCCGAATCGTTCCTCGAACTGCGCTGTGAACTCCGCAGTCGACGGCATGAACGTAATGTGCCGCAGCTTGTGATTACGGTCGTCGTCCGACCGCGGTTGGGCGAGAATCGCCATGCCCATGGCTCCCATTCCCATTGCCGCCGTCGCACCAGTCTCACGAATGCGTTCCATATACTTGCTCGCACTGAAAGCAGGTTCCACGATTACGGATCCGCGAACTGCCAGTGCAGCTGCTACCAACCAGGTTTGGCCGCTGAAATGGAATAGTGGGTTCGCACCGAAAATCACGTCCCCCTTCTCGTACCAGCCTGAGTCGACGAAAACGTTGATCAGGTTGCAGTAGTAACCATGGGTGATAGTGCACCCCTTGGACGCACCCGTCGTGCCCGACGTATAGATGACTGCGCAGACGTCAGATGGCGAGAGAGTAGGTGCGACGAACTCAGTTGCGCTCGATTCCAACTCGCTGTACGCGAGCGACACCTGAGCTGCGCTGGTACTTGCCGCGTCCCCGACCAGCACGAGCTGCGGTTCCTCAGTCAGCTCCGACAAGATCGGCTTTAGCATTTCCATTGCCGCACTGTCGCCGATGTAGACCTTCGGTGTGGTCTGAACCAACTGATGCCGAAGGAACTCACCGCGCAGGTACGTATTCAAAGGCACCTGGATGGCACCTGCCTTCGCGATTGCGTAGATAAGCACGATGTATTCGAGTCGATTGGGCAAATTGACCGCGACCCGGTCGCCCTTTTCGATTCCTAATGACTGAAGTCCGGCCGCGACGCGATCAGATCGTCGGTCCAGCTCACCGAGCGAAACCCAGTCGCTTGCGCACTGGACGAACGGTCTGTCCGGGTCGAAGGCCGCTTCTTCGCGGAGCCAGTCGCCGACAACCCGACCAGATCGCTGTTTGTCGAGAGCCATTGTGATGTTCCCCTTTTGTTACACGCCACTGCGTTAGATGTTGAGCGGACGCGAAGGGCGTCCTGTGGAGAAAGGCGGCTATCGGCCGCTACAGCTACAGCTGTGCTTCACTGATTCGCTGATGTGTCAGGGGGCGGCGTGACGTACACCCAGGATCAGCTCGGCCGCCCGCTCGCCGATCATCATGGACGGCGCGTTGGTATTCCCGGTGGTGATCGTCGGCATGATGCTGGCATCGACAACCCTCAGATTCCGAAGTCCGTGGGCCCGCAATTCTGGATCCACGACGGCAAGGTCGTCGACTCCCATCTTGCATGTACCCACTGGATGGTACGACGGCGTAACGGTCTGCCGAACATACTGTTCCCAGTCGGCGTCGGTTCTGCAGTTCGCCTCGGGTTTCATTTGGCCTGCGGTGATCGCGGCCATTGCCGGCTGCGACATCACTCGCTGGATTTCACGAAGTCCTCGCAGACAGTCACGGACATCGTCCTGGTCTGCAAGGAATTGATACGAGATCCGGGGCATACTGTCCGGCGCGGAATCGCGCAGCGTGATCGAACCCCTGGCACGCGGCTTGAGGTAGGTGGAGGATGCGAGGAATCCCTCCTCTTTCGCCGGCTGGACGTTGAACATCCCATTCTCGTCGACGCCGCGCGTGATCGCGAACGGCACGAATTGCAACTGCAGATCTGGTGTTTCGAGGCTGGAGTCGGTGCGACCCATACACTGGACCTGGACCATGGTCATGGCGAGCATCCCGCTGCCATTGCGCACGTAGTCTGCCAACCCCTTGGCGACCATGCCCACCCGCATCTTGTTGATGGTCGGGATCGTCGTGTGCCAGCGCTGCATCAGATACGGGTGTTCGTGCAAGTTCTCCCCCACTCCGGGAAGGTGGTGCACGATCTCGACGCCCGCGTCGGACAGCGCCGCACGCGGGCCGATTCCCGACAGCTGCAAGAGGCGAGGTGACCCGATCGAGCCGGCACTGATGATCACCTCGTCGCGGGCCCGTGCCTGCTTCTCGACGCCCTTGTGTCGGTACTTGACTCCCACTGCGGCGCCGTCCTCAAGAAGGATCCTATGGACGAAACTCGAGGTAGCGACGGTGACCTTGCCCTTCGGCGCCACCCGCCTCATGTACTCCCGCGAGGCCTGCGACCGCGTACCGCGCCGGTGGTTGACCTGCCCCAGTCCGACGCCCTCCTGGCTCGCACCGTTGTAGTCGGGATTACGGGCATAGCCTGCTTGGACGCACGCTTCGATGAAGGTCGTGTTGCCCTCACCGTGATTGCTCTGGACGTTCACTGCGATGGGACCCGAACCCCCGCGAAGACCGTCGGCCCCGCCTTCCCAGGTCTCCATACGCTTGAAGGAAGGGAGCACAGATTCGAAGTCCCAGCCCGTACACCCTTCCTTTGCCCAGCCGTCGTAGTCTGATCGGTTGCCGCGAACGAATACGCAGGAATTGATCGACCCACCGCCACCCATGACCTTGCCGGCCATCCACGCTTCGGGCTGACTCGTACGTGTCGGGTCCGGCTCGGCGGGGTACTTCCAGTTCACCTTCTGGTATGCCACTGCCACAGCTGCCGGGATCCGGACGTCGATTCGACGATCGCTAACCCCTGCTTCGAGCAGAAGGACGCCGGCTCCCGCCTCGGCGAGTCGCGCTGCCACGACAGACCCCGAGGAGCCACCCCCCACGACTATGTAGTCGAAGACCTCGTTGTTCATCGGCGGTTCCTCCAGGACTCGTAGCGATGTGACTCACCGCACATTACCAAATTTGACACAGATTCTGAACAGATTTTGAAAATGATTCAAGGGCTCGTAAAGAGACCTTCGACTTTCAGTAGCTCTTGGGAAGGCCGAGAACATGCTGACCGATGTAGGCGAGCACGAGTTCCTGAGGAAGCGGGGCGATTTTCATGAGGCGAGCCTCGCGCCAGTAACGTGCGACGTGGTATTCCTCGGCATAGCCGAAGCCACCATGTGTCTGCATTGCCACGTCGGCGGCCTGGAACCCCGCTTCGGCGGCGAGGTACTTCGCCATATTCGCCTCGGGTCCGCACGGAATCTTGCGGTCCAGCATCCATCCGGCGCGGCGCGTGATGAGCTCGGCTGCTTCGAGTCGCGCGTGCGCGTCGGCAAGCGGGAATGCAATGCCCTGATTCTTCCCGATGGGGCGGCCGTAGACGACACGCTCGTTCGCGTAGGCGACTGCGCGGCGCAGGGCAGCCTTTCCTGTTCCGACCGCTTCGGATGCGATCAGGATCCGCTCAGCGTTGAGTCCGTCGAGCAGATACTTGAAACCCTTCCCCTCCTCCCCCACTCGATCGCTCACCGGGACGACCAAATTGTCGTAGACGGTTTCGCACGAGGCGACCGCATTTCGTCCCGCCTTCGAGATCGGGGTGATGGTCACCGCCGGGTCTCGCAGGTCGGCCATCAACAACGTCAGACCGTCGGTTCGACGCTCGCATTCCTCGACCGGGGTGGTACGAACGAGGAGCAGAACGCGATCGGCGTCCTGAGCCTTCGATGTCCAAACCTTCTGCCCACGCACAATGTATGAATCACCATCGCGAACGGCGCGAGTCTTGATTGCGAGAGTCTCGGTGCCTGCGTCAGGCTCGGTCACCCCGAACGCGACGTGGAGGTCACCTGAGGCCACTCGCGGTAGATAGCGCTGCTTGAGCTCCTCCGATCCATGCAGAGCGATCGGATGCATACCGAAGATCGACAGATGGATCGCGCTGCATCCGTTCATGGCCGCACCGGATGCCGCCACCTCTTGCAAGATCACTGACGCCTCGAGCAACCCACGGCCACTGCCGCCGTACTCTTCGGGAATCGCGATACCGATCCAGCCACCGTCAGCAAGTGCCTTGTAGAAGTCCCAGGGAAACTCGTGACGTGCATCTCGTTCAGCCCAGTATTCGTCGTCGAACTTCTTACAGACGGAACGCACACCCTCCCGAATTAGGTCGAGGTCCGAATCATTCGAGAAGTCCACCGGTACACACCTTCCTGATCATGAATTTTGTGGCGCCTGTTGCACGGATTTCAACTCGAAGAACTCAGCCAATCCGTGATGGCCCAGTTCGCGACCGTTACCCGACTGCTTGTAACCCCCGAAAGGAGCGAGCATGTTGAAAAACGAGCCATTGATGTCGACCGCACCGGTACGTAACTGCCGGGCGACCCCGAGCGCGCGTTCACGATCCCCGGACCAGACGGCTCCGGACAACCCGTACTCGCTGTCGTTGGCGATCTCGATCGCCTCTTCCTCACTGCCGTACGGCAGAATCGAGAGCACAGGTCCGAAGATTTCCTCACGGGCAATCCGCATGTCCGGGGTGACCATTGAGAAAGCGGTCGGCGTCACAAAGTATCCCGACGGTACGCCTATCGGGACCTCGAGCCCACCATGGATGAGGGTGGCGCCTTCGTCGATACCGACCTGGACGTACTCACGCACGCTGTCGCGTTGCGCGGCCGATGCCAGCGGTCCCATCGTCGTGGCCTGGTCCAAAGGGTCGCCGAGAACATACTTGCGCAGGCGCGCCCGGACCAGTTCTTCCACCTCGCTGATTCGCGACTGGGGCACAAGCATTCTGGTGAGTGCCGTGCAGGTCTGCCCGGTGTTCGTGAAACAGTTCGCGACACCCACTTTCACGGCTTGCGCGAAATCGGCGTCGTCGAGGATGACGTTGGGTGATTTCCCGCCCAGCTCAAGCGCGACCCGCTTCACTGTCCGGGACGCAACTTCACCAATCCGGCGGCCGGCACCTGTCGACCCCGTGAATGTCACCATGTCCACGTCCGGGTGACCGACCAATTCTTCGCCTACGACACGTCCCCGGCCGGACACAAGGTTGAAGACCCCGGGCGGAAACCCGATCTCTTCGATCAAGTCGGCGACAATGAACGCGCTCAGGGGTGCCACTTGGGAGGGCTTGAGAACCACGGTGCACCCTGCGACGAGGGCGGCACCGATCTTCCCCAGCACCTGCTGCAATGGGTAGTTCCACGCGGTGACCGCGGCGACGACTCCGATCGGCTCGCGGAACACCAGAGAGTCGCCGACCTGTTCCTCGACCTGGAAGTCCTCCATCAGCTCGCCATAGCTCTGCAGAACCCTCCGAGGGAGTCCGACCTGGACTGCAGTCGAGACCCGCAACGGTGTCCCCACCTCGGCCGAAATCAGCCGGGCGAGCTCGTCTGCGCGTTCGTCCACCTTGGTCGCCAACTTCGCCAGGAGGTCCAGCCGATCAGCCAGTGCGGTTCGCGACCAGGCGGGGAACGCGGCGCGGGCGGCGGCGACGGCCTTTTGGACGTCCTCGGCGGCACCGTCAGGGACTCGACCGATCACCAACCCTGTTATCGCGGAATGGACCTCGATGTCGCCACCTGCCGAACGTTGCCAGGTTCCGTCGATGAAGACGTGCTCACGATCGAGGGCGTTCATGATGTCAGTCCAGGTGTCTTGGCGTGTAACCGGCGCATCTTCGAGATCCAATCGTCGTAATCGGCGGCCTTCCCGCGGAAGTACTTCTCAACGGAGGGGTGGGTCAATATCAGGAATTGTTCCTTGCTCATCCCGTCGATAACGCAGTCCGCAGCCACGTCCGGTTCGATTGCACCGGCCACTGCAAACCACTCCCCCTGCGCTCCGCGCAGCATTGATGTACGGACTCCTTCTGCGACGATGCAGGAGACACGAATCCCCTTGCTGCCATAGTGAATCGACAGCCACTCGGTAAGACCGAGGACTGCATGTTTACTGGTGGCGTATGGCGCGTTCCCGAGCGCGGTCAGCAATCCAGCGGCCGATGCGTTCTGGATCAGATATCCCGATCCGCGCTCCACCATGTGCGGCAGAACCGCTCGCGTCGCGTAGACCTGGGGCATGACGTTGACGTCCCAGACTCGCTGCCATGCCTCATTCGAGGCCCACGGATTCCCTCGCTCGTGAAGCGGAGTCACACCGTCGTGTGGTTCCCCCCACAGAACACCGGCGTTAGACACGAAGACGTCGATACGGCCAAGTTCACGAATGGTCTCTTCGGCCAGCCGAATCACCTGGGACTCATCGGACACATCCGCCACGACTCCGAGAGCTCCGATGTCCTCGGCGACTCTGGATGTGCCCTCGGCGTCGATATCCGAGACAACCACCGAAGCGCCCGCGGCGGCGAACCGCCGACACATGGCTTCACCCATGCCGGCGGCTCCCCCGGTGACAACGACGACCTTACCTGCGGGATCCATCAGCTCAGATGAGCTTCGTGAGCTTCGCCGCGTTGTCCCACATGACCTTGCGCTCAGAGACAGGGTCCTTCAGTTCCGTGGCGACCTTCTCGTACTGGCGCGGTTCGGCGAGCCCTTCCGGGTGCGGGTAATCCGAGCCGAACAGCACCTGTTCCGCACCGAGGTGGTGCACGACCTCCGTGAGGTTGTCCTCCCAGAACGGTGCCACCCACACGTGCTGCCTGAACTGTTCCACCGGGTCCGATGCGAAGTAGCCCGGTCGCTGGAATCCTGCACGGTTGAGGCCCGACACCAGCAGTGGAAGGAACTCCGCACCGTTCTCGACGGAGGCGATGTGCAGGTCTGGGAACCGTTCGAAGAGTTTGTCGCAGGTTACCGCTGCCAAGTAGTTGGCGATGGCCCGCTCGTGACCGACGGCGATCTGCAGTGGCGATGCAATGCCGCCGATGATGTTTCCGGTGTAGCTCGTGTATTTGTCCAGACCCGAGCCGCCAACCTCGCCCACGTGGACGACGACCGTCGCGCCTGCCTCCTGAATACGTGCCCAGATCGGATCGAATACTTCCGATCCGGGGGAACGCCATCCACCGTCGGTGTACACGGCCTGCGCGCGGACCACGAAGATGCGTGCCCCGTTCGCGAGACCGTGCTCGACCTCACCTACGGCGGTGTCCACGTCCCCGAACGCAAGGTAGGGCGAAGCGAAGATGCGGTCCTTGTAGTTGTATCCCCAGTCGTCGAGCAACCACCGGTTGAACGCCTTGAATGCTTGGCCGGCGGCTTCTGGATCGAGCTGCAGCGCCTCCTCGTAGCCCATTCCCAACGAGGGCAACATCCAGACGGCCTGCAGGTTCTGCTCATCCATCTTGAGGATTCGGTCGTCCCTGTTGCGGTAGTGGGACGGAATCGGCTCACGATCCGAGAGGATCTCCACCAGCGACCGCTTCTCGGGGTTTCCCCGGAAGTAATCAGCCATCGCTCCCGGCTTCACGATGGGATCGAAGGTCGGGTTGGTAACGGTGTGGTCGATCTTGCCACCGACGATCTGCCGGGTTCTACCGTCGATATTCGCTGTCTGGACGGTGCGCTCCTTCCACTCCTTCGGAATGTGCCGAGTGAAAGCGTCGAGCGGCTCGTAGTAGTGCTGGTCGGTATCGAGTACGGGGGGAAGTTCGGTCTCACTCATGGGTTCTCCAGACATCGCGTTGGCAGAGTGATACCTCCTCTGTCGGAATGAGGAGCCACATCCGCGTGATCGGACTAATCTAAATCTACTCAGAATTTGGTGGGTTTACAAGATGTTTATCGAACTGCGCGGACACAGAGGGCGTCGATGATCGTCCCTCCGTTTTCGTCGACAATTGCCGGGTTGATCTCAATTTCGGCCAGCCCGTGTTCGCGGACCACATCACCCATTCGGTTCAGCGTCTCGAGGATCCAGCGGTCGTCGAGCGGCTTGCTGCCACGGAATCCGAATATCAATTCCGCCATCCGCAGTCGCGACAGCGCCTTCCGGAGGGTGTCCAGATCACAGGGAATCGGCACCTGCTCGACGTCACGGAGCACCTCCACCGCGGCACCTCCGACGCCGACGCTGCCGAAGATTCCCAGATCGTCTGCATCGCGGACGGTGAGCACGAGTTCGACCCCGCCCTTGATCATCTTCTGCACCAACCAGGTCGGTGCGGGTGCGCCTTCCGGACGAGACACGACCCCATCCATTCGGGTGACGGCCTCCGTTACATCAGCGGGGTTCGTCAGATTGACCGCGACGAGTCCGAGTTCGGTCCGATGCGCGATGTCGTCATCGGCAGATTTGACCACCACGGGATACCCGAGACTATCCGCGGCAGCTGCCACCGACGTCGCGTGGTCACCGACAGCCATCGGCGCGACACTCAGTCCGTGGTCCACCAGAAGTTGCAGAGCGGTAGCGCCTCCGATGGTCGCCGGAGCGGACGCAGGCCCTGCGCCCTCGGTCGGTGCCGCGCTCCCTGATGCGATTACTCGCTCAGGACCTATCAACGCTCGAACGACCCGGCCGAGATCCGAGGGGCTCTCCGCAACCAGAACTCCGCCTTCGCGGAGCTCCTTGATGTGGGCCTGCACCGCGTCACCTCCGTACCAGAGCACTACGACGGGTTTTCCGGTGTTGCGTCGCACGTCCAAGATGTCTTTGACGCTCTGGGCGTTCCAGCCTCTCGCACCCATGGGTAGTGGTACGCACACGGCCTCGACTGAAGGATCCTCAGCGACTGCCGCCAAGTACCCTCCGAAGTGGACGGGCATCGAACCCGGCCCCACATCCAATGGGTTCGGGATACTCGCGAAGTTCGGTAGCTGGGACTTCAACGTGTCGACGGTGCCCGGAGCAAGTGGGGGGAAGACTACCCCTGCGGTGGAGAGCTGCTCGGTCGCGAGCACCGCCATACCTCCCGAGTAGGCGACCATTCCCCACTGTCGGGGAAATTCCCGGCCGTGAGCGCTCATCGCTCCCAGGACCCACAAATCGTCGGGGTCGTCCACCACGGTGACGCCGAGCGCCCGCAACAAGCCCAACTCCAGTGCGCCGCGGCCAACGATTTTGCCGGTATGGCTCGCGGCCGCCCGCTCACCGGCCGCGGTGCGTCCGCCAAGGTAGGTGATTAGTCTCTTGCCGGCCTCGTCGAGTTCGCGTACCGCAGCGGCAAACAGTTGCCCGTCCCGAATCGACTCCATATACAGCGCAACCGTGTCTACCTCCGGCAGACCGGCGAAGTAGGAGATGAAGTCGGGGATGTCCATGTCGCGCTGATTGCCGGTGCTCACGATATGGGAGATGCCGACACCTGCATTGCGCGCACGTTCAACGATCGTGCTACCGATTGCGCCGCTCTGCGCGATCACTGCAATCCGCCCTGCCGGAATGGGCTCACCTTCGGTGAGGACCGATGTCATACTCATCGCCAAACCAGTGCGCACATTCACCAGCCCTGTGCTGTTGGGGCCGACAACATTGATGCCCTGCGCCTCGGCATAGCTCAGTAGCGATCGCTCCAACTCATGGCCGGCCTCGCCCATGTCAGCGAATCCTGCCGTCAGAATCAAAGCCTGACGTGCCCCGATGGCGGCACAGTCCTCCAGAACACCTCGAACTGCTCCCGACGGTACAGCGATGACCACGACGTCTGGCGCCGACCTCATGTCCCGCAGCGATGGTAGAGCCGGGTGACCCTCGACGGTGGTAGCCGTCGGATGGATGACCGTGACCTCACCTTCGTAGCCGTACACTCCGAGATGATCCAGGACGGCTCGACCCCCGGCCTTGTATGCCTGTCCCGTACTGGTCGAAACACCCACGACGGCAACAGAGGATGGCTCGAGGAAATACTTGACGACATCTCCTCGTAACTGCGAGGAACCCTCCCCGACCTCCGCCGGGGGCGTCATCTGCTCAACCGCCATGTCTGTGTGCCTTCCTGTGCTTTGTAGTACTCGACGAATGCGAAATGTGTTGACGAAGATTTTTCTGCGTGGGGACGCAGTCGATCAGTCACGCCACGTGCGGAAAGGCAGAACGGCGAGGCTTCGCGTCTGGCCACCGTGTGCGGTGAGCTTCGCATCCTCAGGAAGGGAGAACCGCGGAATACGGCGGAAGATCTCCTCGAAGGCGATGGTCAGCTCCAGACGCGCGAGATGCGAACCGAGACAACGATGGCTACCCGCTCCGAAGACCATCGACTTGTCCGACGTGCGATCGATAAGGATCTGGTCTGCATCGGGGAAGACGTCTTCGTCTCGGTGCGCGGATGCCAGTGGCAACACAACCCGGTCGCCTGGCTGCAACTCGACGCCACTGATGACCTTCCTCTCGGTGACCGTGCGGCTGGCATGGACGATGGGTTCGAACCGAAGCAATTCCTCGATGGTCCCGGGAATCAGTGACGGATCGGCGGCGAGCTGATCCTGTAGATCAGGTCGGCGTGCTAGATGCATGAAGCTGAAGCCAATTGCCGTCGTGACAGTGTCGAGCCCGGCCAACACCAAGACGTAGGCGAAGTTGAGGATTTCTCGGTAGTCGAGCTTCCGCTGCCCCGGCATCTCAGCTTTGATCAGCACTGAGATGATGTCGTCGCCCGGCGTCTCGAGTCGGTCATCCACGAGTCCGCGTAGAAAGTTGTGTAGCGCCTTCCCTGCGTCGAGCCTGGCTGCGGTCTGAGCTTCGACATCGCCGTGCTCAGCGCCCTGTGTAGTGGTATGCAGAATAGTCCCTGCCCACTCGCACAGTTGGTCTCGCTGCTCCACGCTGAAGTCGAGTCCAACCAGGCGGAGGAACACAGCACTGGGGTACGGCTGGGCGAACTCGGCCATGAAGTCGAATTCCTTCGACTCCAGCATTCCGTCGACCAACTCGATGGCGTACTGACGAACCGATTCCGCGATGTGCTCGATCGCCTTGGGTCGGAACAGCGGATCGACGATCATCCGGTAACGTCGATGGTCGGGCGGATCCACCTCAAGCGGAATCAACGGCCTGGTGTGCCCCGGCGTCGCTGGAGTGTCCGCCGGCCACGACGAAAAGGTCGTCGCATCATGAAGGACCTCGGCGACGTCGTCGAACTTCGACACCACATAGAAGCCGCCGTAGTTGTCCGTGTGCGCCACAGGGCACTTCGCTCGTAGGGCCGCGAACTCCGCATGGGGATCCAACGCGAACTCGGGGTCGTAGTGATCATAGTCGTGCCCCAGTGCCTGGAGCGCGCTGCAACCACCGCTCATCTTGTCAATCTGCTGGTCGTTCACCTGAACTCGTCTCGATCGTCGGGAGTGGTGGAATGGGGTTGCCCAGTTGCTGCCGCCGCGACCTCTTCTCGACAGAGTTCGGTGAGCGCGTGGGAGTCCTTGTAGAAGACATCGACGCGGACGATCTTGCCGTCTCGCACCTGATAGAGGTCGACACAGTCCAAGGCCAGACTTCGTCCTGTCACGCGTGATGTGAACATCCCGCGAACCGTCACTAGGATCCGGCATCCTGCCGTTGCGATCTCCGGCTGTTCGAGGTCGACACGGAAGTCCCGGTTCACGGCGCGGAGCATGCCGAGAAAACCATTCCTACCTACGTAGTCGCCGCCGAAGGGAAGGCTATCCGCCTCGGAAAACACAATCGCCTCGTCCAGAAGGTCGAGGCATGCTGGGACGTCGCCCGCCCGCAGGCCGTCCGTGAACTCCCGGACGACCGTGATGCTGTCCTTCACTGTCACTAGCGCTCACCCTCTCACGGGAATGCATGGCCGCCCGCCCATACTGGAAGGACGGCAACGTAACACTTCGTTTTCTACACAGATTTCGAACGCTAGTCAATGGAACAAGCACCTAGTTAAGCTTCCGATGTTGCGATACTCTTTTCTAAATTAGGCACTACGTTTTCATCAGATACCACGCCACGTTCGATCGAGAGTGGCCATCAGAGAGGACTACCGTGAGCTTCGCCCCCACCGATGAGCAGCGCGAACTCCAACAATTGGTCCGCAGATTCTGCGAGGAGAAGTCTCCGGTTGCCGAGGTTCGGCGACTCATGGACACCGAGGACGGCTTCGACACTGCAGTGTGGGATCAAATGGGAAAGGAGCTGGGGCTGCAGGCGCTCTTCATCCCTGAGATCTACGGAGGAATGGGATACACAGTGATCGAAGCTGGCCTCGTGCTCGAGGAGATGGGCCGAGCACTGCTCTGCGCGCCCTTCCTGTCCTCGGTGGTCCTGGCCGCTAATGCGATACTCGCCGGCGGCACGGACGAACAGCGCAAGCTACTGCTGCCCGGGATCGCAGGCGGCCAGGTCCGCGGCGCACTTGCATTCGCTGAGACTACCGACACCTGGCAGCCCGGCGTGGCCACCACGGAAGCCACCCCAGACGGCCTTCACTACCGATTGAAGGGTCTCAAGACCCTGGTCGTGGATGGCCACACTGCGCACACCCTCATCGTCTCGGCGCGTACACCGGGCAGCATCGGAACCGACGCAGCATCTCTCTTCGTCGTGCAATGCGACGACGCGCCCGGCATGACGCGACGCGTACTGCCAACACTCGATCAGACCCGCAAATTGGCGACGGTGGAGTTCGATGGAACCCCAGCCCAACTACTTGGCAAGATCGGAAGTGGGTGGTCAACTCTGGAACACACACTCCAACTCGCCGCCGTGTGTCTCGCCTGCGAACAGCTCGGTGGAGCGGCTCGCTGCCTTGACATGTCGGTGGAGTACGCCAAGATGCGAATGCAGTTCGGACGACCGATCGGCAGCTTCCAAGCGATCAAGCACAGGTGCGCCGACATGCTGCTCGGGGTCGAATCCGCACGGTCCGCCGCGTATTACGCCTTGTCAGCCGCCGCCGCGAATGACGAGCTGCCGATGGCATCAGCCCTCGCTCACGCCCACTGCTCCGAGGTCTTCTCCCGTGCCGCCAGTGAAAACATCCAGATTCACGGCGGCGTGGGATTCACCTGGGAGCACGACGCTCACCTCTACCTCAAGCGTGCAAAGAGCTCCGAAGCACTCTTCGGTGGCATCAGATACCAGCAGGATCTGATCGCCGGGGGAATCGGTCTCTGAGTCCGTTCCTCTATCGATTGAGACTTCTCAGCGATTGAGTATCACACAGCCCGAAGCATTTTCATGCCAAATGTGCTCCATGGACCCCACATCCCTCGGGACGGTTCGATCCCACCCCGGAGTGCAATCACAACTGATCGCAGCAGCTGCGGCGACCATCATTAGCCCCGCCAGTTCGGAATTGAGCCGCACTGGCACTCGCGGTTCTTGCCCAATCACCGACGCCGTGCAATGGTCAGGTAGAAGTGGATCTGGCGCAATTTTCGTGAAGCCGCTGGGTGTGTCACTGACCTGCATCGACGAGGTCGGGTGAGGATTCTCCGGGTGCGCTGAAGACGGTGTGCGGGTCCTACTCCCGCATCTGGCAAGTATCGATGTTGTCGGTGTTTGGCGAGTCGGATCGACGATCCGAATCCAGGCCCGTTCCCGAGGTGACCGAGCGTGGTGCCCGCGGTGCGGTGGTGAGGCCACTCGTAGGCATTCGCGGTATCGCCGACAGTTGACCGACACCGCGATCGGCGGGCATCCGGTCTTGATCGATGTCCGGTCCCGCCGGCTCTTCTGCGACACCACTGACTGCGGGGCAAGAACTTTCGCCGAGCAGATCGCGGGTTTGACCGAGCGATGGAGTCTGCGAACACCGGCGAGGACAGCGATGATCGAAGCGATCGGCCTGGCCGCGGCAGGACGGGCCGGCGCCCGACTCTCCGGCCGACTCGGTGTCGCCGTCAGCCGGGACACCCTGCTGCGGGCAGTGCGGTCGATACCCGACCGACCCATCGGTGAGGTGCCCGTCCTCGGTATCGACGACTTCGCACTCCGCCGAGGCCACGTCTACGGCACCGTCGTGGTGGACATGAAGACACGAACACCGATCGACCTGCTGCCCGACCGCACCGCCGGCACCGTCGCCACCTGGCTGCGCGGCCATCCCGAGATAGAGGTGGTCTGCCGAGATCGTGCCCGGGCGTACGCCGAAGGCGTCCGCACCGGTGCCCCGGACGCGATCCAGGTCGCCGACCGCTGGCACCTATGGCACAACCTCGCCGCTGCGGTGGAGAAGACGGTGATCCGCCACCGCGCCGACCTGCGCCCACCCACCGAAACCACGAGCACCAACGACGCGATCGACAACCCCTCCTCCGCGCCTCCCGACCCGACCGAAAGTGGTATCGCTGACGGTCGCTTGGCCACCCGAACCCGGGAACGCCACGCCGCCGTCCACGAATTGCTCGCGCAGGGAAGAACGATCTCGTATATCTCCCGGACACTGCCACTCGACCGTAAGACGGTCCGGCGCTTCGCCCGCACCGCCGATGCCCAAGACCTGCTGCCAACTACACGGACCGGCCGCAGTCTGCTCGACGAGTACGCACCCTACCTGCGTGAACGCGTCGCCGGCGGATGTGTCGACGCGGCAGTCCTCACACGCGAGATCACCGAACTCGGCTACCACGGCAGCACCAAGACCGTGCGCCGATTCCTGCAGCCACTGCGCGCCGCACACACCGCACTGCCCTCGAGGCCGGCCGCGCCCAGCGTCCGGCGGGTCACCGGGTGGCTGACCCGACGACCGGACCGGCTCACCGACGAGGACCGGGCCGGGCGCGACGCGCTCCTGGCGCGCAGCCCCGCGCTCGCCACCACCGGTCGACTGGTCCAGGACTTCGCCGAGATCATGGTTGATCGGCGCGGCCAGGACCTGAACGCCTGGATCGGCCGCGCCCGGCAAGAAGGGTCACCGGCACTTCGGTCGTTTGCTGCGGGCCTGGTCCGTGATCTCGATGCCGTTACCGCGGGGCTAACACTGCCGCACAACTCCGGCGCCGTCGAGGGGCATGTGAACAGGATCATTCTGTGGAATCTGAGATGTCAAGCTCACTCTCGTTTGCGCTGGTTGACCGGGACGATCGGTAGCTCGGTCGCGGTCGGCGGGGCGCCGATCTCGCGTGGCGTCGTGCCGGTCGGTGTTGGAACGTCGACCAGCCGGTTCAGGAGGTTGTCGAGGGCGGTCTGTCCCTCGTCGACGGCGGCGCGCTCGTCGTCGCTGAGTGGGATCGCGCCGAGCATGCGCTGGAGATTGTCCTTGGCCTCCAACAGTTGTCCCTTGCCGGATGCCTTGGGGGCGTAGAAGTCGCAGCGGGCGCACGCCATCCTGTGTGGGCATTGCTCGAAGAACGTGTAGGTGCAGTATCCGTGTCCGAGGTCGTAGTACTGCCATGGCGCGTCGCCACCGGCGGCGGCGCCGGCGGCGGCGCCGGCGGCGGCGGCATCACGGTCGATAAGGACCTCGATGGTGCGGACGTTGCGGGAGAAGTATCCGGCGTCGGTGTAGGCCCGCGTCAGCGTGGTGGGGCTGATTTTTGCGTAGTACTGGGTGGATTGCGGTGAGCGGTGGCCGAGCCAGGCTTGCAGCTCGAACAGGGTCATCGGTTCCTTGGCGTTGTAGAGCTGGCTGGCGATCGTCGATCGGGCCCGGTGGCTGGTGATGTTCCCTCGGACGTCGGCGGTCGGGACACCGGCCTTGTGACAGAGCATCGGGATGACCGTGTTGATGACGAAAGGACGAGGAGACCCGGCGGGCGCGGAAGGCGAACAGCAGGTCGACTCGCTCGCCGGTGCGGCGGTCGTGAAACTGCGGTTGTGAGGGTCGGAGGGTATGCCAGGTGTCGAGGGCCTGGCCGAGGATCGGGTCGGCCGGCTTGGTGAACGCGGTGCCGGTCTTGTGCGCGGGGACATCGAGCAGGCAGACCGCGTCACGCGCCAGCACCTGATCGGAGGCGCCGACGATGGGGGTGTCGTCGTGCTGCCACCGGATGCAGCCGACCCGCAGGCGGGCGATCTCGTCGCTGCGCAGTCCGGAGAACAACCAGGACAGTGTGATCGCGTGGACGAGTTCGAACGGGTAGAAGTTCCCGGATTGTGTCTCGGGGAGATCGGCGTGCGACAGATTCAGTCCCGCCCAGAGCAGCTTCGCCCAGATGTCGTCGGCAATTACCCGTGGGTTCGGGCCGAGTAGCGCGGTGATGCTGCGTGGAGTGGCCAGTGCGCGCCCAGGGTCGAAGCGTCGGGGCAGCCATTCCCATTCCTGACAGTCGGTGAAGAACCTCCGGATCGCCGCGAGGTGACCGTCCTTGGTCGAGGCCTGAAGCGGCTTGCCGATGCGCTCTTCGAGTCCGGTGGTGCGGTGCACGTAGTCGCCGACGTTCATCCGGTCCAGCGCGGCGACCCAGGTCGCGCAGGTCTGCCGGGTCCACGCCGTCGGATCGGCGGCGTCGGGATGCTCGGCTGCGATCCAGCGGCCGACCTTGAGCAGGCGGGACCGGACGTTGCCGCGTGCCCGCGGCGTCAATGTCGAGGTCGCGTACCAGCGGTCGACCCACCGCTGCCAGATCTGCGCACCGCCGGCCGCCCGAGCAGTGCCACGACCGGTCGTCGTGGGCGGCGGGTCACAGAATCCGAGAAGCATTCACCGCCCGCTGCACGGCATGCACAGCGTTCAGACGGGCGCCGCCGAGCAGTCCGTCACGGCGGACCCGCTCGAACAGGTCGGTGGTGAGGTCCTCGAGGTGCGGGCTGCGGTTGAGCAGGAACAGCTGGCAGGCCACCATCGGCAGCAGCGTGTCGTCGCCGTGTCCGAGCCGATAACCCCACTCGGCGAGCACCTTACGAAGCCGGGCGATCTCGCCGTCGACTCGGTCGCGCCCGAAGATCCGCCACGACAGGGTCAGGCGTTGGAAGCTGCCGAGCCGGTGGAACTCGGTGAAGGAGCCCAGCAGGTAGGCGTGCGCGGCGAGGTAGGGGCGGACCTCGTCGCCGGCCCAGGCGGGGTGCGTTCCGGTGGAACTCGGCCTGATCCCGGCCGAGCAGATGCACCCATTCCTGCGTGCTCCAGCCCCAGAAGGTCCGCTCCTTCTCGGCGCAGCGCACCAGCAGGACCGCGACGGCGTCGGCCATGGCGCGCCGCCGATGCGCGGTGGCCGGCGAATCCAGCGCTGCGTTGACCGTCTCCAGCGGTCGCAGCAGTCGTCCGATCACGTGCCAGCCGGGCGCGTTCGGATCGTGATACTGCAGCCGCCGCAGGTTGCGCACGCCGAGTTCACCGATGGCCCGGACCTCGTCGTCTCGGAGGTTGATAGTGGTGTCGAAGTGATGCGCGACGAGCGGTGAGCACCAACGTGATTCGGGGTCCAGATCGGGGTCCCCGACAGCGGCGCGGTCACTGTGGTGTTCCTGCGGTCGCGGCGTCCATGCCGGTGAGCATTCCGATGCGCCATGCGTGGATGTGGTCCATGCCGCGGCCGAGCTTGTCGGCCAGATCCCGTCCGGACAGGTGGATATATCGCAGCGTCGAGTCCGTGTGGCGATGCCCGGCGAACGTCGCGATCGCATGCAGCTCCCAGCCCATCCGGGCCAGATCCGTCAAACACAGATGCCGGGTGGTGTGCGTGGAGAACCGCGGAACATCGGCGGCCAAGGCAATCCGTCGCACCACCTTCGACCACGTCCACAGGCTCAGCGGCTGCGCGTGATTGCGGCGGGACTCCGACAGGAACAGCGATCCGCGTGCCCTGCTGAGTCTCGCCCGGTGCGCGAGATAGTCCGACAGCAGCACCCCGGTCGGAGCCGAGTAGGGCACGACCCGCTCGAGCCGGTTCTTCGTCGTCTCCGCCCGAATCCGCAGGGTGCGGTGGGCCGGGTCGAGATCGTCGGTACGCAGCGCGCACAGCTCCTCACGGCGCAGCGCGGCATCGTAGGCCAGCGCCAGCATCAGGCGGTTGCGGACCGGTTCCTCGGCGGCGACGGTCAGGATGTCCGCCCACTGCCACTCGGTGGGGATCCAGGGCAGCTTCGTCAACCGGGGCACCAACCCACGCTGATGGCCGCCACCGCGTCGGCCGGGTGTGAAACGGCCCCGGCCAACGGGATTGGACTCGCGCAGGCCCTCTTCCATGAGGTGGTCGTAGAACAGCCGCACCGGCACCAGCCGCTGCTGAATGGTGGCATTCGCCAGACTGGAACCGGAATCGAGCGCCACCACGTTCGCGCCACGGCGGCTGGGCCGGTCGGTCAACTCCCGCACATAGACGCCGACATGCGCCCGGCTCGCCGTGAGCGGGTCGACACCCTCCCGCTCGCACATCTCCAGGTACTCGGCAAGCCCCCGGGCGTAGGCGTCGATCGTCCGAGGCGCCCTCCCGAGATCGGTCCACACCCGCAGCCACCAGGCCGCCTGCACATGCCGGCCCAGCACCGGCCACTTCTCCTCCAACACCACCGTGCCGCTCAAGCCGTCTCCTCAGTTCGTGGTCAACACCGAGGAGACATGATCATCCCCACGGCCAGATTCCACGTAACTTTTAAGATGCTCAAACGGCAGATGTACGGGCGAGCCAACTTCGACCTACTCCGCAAACGCGTCATCCACGCCGGATAGTCAAGCGCCCCATAGTAATCACGAAAATTGCGCCGGATCCACTTTCTCATGGCCACGGACACGCCAGGCAGCCAAACCGAAGAGCTACGCGTTTCGCACAATCAACGTTGTGCGTAACGCGAACCTGAGAAGCATTGCGAGATAGAACGGGGATAACAATCTGTTGGGGCTCCAATGAGCGACCATGGCGAAAGGAAGTTGATTCCACCAACTCCCGCGCTCAAGGTGGCAGCCGACACTACTTTCGTCGGTGCCTGCATGATCCTGGATCCACCGATGTGGTGTCGGGGTAGGTGAGTCGAAACGGCGAGATGCCCTTGCGTGCTGAAAGAATTGGACTTCTCACAGAACCAGTTCGATCGACACGAAGGGCATCTCTAGGGTGCAACTATCTCATACCCGACCGGTGACGGCCGCGGCGTTCGATGACCGCAACCTCCTCGCGTCGGCCGGCCTGGTTCCGGTGCTGGGGCTGGCACACCTGTGCGGCTTGGAAGCCTTGGCGGATGAGTATGTGTCGGTGCCGACCGACAAGGGCGCGCATCCGGGCCGGAAGGTGTCTTCGCTGGTGGCGGGCATGGTCGCCGGCGCCGACAGCATCGATGACATGGCACTGTTGCGGCACGGCGCCATGCCCACGGTCTTCGACCGCCCGTACGCCCCGTCGACGCTGGGCTCGTTCCTGCGTGAGTTCACCTTCGGACACGTCCGCCAACTCGACGCCGTCGCCGCCCGATTCCTGCAAGGCCTGGACGAACGAACACCGCTGATCGGTGGGCCCGAAGTCGGTGGGCGGGTGCTGCTCGACCTCGACGACACCATCGTCCCGGTGCACGGGCACCGGAAGCAGGGCGCCGGCTACGGATACACCGGGATCCGCGGGTTGAACGCGCTGATCGCCACCGCCACCACCGACGGGCGGGCACCGGTGATCGTCGGCCAACGCCTGCGCCGCGGTGGCTGCGGATCCCCACGCGGGGCATCCCGGATGGTCCGCGACGCCCTCGCCACACTCGGTCGTCTGCGCCCGCAGGTGTCGCCGGGGTCTGTGCTGGTGCGGGCCGACTCAGCCTTCTACGGGCACCCGACCGTGTCCGCGGCACTGCGCGGCGGCGCCGACGTCTCGGTCACGGTGCGGATGACCGCGACGGTGAAAGCGGCGATCGCTGCCATCGACGAGGATGCGTGGACCCCGATCGAGTACACCGACGCCGTCTACGACGAACAGACCGGCCGGTGGATCTCCCGCGCCGAGGTCGCCGAGATCGACTTCACCGCGTTCACCCGCCTCGCCTCCGAGCGGACACCGGGCCGGTTGGTGGTGCGCCGCATCCCCGACCTGCGGGAAAACACCGATGGGCAGGGCTCACTGTTCGACACCTGGCGGTTCCACGCGTTCTTCACCACCACCGACCCGGCCGTCCTGGACACCGTGGCCGCGGACAAGGTCCACCGCGGGCACGCGATCATCGAGCAGGTCCACGCCGACCTGAAGAACTCCGCGCTCGCGCACCTGCCCTCGGGACGGTTCGCCGCCAACAGTGCCTGGCTGGTACTCGCGGTGATGGCGTTTGGGCCTCACCCGCGCCACCGCCACCATCACAGGCGCACGGCTGGCCAGGGCGACGACCGCCACCATCCGCTGCACCCTGATATCTGTCCCGGCCCGGATCGCGTCCTCGGCCCGCCGCCTCACCTTGCACCTGCCCCGGGACTGGCCCTGGGAAGCCGAATGGACACGCCTGTTCGCCTCCACCCGGCGACGAAAACCGCAGGCCACCTATCCCGCCCGGCCTCCTCCGGTCCCGACCCGAAAACCCTAGTGGACAACCCGACACATCGGTCGGGCGATCACCCACGTCCCGACAGCCCATCAACGGCCGCAACCGAACCCATCAACCGACCCGCCCCTATCGGTGGATCCAGGATAAGCCGAGGATCGGATAGAGGAAACCGACGACGCCGTCACCCGCCACCTATAGTCGAATGATTATTCATCAGCCATAGTCGGAGAGGGAACCCCGTCGGTCCCGCGTCACGCGGACCGCTTGTTTAGACGGAGTATCCGCCGTCGACCCGTATGGTCTGACCCGTGACATAGGTGGACTGGGGTCCCGCAAGGAATGCCACCACATCGGCCAACTCTTCCGGGGATCCGAATCGCCGAAGCGGAGTCGCGCGAGTCGCCGCTTCGAGTGCTCGTTTGTCGTATTCGCCGCTCTCGATAAGATCTTCCAAGAGGCCGGCCTGAATGACGCCGACACCGACACAATTCGCTCGAACCCCGTACTTGCCTTCCTCTGCAGCGATCGCGCGCACCACCTGCTCTACGGCACCCTTGGGAGCTGCGGACAACAGATCCCGCGTAGCGTAGCGAAGCAATGCGGTTGTGACCAGGCATACCACCGAGCCTCGGCTCGCTCGCAAAGGCTCGATCGCTGGATGCAGAAGATTGAAGCACGCCGCGGCATCCCGCTGTAGCTGTTCCGCAAACAATTCGGGCTCGATCTGGGCGGTGTAGCGCATGGGTATCTGAGGGCCTGCCGCGTACACCACCGCGTCGAGTCGCGGCAAACCGCGCACCAAGGCGCGGGTACTCTGCGCGTCAGTCAGATCGACCTGATGCACCCATGCCTTCGCTCCCTGCTCTCGCACCGCTTCTGCGGTGCGCTCAGCGGCCTCCGCGTTTCGGCGGTAGGTCAATGCAACGTCGTAGCCGTCTCGGGCCAACGCACGACAGATAGCAGATCCGATTCCGCCGCTACCACCGGCGACGAGTACCGTCCGCTCTCCGGATCCGATCTTTCCAAGGTCGTCCACTCTGTTCCTCCGCCTCGGCGTATCCGCCGTTGTTAGTTGTACTCGCGTAACCGGGCATATCCCGTGACTACGGGTTGCCCGGCCTGGTTGACAGTCACCAGGTCGAGATCGACCACCCTGCAACCCTCGTCGTCACTGACCGCCGTGATCGTGGCGGTAGCTGTCAGCGTGTCGCCGGGCCACACCTGACGCTGGAAGCGCACACCGAATCCGGTCAACTCGCCATCGACAATCCAATCGGTGAAGAGTTTCGCGGCAAGTCCCATGGTCAGCTGACCGTGGGCGATCACCGTGGGATACCCTGCAACCTCAACGGAGTAGACCTCATCGCTGTGCAGCGGGTTGAAGTCTCCCGACGCGCCGGCGTACATCACAATCTGGGTTCTCGAAAGATCCCGTACTACAATCGATTCACGCGTGTCACCTACGGACAGCTCAGAAATTTTCGTGGACATGCTGTTCCTCACTCCTCAACGGTGCGCTCGGTAACAACGCGAACCCGTCGCGCCGTGACGGCGAGCTCGCCGCGCTGATTCACGAAGCGGGTGACCTCCTCGGAGAACTTCAACATTCCCCCACGCCGGCTTTCCTTCTCCCACGAGTCACCCAACTCCCGATCGACACGCAGCACATCGCCGGGGCGGAGCGGCACATGATATTCATAGTGCTGCTCGGCATGAAGACTTGTTCCCCCACCCGAAGACACCGGCGCCGTCCCCGGGCCTCGCCCCGAGCCGTTCCACTCCACCCCCACCCGGGGACGGTAGGGCCAGTCCGGGTCGAATTGTGCTGCTGCCGCAACAAATGTCGGTGGTGCCGTGATTCCGCCACGACGGCGAGTTTCCTCGTCGCTCTCGTCGTAATAGACAGGGTTGTCATCACCCAAGGCACGAGCGAACATCATGATGTGGCCGGCCTCAATGGGAAAGCTGAATCCGCCCTCGGACTGATCGGCTACGACTGTCTTCGCTTCGCTTCGCTCATTCTCCGCAGACATCAGCTCCGCGCCCCGTCCTGCACTCGAGGCTCACGCGGAAGCCCAAGTGTATTTTCACCGATGATGTTGCGCTGGACTTCACTCGTACCTGCATAAATCGTCCCTGAGTGCGCGGCCAAAAAGACGTCCTGCCAGGCGTCGACGGCATAGCCGGGGTCGTCCGGTCGAACGAGGGCTGCAGTGCCTGCGATCTCAAGAGCGATCGCGCCTAGACGGAGGTGATATTCGCTCCATCCGAGCTTCCAGGTCGACATCTGCCGACCCGGATTTCTTCCGGCGGCGACTTCTGCGACAGTCCGCATCCAGCTGCTGCGCAAGATCGTCACCTGTGTTTTCGCCCACGCGAGTTCTCGACGCACCGTTGGGTCTTTGTGCCTACCGTTGCTCCGCGCGAGTTGCACCAACTGCTCAAGTTCCCGCTCGCGCGCCTGGAGCAGCATCGTCGTCGCGCGCCCAGCGGCCGCCCGCTCGAATCCGAGGGTGGATTGCACGACTTGCCAGCCTTTGCCCAATCCGCCGATTACGCCCGAGAGTGGCGCCACTGTCCCGTCGAAGAAAACTTCGGCGAACTCCTCGGCACCGGTGATCTGGCGAATGGGGCGGACTTCGATGCCGTTCGATCCGGGTGTGAATTCTGTGATCACGTAGGACAGCCCTCGGTGCTTCGTCGCGCTGGGATCTGTCCTGCACAGGACGAAGATCATATTGGCGATGGCGAAACGAGAGGTCCATACCTTCTGACCGGTGATCGTCACAGAGTCGTCATTCACTACGCCGCGGGTCTTTGCCGACGCAAGGTCCGATCCCGAACCCGGCTCGGAGAAACCCTGGCAGTATCGGTGCTCGCCGGAGATGATCCGAGGCAGGTAGTAGTCCTTCTGCTCGTCCGTTCCGTGCAGGATGATCGATGGTCCAACCATCGACTCGCCCTGAACCCGATCGACCCGAGGTAGTCCCGCCTGGTAAAAAACCTCGTCCAACGCGGTCATCTGCGGCGCTTTCCAACCACGACCGCCGTACTCCTCCGGCCACGCCGGACAAACCAGACGAGCTTCCAGACAGCGCTGTTCCCACTCTTTGAACAGTGGGTCTTCCTGTGCTCGAGCGAGTTCCTCTTCGCCCTGCAGACTGCCCGCCGACCCGGGGAGGTCAGCTCGGAGTCTCCAATCGATCAACTCCCGCAGCCCCTTTGGCGCATTCTTCGCTACCCACTGCTGCAGTTCGACCCGCAGAGTGTCCACAGATCCGTCGAGATCGGTCATCGCTGCACCTCGAGGAGGCTTACACCGGCATCGTCCTGTCCCAGGGGTGGACACGAGTAGCCTGCGAGGGCTTGAACTGTGCGTGAGACACTGGGGCGGCCGAGGTGTTCAGCCATCCACAGGCTCGTCGAGACTAGCGCGTGAAGATCTACACCGGTCTCGATACCCAGACCGTGCAGCATCCACACGAGGTCCTCCGTCGCGAGGTTTCCTGCTGAACTCTCCGCGAAAGGGCACCCCCCGAGTCCACCGGCCGAGCTGTCGATCGTGCGAACTCCACAGTGGAGGGCCGCCAGCACATTTGCCAATGCCTGCCCGTATGTGTCATGGAAGTGCACGGCGATGGCCTCGATACCGATTCCCGAGTCGACCAACGCACCAATCAGCTCGGTAACATGCCCCGGCGTACCTACTCCGATGGTGTCGCCGAGTGCCAGTTGAGTGCAGCCGAGTGCCATCATCCGACCGGCGAGGGCGACCACATTGTCGATCGGCACCTCGCCTTCCCACGGGTCTCCGCAGCACATTGAGACGTAACCACGAACACGGACACCCTCCTCCCGCGCCATCGCAACTACTGGTGCGAACATTTCGATCGACTCATCGATGCTGCGGCCGAGGTTGCGCTGAGAGAAGGTCTCGGTGGCGCTACCGAAGATCGCGATATCACCCACCCCCCGACCGAGTGCACGTTTCAGCCCGCTGACGGTGGGTACGAGGACGGGGTACCGCAGATCCGAACCCAAGTCGAGACCGTCGAGGACGGCCTCGGCATCGGCCAGTTGTGGGACCCGCCCCGGGTGTACGAACCCAGCGGCTTCAATCGTGTTCAGGCCCGCTCCGGCGAGCCGCTCGATGAACTCGATCTTGACCGATGTCGGGATCGTCTCCTTTTCGTTTTGCAACCCGTCTCTGGGGCCAACTTCGTAGATAGCGACCGCGTTCGGCAGACCCGCTGCCGGAACCTGGGTCGGGGTGTGCATCACCATGTTCGTCTCCACTCTCTCAACGGCTTCGAATCGCCGATGTGCCCGCATCCATCAACGTCACACCCCGAGGGATCGACCGATGATCTCTTTCATAATCTCGTTCGTACCGCCATAGATACGCTGCACTCGGGCGTCGACGAAAGCCCGCGCGATCGGGTACTCGCTCATATATCCATATCCACCGTGCAGCTGCAGGCATCTGTCTACGACACGGTTTTGCAGATCGCTACACCACCACTTTGCAACAGCAGCCTCCTCGGCACTGAGTTCGCCTGCATTGTGAGCCAACACGCACTTGTCCACGAACGTCGTCGCGATGAGGATCTCGGAATGCATCTCGGCGAGCGAGAATCTGCTGTTCTGGAATGACCCGACCTTCTGTCCGAATGCCGTGCGTTCCTTCGTATATTCGAGAGTCAACTCGAGAGCTGCACGTGCTGCGGCAACGCTGATTGTCGCGATCGCCAAGCGCTCCTGCGGTAGATTCTGGGTCAGATAGTGGAATCCGGCTCCCTCCTCGCCGAGAAGGTTCGCAGCCGGAACACGGGCGTTCTCGAAGAAGAGTTCTGCAGTATCCTGCGCATGCATTCCGATCTTCTCGAGCCGGCGGCCGCGGGTGAAGCCGACCTGAGAACGCTCGACGACGATGAGGCTCAAACCACCGGTTCGCTTGGACGGATCCGTTTTCGCGACAACAATGACAATGTCGGCGTTGATTCCGTTGGTGATGAACGTCTTCGACCCGTTGAGGACGTAGTGCTCGCCGTCGCGAATCGCAGTCGCTCGCACCGCGCCCAGATCCGATCCGGTCCCTGGCTCGGTCATTGCGATCGCGGTGATCAGGTCGCCGGTCACGACCCCGGGCAGCCATCGCTCGCGCTGCTCCTCGTTTGCGCAGTGCAGCAGATAGGCGATCCCTGTGTCATTGTGTAATGACATGCCTAGGCCGGAGGCGTTCACCCCCGCGGCCTGCACTTCCTCGTGGATCACGTAGTTGTAGCGGAAGTCCGGTTCCCCGCCGCCGCCGTACTGTGTCGGCACGTCCATCCCGAGGAATCCGAGCTTTCCTGCCGCGTAAAACAGTTCACGAGGGACTATGCCGTCGCGTTCCCACTGCAGGTGGTAAGGAACCACCTCTTTGTCCAGGAATTGGCGGAAGCTTTCGCGGAACATCTCGTGCTCGGCATCGAAAATTGTACGTTTCATCAGCGAGCCGCCCAGGTGGAGCTACTCGAGCCGGTCATCAGATCACTCCGCGCTTACGCAGTGCACTGATGTCCTCTTCGCTGTAGCCGAGCTGCTCCAGCACACTGTCGGTGTGCTCACCGAGGGCTGGCGCCGGCTGTCCGATGTCGAAGGGCTGACCCGAGACCGGCGCCGGCCATCCGGTACTCCGGTACGGTCCGGCCACCGGATGGACCGACTCGTGCACAATCTCGCGAGCTCGCAGATGCGGGTCGGCCAACGTGTCATTCTTGGAGTTGGCCGGGCACAGCGGAATGTCGTGCTCGCGCGCGATGTCCATCCACTCGGCAACTGTCTTGGAGCGGAAGATCGGCGCGAGCTCGTCGAACAGATCCGCTCGGCCACCGTCGGCGAAGTCGACTGCGAAGGTGGTGTTCTTGACATCGATCAGATCTTGGCGTCCGACCGCGGAGCAGAAATTGTCCCAGAACTTGTGCTCGATCGCGGCCAGCAGAACCGCCTTACCGTCCTTGGTCTGGTAGTACGTGTACTTCGGTCGCCTCCGCGGGTCGAGGCCGACGGGCGGGGGCGGATTCCGGCGGTCGGTAATCTGGTCGTAGTTCCACGCCATGACTGCATCCAGGCTCTGGTTTGCGAGCACCGCATCGGCTCCGGCCGCGTCGATATATGCGCCCTCACCGGTTTTGTCTCGGTGACGCACTGCCGCGACTGTGGTCAGTGCCGCGTAGAGTGCGGTAGAAAGCGGACCGTCGATCGAGCCGGAGAAATACACGCCCTCAGGCGCCACAACCTCAGTCACCATACCTTCGTCGGACACATCGTACTGCGATTGCCCGGCGACAGCACCCATCATGTAGCCGTGCACGGGAATCTGGCTGTAGTCACCGCGCGCACCGAAACCGCTTGCTTGGGTGTAGATAATGTCCGGCTTGGCGGCCCTTTGCTCCGCGTACCCGATACCGAGCTTGTCACACGCATCGCCGGCAAATCCATCGACGAAGACGTCAGCGGTCCGAAGCAGTTCGAAGAAGATCTTTCGACCCTCGTCACTACGGAGGTCGAGCTCGACGCTGCGCTTATTGCGGTTACACAACAGATGGAAGACGCTGTTCTGCGGCGTGATGCGATCTCCCAGTTCGCGCAGGTAATCGCCCGTACCGGGTCGTTCTATCTTGATTACGTCTGCTCCCAGATCGCCGAGCAACCGGCTCGTCTGGTCGCCAGTGGGAAGCAATGCGCATTCGAGGACACGTATGCCCTCCAAGAGCCTGATCATACTTTTCTCCAGAGCTCCTCAACTGAGGGAAGGGACGGACGATAGCAGAATTCTAACCTAATCCAGATTAGGCTCTAATCTAATGACGAACCGCTGCAGGGTCAAGGCTTCGAATGCGAGGCTCGGCGACCCGGATCCGACGACCTCGCAGCATGGGCCCGCTACCGTGGTTTACATGGACTGTCGGCATGTACACATGCCGCACCACATGACAGTCCGCCTGGTCAGGTGACGCCCACTTACTCAACGGAGTCGGTATGCTGGTCGAATCCAATACAGATTCAATGCGAGGCGCGGAGTCCGTCGCCACAGCATCAAGAGAGCGATGGGGAGGGAATCATGAGTGGTGGACGAACCCGGCCAGGCAAGAAGGCCATGGCCACGCGGGCACGGATCCTAGACTCTGCAGCACACACCTTCCGCACAAAGGGGTACGCGGGTACGCGATTGTCCGACGTGGCCGCCGCGGCAGACACACAGGCCGGGAGTCTGTACTACCACTTCCCCTCACGTGAAGAACTGGTCGAGGAGGTCCTCAGAGTCGGCCAAGAACGCACGAGTGGCTACGTCAGACGTCGCGTCGCGGCCCTCTCCGATGACGCTTCTTGCCTCGATCGCCTACGGGAAGCGATCGACGCTCATCTGGACTCCACGCTCGAGAGCGGCGACTACACGGCAGCGACGATCAGGATCATCGGACAGGTGCCCGAGGAGATCCGTAAGCGTCGTCTCCATGAGCAACGCGAGTACGGCCTATTCTGGCGCGGACTGGTCAACGACGCTCACGAGTCGGGCGAAATCCGGACCGACCTCGACAGTTCAGTACTGCGCATGCTCCTGCTCGGCGCGATGAACTCCGTCCCCGACTGGTTTCGACCGCGCCGAGACGGCCTGTCTGCAGCAGCGTTCAAGCAGCAATTCGAGTCCTTGTTCCTCGAAGGTCTCGCCATCACGAAATCGAGCGGACTCCGGCCATTGGACGGCGAACTAGAGGCCGTCAAATCCGCGGAGTCGACCGTACTCCTGAGCGCGGAGCGCCAGGACGACATGGCAGACGGTGCGAAACGGATACTGGACGGTGCCGCAAAAGTGTTCCGCCAGAACGGCTATGCCGGGACACGTCTGGCGGATGTCGCGGCGGCGGCGGGCATTCAGACCGGGAGCATGTACTACTACTTCGACTCCCGTGAGCACCTCGTCCGCGAATTGCTGCTCGCCGCCTGGAAACGGACCGACGATCTTGCCCGCACGAGTGTCAATGCGCTGCCAGCGACCGCTTCAGCGCTCGAAAGGTTCTCCACAGTTCTTACCGCCCACCTACTCTCGGTACTTCGGAGCAGCATGTACACGTCAGCGCTAGTCCGAATCCTCGGACAGATCTCCGACGTGGTGCGTGAACAGACCGTCGCTAACCAGCGGGCCTACCTGGACTACTGGCGTGGACTCCTGAACGAAGCGATCACCGCAGGCGAGGTCCGTGACGACCTCGACCCCATGGTTGTCACCATGTTGATGACAGGCGCTCTCAACTGGACAGTCGAGTGGTACAGCGCTGATGGAGACCTGAACCCTGAACAACTCGCGATCCAGTTTTCGACACTTGTCTTCGACGGCATCGCAGGTGAACTGACGTCCGCCAAGATCAGCGCCGCTACTGCGTAAGGGGGTTGGTCCAGCGAGCCTTCGGTAGGCAATTGGTTCATCCAGGGCAGGGCGCGCCTTGCCGCCTGGGGTGATGGTTGATCCTGGAGCTAAATGCAATTCCTGGGGACGTTGGAATGCCGACGCGACTTGCCGCCGATTCCGGTTTGGATCGGTGGCGATTGTAGTGATAGAGCCAGGACTGGTAGGTCGCCGAGCGGACCTCATCGGACAGATACTTCTCGGCGTACGCCCACTCGGCGGCCAAGGTGCGATTGAAGCGCTTGACCATCCCATTGGGCTGCGAGAACGCCAAACACCGCTACGCCCGGCTTGTTGTGTCGGTTGTTCTTATCCGATAGCGGCGCAAGGCCGCTTCGACGGTGGATCGGGCCAGATGCAGGTAGTAGCCGATGCGGTGCGGCCCCAGCTGCGGGTGAACCGCAGCCAAACGATCCGCCGTTCGGTTCGCGACGCGGTGCGGCGCGGTGCGGGCCGTGGTGTGGACGGAACGAGCGGTCCTGCATCGCCTCATCGCCCACCTTTTCGATGACGGCCGGCCCATTTCTTGGCGGTTGCCGGTGAGCATTGGAAACCGATCGGCGGCACGGAGCCAGGCCTCCGATTATGCCGTGGCGACGTGGTATGCAAGTCCTGTTGAGTCATTCGACTGTTCCCGTTCCGCCAGGGGCGACGGGTTTGATAAATTCCTGTTTGATCCCGAGTTCGGCCCCGTTCGCCTCCTATACCGGCCCTGATCGAGGTGTTCTCCGGCGTCGTGGTCCGGGCGTCGACGCAGGCAGCGGCCACGCTCGGGCACCAAGCTCTCTCGCGGTCGTGACGCCAGACATTCCGTGGTGGCGAGCCCGGAAGGATACTCGAGGACGACTCTCATGTTCTGCGCGGCCGACCGACACCCCGCATCGGCGCTCAGAGAAGTCGGTTCTCGAACCACCACAGGCCACTTCCGCCGGAATGCGTCCCCACTTGACCAGAGAGCCGCCGGCTAGCCCAGCACACCGTGATCGAATCCAGATTCAAATCATGGGACAGGGGCCGCGCTTCAAACCGGCCCCTACCTCGCGTTCGAATCTTGGTTCCCTTGTCGCGTAACCAGGATCCGAGTGACACTCAAGCACCGCTCTCTCGTGCTTTTGCCGCTGTGATTCCAGTGACAGGACGGCGTCAGCCGCGAAACCGCCGCCGCCTCACCACGGACAGCTGCGTCCGTCATTGCTACCTAACACGATTTAGATTAGATTCTAATCAAAATCTGATACACCACAAAGGAGCCACGTGAGCGGCCTCATTGCATACGGTGCGTACATACCGCATTATCGCCTGCGCGTAAAAGAAATCGGGTCGGTCCTAGGCGGGCCCGGCGGGCCCGGGTCTCGTTCGGTCGCCGCCTACGACGAAGACACGACGTCCATGGCCGTCGAGGCCGCCCGCATCGCCTTGCGCGGTCTCCCGGGGACCGTCGCGCCGGGGCGCGTGTACTTCGCCACCGCCAATCCTCCGTATCTCGACAAGACAAATGCTGCTGTCATCCACGCAGCACTCAGTCTTCCCGCGAGGGCGCTGGCAGTCGACCTCGGCGGGGCACCTCGATCGTCCATCGGCGCTGTTCTCGCCGCTGCCGAGTCGACGGAACCTGCTCTCGCGCTTCTCTCAGACGTACGAACCGGGTTGCCCGGAGGGGCCGACGAACGGCAGGGCGGTGATGCGGCGGCAGCACTCTTGTTCGGGGCAGGAACCGCTGATGCCCCGGTCATTGCCGAGCTCATTGCGCACGCCTCGATAACCGATGAATTCCTCGACCGCTGGCGGCTGCCCAGCGACACTACGTCGCGGGTATGGGAAGAGCGCTTCGGCGAACATGTGTACGCGCCCCTCGCAACTGATTCCTTCTCGGCAGCTCTCGACCAGGCAGAAATCGGCGCTGACCAGGTCGACCACCTTGTCGTGTGCGGACTGTCCCCAAAAGCGGTTCGGCAGTTCGCCGCATCGAGCGGCGCCGGTCCCGATGCCATCGCACCAGATCTCACCACGTCGATCGGCAACCCTGGAACTGCCCAGCCTGGCGTCCTGCTCGCTGACGTACTCGACCGCGCAACTCCGGGACAAACGATCGCGCTGGTTCTGCTTGCCGATGGCGCTTCCACCCTGATCCTGCGCACGACCGAACACCTCGCGAATCAGCTGGCCTCGACGCTGACGGTCGCCGAACAGATTGCGGCCGGTGACGACTCGCTGAGTTACGCTACCTACCTGTCATGGAAAGGAACTCTGCGCCGTGAGCCGCCCCGACGGCCGGAGCCGGAGGCACCGGCGGCGCCGCCGACCCACCGATCGGAGAAGTGGAAGTACAGCTTCCATGGGTCGCGTTGTGATCGGTGTCAGACCGTCAGTCTGCCGCCGGTTCGCGTCTGCTATGGCTGTGGCGCCATCGACGATGCGACCCTACAGCCGATGGCAGACGTTCCGGCCCGCGTGGCCACCTTCACCGTAGACCGGTTGGCCTATACCCCCAGCCCTCCAATGGTTGCCGTTGTAGTGGACTTTCACGGCGGTGGCCGCTTCCGCTGCGAACTGACGGACAGCAGCGAATCCCCGACGATCGGAGCCGCCGTCGAGATGACGTTCCGTCGGCTCATGACCTCCCACGGTGTTCACAACTATTTCTGGAAAGCCCGGCCGGCACGTCGCCAGACCAAGGAGAGCTGATATGGCTTCGCATGGAATTTGTGATCAAGTTGCCATCATCGGCATGGGGTGCACCACATTCGGTGAGCATTGGGACCGCTCGGCCGACGACTTGATTCTCGACGCCGTAAGTTCGACGACCGCTAGCGCCGGCGTAGCACTGGAGGACGTTGATGCCTTCTGGCTGGGAACCTACCTGTCCGGGGTTTCAGGGCTGAGCCTGAGCAGACCATTGCGGCTACGTGGAAAACCAGTAACCCGCGTCGAGAATATGTGCACGACCGGATCGGAGGCACTGCGCAATGCGTGTTACGCCGTAGCAAGTGGCGCCTACGACATGGCTATGGCGGTCGGAGTAGAAAAGCTCAAGGACTCGGGCTATTCAGGACTACTCAGACATTCGATTCCGTCCGACGCCACAGGCGGAACCCTCGGAACAACCACTGCACCAGCAAATTTCAGCCTACTCGGTCCAGCCTATGCCGAGAAGTACGGTGTGGACAGTGACGAACTCAAGACTGTCCTGACCAGGATCGCATGGAAGAATCACCGCAACGGGGCCTCCAATCCGCGCGCGCAGTTCCGCAAGGAGGTGTCGCTCGAGACCATTTCCCGTTCGCCCTTGGTTGCGGGACAACTCGGGATCTTCGATTGTTCGGGTGTGTCGGACGGTGCGTCGGCGGCTATTGTGGTCCCAGCAAAGGACGCTCATCGGTATACCGACAATCCCCTCTACGTAAAAGCGTTGTCTCTGGTGTCGGGTGCCGCTGACGGCAACGTCGACCCCGGATACGACTTCACCTCGTTTCCCGAGGTAGTCGCTTCGGCGCGCAACGCCTATGCCGAAGCGAGTGTGGTCGATCCGCGTACCGAGATCGCGATGGCGGAGGTTCACGACTGTTTTACAGTCACTGAACTCGTGCTGATGGAAGATCTCGGCTTCGTTGACCGCGGAACTGCCTGGAAGGCAGTACTTTCCGGCACCTTCGATCTCGACGGAGAGCTTCCAGTCAATCCCGACGGCGGCCTTAAGGCATTCGGGCACCCCGTGGGTGCGAGCGGTCTGCGAATGTTGTTCGAGTGCTGGCTGCAATTGCGTGGCGAGGCCCCGGAGGACCGCCGCATCGGCACTCTCGTTGAGGGAAAGAAGCTGGGGCTGACCCACAACCTCGGCGGTGGACCCGGTGAGTGCGTGTCGTTCGTCTCGATCGTCGGAACCGAACTAAATTCCTGATCCCCCGACCATCAATATGGAGGTCTCACATGCGTGACGCCGTTGTCGTCGAAGCCCTACGAAGCCCGGTCGGGAAAAGGAAAGGAGGGCTCGCCGACACACATCCAGCCGATCTCAGCGCGGTGGTCCTCACTGCGCTCGCCGAGCGAACCGGCCTCGATGCCGCTATCATCGACGATGTCGTGTGGGGCTGCGTCGGTCAGGTTGGAGAACAGACCGGTGACATCGCCCGAACCGCAATCCTTTCCGCCGGGTGGCCAGAGCATGTACCCGGTGTGACAATCGACCGGCAGTGCGGCTCGTCTCAACAGGCAATTCACTTCGCCGCTGCGGGTGTAATCGCGGGGCACTACGAGTTCGCGGTAGCTGGCGGTGTCGAATCGATGTCACGGGTGACGATGGGACTGGCATTCACGCTCGGTGGTGACCCGTTCTCGGGTGACGGATGGCAGAGCCGGTACGGTGCCACCGCCAATCAGGGTGTGGGTGCCGAAACAGTTGCGAACCTCTGGAATCTGTCCCGCAACCAGCTCGACGAGTACGCACTTCGGTCGCACGCCCGCGCTGCCGTCGCTCAGGACGAGGGCGCCTTCGATGAGCAAATTGTTCCGGTCTATACCCCGACCGGTGTCGTCGCCCGCGACGAAGGAATCCGACGCGGCGGTACCGCGGAGGCACTGGCCACCCTCCGACCCGCCTTCACCGAGGACGGAGTCATCCACGCGGGCAATTCGTCACAGATCTCCGACGGTGCAGCAGCATTGATGGTTACCACGAGCGAGAACGCCCGACAGCATGGCCTCACACCACTCGCCAGGGTTCACACTGCCGTTGTGACCGGATCCGATCCGATGATTATGCTGACCGGGCCGATTCCCGCCACCAAGAAGGCGCTCAAGACAAGCGGACTCTCGCTCTCGGACATCGGCGCCTTTGAGATCAATGAGGCATTCGCCCCGGTACCGCTCGCGTGGGCGAGCGACTTCGACGCCGATCAGAACAAGCTCAATCCGCTGGGCGGCGCGATCGCACTCGGGCATCCCGCGGGTGGGTCGGGAGCACGCATCGCAACAACGCTGATACACCACATGCGAAACCACGGAATCAAATACGGGCTCCAATCGATGTGCGAAGGCGGCGGCCAAGCCAATGCGACCATCTTCGAGCTTCTCTGATCACTCGATCGCATCGATGGACCAGTTGACCACGAAGGGAACAATACGATGGAGATTCAAGGCAAATCAGCAATTGTGACTGGTGGAGCGGGCGGTCTCGGCGAGGCGACGGTCCGTCGTCTCGTCAGTGACGGTGCCCGCGTCATCATCGCCGACCTGTCCGAAGAGAAGGGCGAAAAGCTCGCCGCCGACCTGGGCAGTGCCGCTAGGTTCGTTCGGACCGACGTGACCGACGATGCCTCCGTTGCTGCCGCTGTCGCGGCCGCAACCGAACTCGGCGAACTCCGCGTCGCGGTCAATGCTCACGGCGGTCCCGTCGCACAACAGCGGATTCTAGGTAGGGACGGCTCGCCGATGCCACAGAGGCTGTTCGACCGAACCATCGCGATCTACCTCTCCGGAACCTTCAACGTTCTACGCCAAACAGCTAGTGCAATGTCCGCGTTGCCACCGCTCGAATCGGGAGTCCGCGGGCTCGTCGTCGACACGGCAAGCATTGCTGCCTTCGAAGGCCAAGTCGGCCAGTCGGACTACAGCGCCGCGAAGGGTGGCGTCGTCGGCCTCGGACTGGTCGCGGCGCGGGATCTGTCCGCGGTGGGAGTCCGTGTCGTGACCATCGCTCCCGGAACATTCTTTACGCCCGCATTTCAAATGGACGAAGCGCAGGCCGAAGAAACCTGGGGTCGCACGGTTCCGTTTCCGAAGAGAATGGGGCGAGCGACCGAGTACGCCGATCTGGTGTCATTCGTCGTCGGAAACGACTACATCAACGGCGAAACCATCCGAATAGATGGTGCCCAGCGATTCGGTCTCAAGTAGCATCGGCCTCATCGAGCGGTAGTGTAGCTCGATCTCCAGAATCGGAGCTAAATTGTCCAGCCACACCTCTGCCCCGGTCACGCTAGATCGGGATCAACACACCCTGATCATTACGATCAACAGGCCTGACGCCCGCAACGCCGTCGACGCAGCTGTCAATCAAGCTGTGGGTGACGCCATGGAATCCGCAGAGAAGGACAACGACATCCGCGCCGTGGTCCTCACTGGCGCCGGAGACAAGGCGTTCTGCGCCGGTGCTGATCTGAAAGCAATCGCACGCGGGGAGAACATCGTCCCTACCGAAGGGCACAGAGCCGCCTGGGGATTCGCCGGCTACGTCTCGCACCACATCTCGAAACCGACGATTGCAGCGGTCAATGGCATGGCACTGGGTGGCGGAACCGAACTAGTACTCGCGAGTGATCTCGCGGTTGTCTCAAGCGAAGCAATCCTCGGACTCCCCGAGGTCAAGCGAGGCCTGATCGCAGGAGCTGGCGGACTGTTTCGTCTTCCACAACAGATTCCCCGCAAGCTCGCACTCGAGCTGACGTTTACCGGTGAACCCCTCCCGGCACAGCGTGCCCTGCAACTAGGATTGGTGAATCATGTCGTGCGTCCGAATCAGGTCCTCGATCGTGCCCTGTCTCTTGCGCGGACCATCGGACAGAACGCACCCCTTGCGGTCCAAGCCAGTAAGCGCATCGCCAAACGCATCGTGGACGGCACCGTGGGACCCGAGGCTACGGACTGGGAACTGACTGCACAGGAATTTCGGAAGCTTCAAGAATCTGACGACGCACTTGAGGGCCCCCGCGCTTTTGCGGAGAAGCGGGCTCCCGTCTGGACTGGACATTAGTCTCCTGAGCAATCAGATCCCGCAGGGGCACCGCGTGCACCTCGTCCGCCTGCGGTCGCAGTACGCATGCGCCCATGAGATGGTTCAGCACCAGATCGACCCGGATGGGACTTCCGACCATCCCGCGTTTCATCCGGGTCGGGATATCGCGGCAGCGCAACAATCCAGTCAGCTCTCTTGCCTGACCTCACCGGTCACCGCACACTTCTCACTCAATTCACCGGAGTGAGCACTCCTGGTAGTGACAGAATGGTTCTGTGCACGTCGGGCGCGTAGGACGACTCCTCCCTTCGCGATTCTCCATGCTGTGGACGCCGTCAGCGGAGCGACGGGAGTTCGCGAATTCCGGATTACTCAACGACCTCGAGGGCACGGCCAGATCTCAGCGGATTTCGGTACTCCATCAACTGGTCGAGAATGGAGCGACCATCGACGAATTGATGCGAGCCACGCAAGATGCGCGCCTTGCTCACATGTTGCTCGAGGCCGCCTTATCCCCTCGCAGCGCGACCTATACGCTGGACGAAGTATCTAAACTATCAGGTGTATCCGTCGATGACACCACCAGATGGTTTCGCGCGATGGGTCGCGGGATATCGAAACGATCCTCTGCAGAATACAGCGCCGATGATGTGCGTCTCGCTTGCCTCCTCACCGACTATCGCGAACTCGGTCTAGATGAGGACAGTATGTTCGCGACAGTGCGCATTCTGGGCCGAAATGTCTGGGCCATCGCAGACGGCGCCCAATCATTGCTACAGGATCAACTCGCAGAGATAGGCCGGGATCACCCCGAGGACGCACTACGCTATGCGGAAGAGCTGAAACGCTTCGCGAAGTTCCACACCCAGATCCTCGCTCACGTGATGGCGGTGAATCTGCAGCAGCAGATCAAAGCCGACGCAACAGACGAGCATACCCCTGGCGCACAGGAAGTCGCAGTCTGCTTCGCGGACCTTGTCGGTTTCACTGCTCTCAGTGAGCAGCTATCAGCGGCCGACCTCGGGCAACTCGCAGAGCGTCTCGACACCCTAACAACCGCAGTGGTCGAACACCCCGTCCGATTCGTCAAGATGGTTGGCGACGCAGTCATGCTCATCTCCCCCGATTCGGCGGAATTGTGCCGCGCCACGCTTGACATCATGGCTGCGGCCAGGCAGGAGGGCCTGCCCGCATTACATGCCGGAATCGCTTGGGGGACTGCGGTGCCCAGCGCGGGGGACTGGATCGGTCGGCCGGTCAATCTGGCTAACAGAATCGCCGCCGCCGCTGGCCCGGGAGAGGTGCTCATCGACGAGGATGTTCAGCGGAAGTTGGGTAGGTACTTTCCGGAAGCATACGAGTCGGCGGGTCAGGTCAGATTGAAGGGGTTCCACGATCGACGTCAACTGTTCCGACTCCGCGCCTGATCTGACTCGACCAAGCTTGAGCCGTACCTAGTGATGGGTCGCGGATTTGGCTCGACCTTCGAGGGCGGTTTGTCCGCGGGCGACTTTCGCGAGGATGGATTCTGCGCTTGGGGCCCAGTGTCGCTTGCAGTCGTGTGTCATCATTCTACAGTCGTGTGTCATCATTCTACCTTCTCCCTTCACGGTGGGAAGCGACGCCTGAGTACGGTCCAGTACTTGCACCGAGAACATGTCCCGTCGGCAAAACAGCACGATAGTCCGGCGGGGTTAGGCAAAAACCGACGACGTCGCCAAGTTCGTTCTCGAACCGGGGATAGTTCGACAGCTTGAACGTCTCGACTCGGTATGCGGTCTGAACCCGCGGACGAACCACCCGCGTTGGACGATGCCCTTCGAGACCTCGACCACCTCTCCCATCGTCCAGCAGCTCCATGAGTCTCCCATCGTCCAGCAGCTCCATGAGTCTCGTCTTTCGGACGGTCGTTCTGCGTCAGATCCACGATCTTCTCGATCGCCTCCTCCGGGTCAATGGCGTGCGGCCACCCACCCGTGCGCACCTCCCAACCACGCCATGCCGACCGCGGCGAACCGCGCCCGCCAGTTCGCCGCGGTGATACCGACAGCGCCTGCCCGGTAGCCGTGTTGGCACACTCGGAGGCTATCAAATGCCATAACCCGCATTTACCTCCCGGCGCGCACCCGAATACGACCGCGCCAACGACTTGAGCAGAACGCGCTGCCCATCGGAAATCTCCAAAGCGGGTATCGGATTCGTCAAGTACGGATTCTGTCGAATCGCTCCAGAATCACCTGCGACACAAACCACTAGATCACCCGGCGAGCCTTCATGTTGTCGAAAACTGGGCCTATTCGCACTACGTCTCCGGTAGTGGGCGCATGGATCATCTGGCCGTTTCCGACATAGATGGCAACATGTCCCGGACCGGCTGGTCCCCAGTTCCCGAACAAAAGGTCACCAGCTACAGCCTGCTCGAGTGGGATCTCGACGCCAATGTTCCATTGGGTCTCAGATGTTCTTGGTAGCGTGACTTTCCCAGATGTTGCTGCATGAACTGCATACGATGTCAGACCCGAACAGTCGAACCCCCCTCCGGACGGCCCGTCGATATCACCGCCGCCCCAGACGTACGGAAGGCCCAGGAAAGTCGTGGCGCGATCTACGATCTGGCCGCCCAATCCCGACAAGGGAAGGCCACTGAACGGTGAGAGCATCCGCCGGAAATACTCTTCTGACCCGCGGATCTTCCGCACATACGGCTTCGTCTGATTCTCGTAATCCGGCGAACCCGAGGGCATTCCGCGGGACTGGAGAACCGCGCCCGCGCCCGCGTTGTAGCCGGCGATTGCCAAGTCCAGGCTGTCGCCAGTGACGATCCCTCTCGCTTTCCATTGATCAACCTGTGCGTACAAGTCGCACAAGAGATGCCCGGTAGCCATGACCGAATCCGCGACGCCGAGAACATCCGCCTTACCATCTCCATCAGCGTCCTTGCCGTACTTGGCCCAGGTTGCATCCATGAACTGCCCCGGGCCCTTTGCGCCGGAGATCGATACAGGTGCACTGGGCCCGTATCGGAAGTTGTTCTCTGCTGAATAGAGCGCGGCTATCGTCTCCGGCTTGATTCCGTCACAGAGTTGGCCGGCCTTGTTCAGCCAAGGTCTGAAGATCGGGAAGGCCCCTACCACTACCGAATTCAGCCCTGCGATGGCGGAGGGTATCGGCGGATGTGATTCGATCGGTGAATCATACAACTGGGCGGCATTGAGCATGTCGTTCTGTTGTCCGTTCGAGCCCACCACGGGATCGGCGGCCGACTCATCTCTGCGGACTTCAGGGGGTGCGACCTCGACGCTGGGTGGAGGTGCCTCCGCCTGCACGACAGGCGGCAAAGCGGCGGCGGCATCATCGATTGACTTTTGCGCGAACTGCTGCGCAGGTTCAGGAAGGCTTGACAGTATCTGGTTGACTTGAGATGCCACTTGCGGGGCCGCCTGCTCAGCGACCTGCACTGAATCAGCAACCTGGTCTTTGATTGGGTCGGGTAGGTTGGCTCCTTGAACGGCGCCGCCCACGGCAACGAGTACCGCCACGATCACGGCATACGGATCAGACATCCGATCCTCCGGTTCGAAGTGCGTTGCAATGCAATGTTGAAGGGCGTCCCACTACTCGCCCGAGGAGCTGAAGGGCGTCCGCGGCGCGGGATGCCGGACCCACGGTGGGCAACTTCGTGAACACTTCGATCATCAAACGCTCCCAGACCTGTCCGAAGTTCTCTGATTCATCTCGACCAAACTGCATGTCGCACTTACTCACATCTGATCGGTTCGTCGATGCGTGAGCGGTGCAGGGAGACCCCTACGCTTGTGTGCCCTGGGTCACATAAATCTAAATTAGCACAGATTTAGATAGAGGCAAGGGACATATTCGGACCAGAGAACTCAGCATGGAATTGCCCAACGAGGCGTTTGGACATCACACGGTCCGCCAGGAGACGTGAAAACGCAACGATCCTTCTCGCGAGCTCACTTCCTGCCGTTCGTGAACGATGCGCGTTCGCGAATTGCAGCGAGTTGAACTGACAACAAGTACCTTCAGACTCAAAATCGCTGCGCCGAGAGTTTACGGCGAACTCCACCTGTGCATCCCCATTGTTGCAATGCCCTCGACGAACTGCGCTGGAAGAATCCTGCGCACATCTGCCAACCCACGCCTCCAAGACTTACAACAACATTCGATCAACAGGAATACTCCCCCCGGGTCGGGGACTTCAACGAGTCCTCTAATCATCTCCACTTGCAGTTGGCCTATTCTCGAATGGCCCCTACGGCCCAGCGCGACAGCGCATCCCATACCCGTGCCACCACCGGCACACTCTCCCAACATCGCTGCCAATGCAGTTGTAGCCGAGCTCAGCACAGCAACCACAGCACTGTTGCCGACGCATGAGCGACCCTCTTCGAACCTAATGCAAGTTAGGTTATAGTGGCGGTATGGCACCGTCGACCAGTGGTGGAGACACCACGTCCGTGAGCTGGCAACTCGTTCCCGGTTTCGCAGACCTGACAGACGTCACATACCACAGACACGTTTCCCAGGGCACCGTACGGATTGCTTTCGATCGGCCGGACGTTCGCAACGCCTTCCGGCCACACACTGTGGACGAGCTCTACCGCGTCCTCGACCACGCCCGGATGAGCTCTGATGTCGGAGTCGTGTTGATTACCGGGAATGGTCCGAGCCCGAAGGACGGCGTCTGGGCGTTCAGCTCCGGCGGGGATCAGCGGATCCGCGGGCGCAGCGGCTACCAGTACGCCGGCGGCGACACAGCCGACACCGTCGACCGGGGGCGTACGGGGCGAATGCACATTCTCGAAGTTCAGCGGCTTATTCGATTCATGCCGAAAGTGGTCATCGCATTGGTCAACGGGTGGGCTGCAGGTGGCGGCCACAGTCTGCATGTGGTATGCGATCTGACCCTCGCACGCCGAGAACATGCCCGTTTCAAGCAGACAGATGCCGATGTCGGAAGTTTCGACGGTGGCTTCGGAAGCGCGCTTCTAGCACGCCAAGTCGGACAGAAGTTCGCGCGCGAAATCTTCTTTCTCGGAAAGACATACACGGCCGAGCAAATGCACTCGATGGGTGCCGTCAATGAGGTTGTCGCGCACACAGATCTCGAGAGCGTCGCACTCCAGTGGGCTGCAAGCATCAACGGAAAATCACCTCAGGCACAGCGAATGTTGAAGTATGCCTTCAATCTGATCGACGATGGGCTGGTAGGCCAGCAGCTATTCGCTGGTGAGGCAACCCGAATGGCATACATGACAGACGAGGCAGTGGAAGGACGGGACGCGTTTCTCGCGAAACGTGATCCCGACTGGACTCCTTATCCCTGGTATTACTGAGGTCATTACTTGAACCGGTGCCGTTTGAATCGGTCGTAGCGAGACCGGGCTGAAAATTTGTCACCGATTTCGACCGGGCGGCACCTCAACGCCTCACATGCGCGTTCCTGCGGGATAGCGGCCGTTACAGTTTGGATGAGTTCGCACGGACTTCACACGTACGGTGTGGCCAGGCTGGATCACCTGGCATGGAGTGGTCGCGGCCCCATAGGTCCGGTTGGCTCCCACGCGTGGCGGGTTCGGCCCCATCTAACGTGGCACCGCGGGAATGACACGTCCCCAGGAGTTGTCCGATCCCTCGGCTACCGGCGCCAGTAGGGACTGACTTACCTGGTTACAAACGCATCCCCCCGGTTCTACCCCCTACATCGATTACCGGATGCTCACCGAGACGTTCCGTGCCAAGAACAACCAACCTAAACTACTGGCCCGACATTTGCCCGCCGCGAAAGAGCCCTCGGAGAGAACACCACGAGAACTGAACTGCGAGAATTCTTCCAGCCTGGGACTCATCTGGCCGTATGCGACGCCAGGTCGCCGGATTCCCGACAGCAGCGCGGGACGCGTTCAGGGCTGCGGAGGAGCTCGCCCGGAATCTCGAGGAGTACGAGACTCGCGGGGTGTGCGTTTCACGCCTGGTTCGCCGCAACCTGGCTGCCGCGGTAGACCTGATCGGCCGCTGGGGTGCGCAGCGAAGAACATAACCGGCGATGCCGTGTCGACGTGTGCCTCGGGAACCGTCGCCAGCTGAGGCTGATGTGTGGCGACGGCGGATCCTCTCCAGCCCGATTGCCGGGGGGTACCCGAGTTGTCCACACGTCTACCCTCCTGACAGTTGGAGCCGGGCAGGAGGGCGAGGTCGCGTAGCCCGTCGCCGAAGTGCACGTCGGTGCGTGCACCGAGATTTCCGAGGTGAGGTCGCGGGTAACTCCAATCGCGGCAAGTCGGCGGCGAGGTTCCCGGGGTCTCGAGGAGCCGACGTACTGCGCAACTCGCATCGCCGCGCGGATGAGAACGTCGCCGTTTGCGGCCGGTGAGCCGGTCGAGGTACATCAGAGTCGAGGGGCTGACGTGGAGCGCACGTCAGCTGGGCTCGTCGCGGGCCTCCTCGCGGAGCACTGAATGTCGGATCTCCCGCGGGGGAGGAAGCGGTCCGCCGTGACGCGGATGATCGCACTCCGTTCGACGTGGCAAGTCCCATGCGAGTTGGCCGAGCTCTCGGTCGGTGGCGGGACCAGGTCGCGGAGGATGACGCCGCGGGCGACCGCATGAGGGTTTGGGGCGGAGGATGGCTCGTGCAGCATTTACCGCGCCGGGGTCGTCGTTCTTGCATTCGCGGCGCCGATCCGACTGGATCCAATCCTGTCGACCTCCAAAATGTGACACCGCTGTCGCCAGGGCAGAGGACCGCTTGCCCCGTACAATCCGGTGCCCTCAATACTGATCCGGGCGAGGTCGCCAAACGCACCCATCCAGATCGGCATCGCATGGTGGCCGGTGGTGGTGGTGGTGGACAAGCTGCATGTTGCGAGCGCCGTCGCTGCTGTGTCTATCACCGGCGACAACACCGCAGACGATTCTCCCGATGCCGAGTGGTGGTTGCATGTCGACGTGCCCATCACGGTCTTGTCCGTCGGTTCGGTTGACGCGCGGTGCCGCGCATGCCCCGTTTTCGCTGAACTCGGATAGAGCGGCATGCCAGCATGCCCGAGATCCCCGGGGCGACCGTCACCCGCGATCATCTATCACACGGTCGACGAACTGCTCGACAACACTGATCGCGATCGGCGACGACGTCACGGACACCGGGATCGACGTCCAACCTGGACCGCGGCCCGCTCGCGTCGAGAATGCCGTTGTGGTGGCCAGTCGCGCTCTAGCTCGGGCGTCTAGCGATATCCTTGGGGAACATTATCGAGAGGTGACCAGTCGTGCATTTTTCGACCGTGTTTCGGACCGGATCGACGTAGTCGATGACCGACGTCGATCCATTCGCGACGCAACGTGACGTGTCCGGTTCAGTCACGGCGGAGTTGGCGGCAGCCGGGTTCGCGGACGCTCGGGAGATCGGCCGCGGCGGGTTCGGCGTCGTCTACCGGTGCCTGCAGGCTTCGCTGGACCGCACCGTGGCGGTTAAAGTCCTCACCGCCGACTTGGACGAGGAGAATCGGGCCCGGTTCCTTCGGGAACAGCATGCGGCAGGCCGGCTGACCGGGCACCCCAACATCGTCAATGTTCTCCACGTCGGTGCAACCGAGAACGGTCGGCCCTTCATTGTCATGCCGTGCTTTGCCCAGGACTCGGTGGACGAGCGGATCCGCCGCCACGGGCCGCTCCCGTTGGAGGAAGCGCTGCGACTCGGGGTGAAGATGGCCGGCGCTCTGGAGACCGCCCATCGCCTCGGGATCCTCCATCGCGACGTCAAGCCCGGGAACATACTGTTCACCGACTACGGAGAGCCGGTGCTGACGGACTTCGGCATCGCCCACATCGCGGGCGGGTTCGAAACCAAACACGGCGTCGTGACGGGGTCGCCCGCGTTCACCGCCCCCGAGGTCCTGGCCGGCGAGCCGTCGGGTCCCGCCGCTGACGTCTACGCCCTCGGCGCGACATTGTTCGCGGCGATCACCGGGCACGTCGCCTTCGAACGCCGCAGCGGCGAGCAGCTGGTGGCCCAGTTCCTGCGGATCGCCTCCGAGCCCGTGCCGGACCCCCGTGAGCACGGTGTTCTGGAGGACGTCAGCGCCAGCATCGAACGTGCGATGTCCGGCGACCCGGGAAGTCGTCCCTCCGCCGCGGAACTGGGCCAACTACTGCAAGCATCCCAACGTCGTCATGGGTTTCCGATCGACGAGATGGCCCTGCACACCGAACCGGATAAAGTGCACGACAGCACTACATCGACGCACGCGCACTATTCCTCGGCAGAACGCGGGTCAGACGGGAGCTGGCCATCACCGTCATCCCTGGATTCGAGCCGGACCGGTGGCCTTCCGCTGGAGCTGACCAGTTTCGTCGACCGCCGCACGGAGTTGGCCGAGGCGAAGAATCTGCTGTCGGCCTCGCGGTTGGTCACGTTGACCGGGATCGGCGGGGTCGGGAAGACCCGCCTGGCGCTGAGGGTCGCCACCAAGGCGCAACACGATTTCCCCGACGGTGTGTGGCTGGTCGAGCTGGGCGATCTACGTGACGAGTCGCTGTTGGGAGGTGTGGTGGCGGGAGTTCTGGGGCTGCGCTACCGGGCGACGAGTCCCGTACAGGAGGTGCTGGTCGAGTTCCTCGCCCCTCGCGAGCTGCTGCTCGTTCTGGACAATTGTGAGCAGGTGGTCGATGCGGTGGCGAAACTTGCCGAAAACGTGCTGCATGGTTGCCCTGACGTGCGGATTCTCGCGACCAGTCGCGAACCACTCGGTATCGGCGGGGAAGCGGTTCTGCTGGTTCCCCCGCTCCCCGTTCCCGATCCCGACCGTCTACCGAGAGGGCTGCCCCGCAAGAATGCGGTGACACTGTTCGCCGAACGCGCCTCCTCGGCCCTCCCGGGTTTCGAGCTCACCGACGACAACAAGATCACCATCGCTCGCATCTGCCAGCGACTGGACGGGCTGCCGCTGCCGATCGAATTGGCAGCAGCAAGACTACGGGCAATGTCACCCGAGCAGATCCTGGAGCGGCTGACCGACCGCTACACCTTGCTTACCCGCGGCAGCCGGGACGCACCGTCGCGCCAGCAGACGTTGCGGATGTGCATCGACTGGAGCTACGACCTGTGCACACCCATCGAACAACGGATGTGGGCACAGCTGTCGATATTCGCCGGCGGATTCGAACTCGAGGCTGCAGAACAGGTCTGCGATCGTGACCACATGTCGGAGGACCTCCTCGACACGGTGACTTTCCTGGTCGACAAGTCGATCTTGACGAGAGAAGAGTCGGGTACCGCGGTGCGGTTCCGAATGCTCGAGACCGTGCGGGCCTATGGGCGAGAAAAGGCGCAGGAGAGTGACGAGTATGACGAAGTTCGTCATCGACATCGTGACTGGTGTGAGCGATTGGCGCTCGAGGCCGAGGCCGAATGGATCAGTTCCCGCCAGCTCGCGTTGATCGCCAAACTGGGCCGGGAACAACCGAATATCCGCGAGGCGTTGGAGTTCTGCGTGTCCGATAGCCCCAAAACCGGACTTCGGATCTCTGCTGCTCTCTTCTCATTCTGGCTTTCCCGGGGATTGTTCAGCGAGGGCCGGCGCTGGCTCGACCGTTTCCTGACCAGCGTGTCGGGCCCCCTTACGGTCGACCGGGCAAAAGCTCTCTACGCCGACAGCATCTTGGCTGGAGTGCAGGGCGACCTGCAAGCGTCGGGCATCCTGGTGGCGCGGGGCGACGCGCTCGCCGACCAGAGGACCGACCCGATGCTGCGCGCACACCTCCACCTGTCCGACGGATTTCTGGCACTGTTCGGTGGTCAGCTACCCGACGCACTGGCGCATCTCGAAAATGCCATCGAAGTGTACGCCGCACGGGACGACCTTCTCTTCCAGGTCGTCGGTCTCATTGGCCTCGGAATGACGCATGACATGCTAACCGAGACCGAGCGGGCCATCGACTGCCATGAGCGGGTCCTCGCGATCACCGAACCGCGAGGTGAAGTGGTGTATCGGTCGTACACGCTGTGGGCACTTGCTGTTGCGGTGTGGCGGCACGGGGATCGCGCGCGAGCAGTTCGCCTTCTCCAGCAGGCGCTGCAACTGAATCGGAGGGTCAACGACCGACTGAACGCCAGCATGTGCCTGCAAGCCCTGGCATGGATCGCCGCCGAGGAGCACCACATCCGACGCGCGGTCGTGTTGATCGGAGCCGCAGAGCAGCTCAGCTGGTCGGTGGGGAGCTCGACTCTGTTCTTGCCCAACGTGTTGGTGTATCAAGAAGAGTGCGAACGCGAGACTCGACGGGCGATGAGTGAGCGGGCAATCGACGCGGCCCGCAAGCAGGGCGGTACGCTCGGTTTCGACGCAGCCGTCGCCTACGCGCTGGGCGAGCCGGACCCGTCGGCGCCGATGTCCGATGCCGCATCATCGGCAACTCTGACCAAACGCGAGCGTGAGGTCGCGGAACTTATCGCCGAGGGGCTCACAAACAAGGAGATCGCCGCGCGCCTGACGATTTCGCCGCGCACTGCGCAGGGACACGTGGAACATCTCCTGGCCAAGCTGGGATTCACTTCGCGGGCACAGATCGCGGTGTGGTTCACGGAGTCTCACAATAAGGGTTCTTGAGGCGACCAGCGCGCGTCACTCGGAACTCTGCGCGACGATTCAGTGATCACACCGTCTCCCTGGCGACTCGACACCGCCACCAGATCGCCGCAGTGAACCCGGTTCGCCCCCTCGGCGCAGTTCCTGGCGCTCGAAATACAAACTCGGGCCAAGGTGGTGGCGGAGCGGCAAGTGCAATGCCGGCTGGGCGTTGACTCAAAGCCGGACGATCGCTGGATACCTCGGCCCCCATTTGCCGGCTAACTCAGCGAACCGTTCCTTTTGACTGCCGGTTGACGGCGGTGTAAATCGGCCGCAGGTCCCGCGACATCTCGTCCCAGTACTAACGGAATGCATACGGAAGGTGTTGCGGAGCAGATGAATCAGACAGGTCTGCACTCCGCTAGCAGCTAGCGGCACACGGTAGTGCTCGTGTTGCCGCTGGTACGATTCGTAGACAGCGACACTTCAAGTGCGGGCGCCGCTACTTCGGGCCGCGGCCGTATCTCAGGTAGAGGTAATCTTCGTGCGACAAGACATGCTCAAGCGTCAGTTTGCGTGGCATGTCCAGAAGACAACTCTGTTCTCGCGTTAGCGGCTGAGGCCCGGCCATCCTGGGCGCGAGGGTCAGACACATCTCGTCGATAAGATCGTGAACGATCAGTTCGTCGAGGAGGGTGGGGCCACCCTCGCACAATATCCGTCGCAGGCCTCGATCCCGCAGGGTCGCGATGAGTAGGGGTGCCTCTCTGTTTGTCAAGCCGCCCTGGCGGATTGATTCCTTTCTGGTCGAAGACGAAGCTTTTCATCGGCGAGCATGATCCGCCAGACGTGATCGGACAGGTGACGTTTGAGGGCGCGCCTCGCCGCAGCGGGCTTTCTTCCCTCGGCGATCTTCTTGTCGTAATACGCGCGCCCGGCACTCGCGGGCATCCGGATCTGAACCACAGCGACGGTATAGAGCGCGCTGTTGAGTTGTCGGTCGCCGTAGCGGGAGAGTCGGTGCCGGTCGGTGTCGGCACTGGCGATCTGCACCGGCGCCGAGCCGTTGTAGTTCGCAAAGGCCGCCGCGGTCGGGAACCGATCGGGCCGGCCGGTGCGGCCGATCAGCCGGGCCGCGGTCACCGCACCGATGCCGTCGACCTCGCGCAGGCGGGTGCCGTGCTCGTCGAGCGCATGGGTCATCTGCTTCTCGTTCGCCGCGAGCTGGTCGTCGAGGCGCCGGACGTCGGCGATCAGATCCCGACACAGACCGACCCGCACCCGGTCCACCTCGCTGCGGGCGCGGAAGCCCCGCAACAGCGCGGTCGCTGCAGCAGCGGTGAGCGAGGTCGGGGCACCCCCGGCGAGCAGCTGACGCAGCAGCGCGTGGAGTTGATTCACGATGCGAGTTCTGCTGCCCGACAAGTTTGTTCGTCGCTCGTCGAGTAGGGACAGGATGTCGGTGGGACCCTCCGGATCAACCGGGCGGGCGTCGCCCTGTGCGGCGGCGACGCACGCCGCTGCCGCCGCATCAATGCGGTCGTTCTTGCGTCGGCCGCCGCGGGAGAGTCCCCGGACCCGGGCGGTGGCCGTGGTCGGAACGTCGAGGGTGACCTCCCCGAGGACGAGCAGCCACTGCGCAAGGTGATGTCCGAGACCGTAGGCATTCTCGACCGCCCACTGGCGTTGCGGCCAGGACTTGGCCCAGGCGATCAGCTTCTTGTATCCGGTGAGGGTGGCGTCGATGCGGATCGAGCCGAGGTCGGTGTTGGTGGCCGGGTCGACCGCGGTTGCGGTGTGGGTGGACTTGTGGGGATCGATACCGATGACGATCATGGAAGACGGTTCCCTTCTCTGTCAGGATGGGATCCGCGGAGGACAATCCGACTTCAAGTACCTCTCACAGCAGCTTGGGGTCACGCCTCTCTTCAGTCACTCCGCGAACGCAGACCGGAAGGGGTGGACACACCCCTACCAGGGTCAACCCAACGGGCGGGTGACAGGAATTACGCGAGTCAGCCCTTCCGGTCTGCTACGGAACGCTACGGGCAGCTGACCCGACCACGGACCGCTGACACTCATACAAGTCGGAATGTCGACCGTGTCCTCCCCTACGACAAGAACCTCGGCGACATCCGACAGCCTCGCCCCCTTCACATTGGCAGTACGGCGCGTGGTCACCACGATGGGTCTCCGCCCCGACGCGAACAGCGGGGAGTCGAGAGGCAGCGTGCCACTGCGAGTCACGACCGCAATTGGAGGTGGTGTGTCGTCACCCCAGTGCTCACGTCGATACGCAGACTGTTCTGGCGTCAGCCGCACCGGTCCGTAGTGTTCGGCGCGCACTGTTCCCGCACCGACAAGCACGACGTCGGCGTACGTACGTAATGCCAGAAGTAGGGCCTGATCTACCGGATCCGACCACGGCCTAACGCGTCCATCGAAGGCGGCGGCCCCATCTAGAGTGGTGATCATGTTGGCGCGCACTCCGTCAGGTGGGTCACGGTAGTGCTCTTCGGCCGTGACGTCGCCGGGGAGGTCTCCAAGCATGTGTGCGCGAGGCATCAGGCCTCATGTCCTGGTTCGAGATCGCGCACGTCGGCGAAGGTGACCAGCTGCCCGAGATGGATTGGCGCCGATCCGGCCTCCGGAGCTGTCAAGAACGCAACGTGATCGCCGAGGGGAAGACGCTCCAGGATCCGTCCACTGAACCAGGCAGTGGCGTCGTCGAGTATCGGCAGGCCGTTGGGGCCGTCCCGCCATGCACAGCGGGCGAACTTGTCGATGTCGTCGCCGGTCTGACTGCCGAACAACCGGGCGAGATCGAGATGCTCGCGGCTGAGGACGTGAACGGCTAGGTGTTCGGCGGCGGAAGCGACCTCGAAGGTGTGGTTTTTTTTCGACAGACCAGCGAGGAACCGCGGCGGATGGATGCTCACCTGGGACGCGAAACCGACCAGGCATCCTGCCCTGTGGTCGCCATGTCGCGTGGTGACCACGAACATCGGGTAATCCAGCAATGCGACGACCGCCTCGAATGCCCGGTCTCCCTCATGCTCTGCTGCCTGAACTTCTTTCCTCTTCGTCGTCATACTGCCGCCGCTCCGCCCTCGACACCACACGCAAATCGCATTCAACCATCGACATCCGCTGCACCGAAGCTATCACCCACCGCATTAATCCGCGGTCGAGGAAGGCCGTCGGGCCTTGGACGACGGGTTCTTCCCGTCCCGGTGGACCCGGGCCACCGGGACGGGAGCGCCGGTACCTGCGCGCCATTGCGGAGACCGGGGAACCCACTCCCCGGTCCGGGAAGGTCGCCGCAGCCATGGGTGTGGCGACGACCGCGGTCAGCGATGTCCGTGATTCCGCCATCAAAAAGGGTCTGATCTGGTCACCCGAACACGGTCGCATCGCGTTCACCGTCCCGGGAAGGGCCGACTTCATTTGTCGCCAGCCCAACGCCTGAAACTCCTGCCCTCACGCGCCGAGTCGGATATCGCACTCACTGACAGCACTCCTGTAGCACCCTGCAAAGTAGAAAGTGTTGGCCGAGAAATAGCCCGAGAGCGCTGCGGAAACATCTCCTACAGCAGTCACGAGGGAGATGGTGGGACCTTGCTAGTGCGGCATGTCAATCGGATCCACCGGCCCCAGCGTTCATCCCGCTACCTTTCGGGGCATGGGGACCACATTCCACGGGCCGAGCCCCTGGCCGCACATCACCCGCGCCATCCGCACCCGCGGCGCCCGATACGCCGCGATCGGATACCTCGGACAGGACGCCCCCGAGCTGCTCCCGCTGCGCGCCGGGGACGTCCTGGTCGTCAACGCCTCCAAAGCTGTGATCCGGGGGCACGCCACCTCCCCCGCCACCCTCGCCTACTACGTGCACGGGGGTGCGGGTGCTGTCGTCGCCGACCCTGCATGCCAAGGTGATCGCCACCAGCCGACGGGCGGTGATCGGGTCCGCGAACGCGTCCGAAAACTCCACCCTCGCCGACGACGCTGTGATCATCACCGACGACCCCGAGATCGTCGCCGATGTCCGTCAATTCATCGACAGCCTCGACGAGATCACCGAGGTCGATCAGGTGTTCCTCGACGACGCGATCCGGGAGTGGGAGATCGGCCGTGCCGTCCCACTGTCCGGGTCACCGGCCGCGTTCGCACCGTGACAGATTTCCTCCCCGCCTCGGTGACCCGGATGTTCGTCCAACACGCCGTCGACTACGAACCCACCCGCACCGAGAAATCACAAGGATGCGATCTCGATGCGAGCTAAACCAGTCCTCGGCCTCACCTCTGCAGCTCTACCGCACCTTTGGTCACCAGCACCCTCGGACGGCGATCCCCGCCGACTACGTCACCGAATGCGGTATCCGACTGGGACGCTGGCAGGACCGCCAGCGGGTTGCCCGGATGCTCGGCACCCTGCCGGTCCACCGCATTCGGCAACTCGATGCGGTCGGGTTCGTATGGAGCGATGACGACAACTCACTTCCTGCCGTGTCACCGGCCGACGGCAAGCGGCGACGGATGCTCACCGAAATCGCGACCTACCGCGAAGAGCACGGCGACGCACTCGTTCCCGCGAACTATGGCACCGCCGACGGTGAGCAAGTGGGTCAGTGGCTCTACCGGGCGGTGAAGAAGTGACGGGCCGACGCCTTGCCCGACGACGAACGTCGCTCCCTCGCGGTCCTCGAGGTCTCCCCCCTCCGACGGCCGCGGGGGCCGCGAATATCGGCACACGGCCCGACGGTCAGGCATTCGACCGCCCTGTCTCACGGGCGCCGGTGACGCTTGCGCTCTATCGGCCGGGCAGTGATGTGTCAACGCATGGAAAAACTTTGACCTGCCCAGCCCGAAACAGCGGGCCGGCCAATGTCGTCGACCACCGTAAGGATCGGCGACGGCCTCTAGATCCAGTCGATGTGGACGGAATCGATGTGGTCGAAGTGGAATCCGAACTGGTCGCTGTACTTGTCGAAGCCCTTGTTCTCCGGGTAGTCGAGGGTGGCGTGCCGCTCCAGCAACGCGACGACCCGGGCGTGATCGTCATTCGCCAACGCGGCGGCCAGTTCGCGGGACTCCTCACTGGTGAACGGTGTATCCGAGTTCGCGAAATCCAGGGTCCGGACCCGGTAGTCGTAGCCCTCGTCGGCGCCGTTACGGACCATGACACCACCCTTGACCCGGATGACCGCTCTTTTCGGGGTTCCGTCCGGCCGCAACACTCCGGCGCGTTTCATGATGTCCTGCGCCTTCACGTTCTTGAGCTTCTTGCTCGCGTCCGCACGCAACTCGTTCGTCTCCCCCGACCGGTATCGGGAGACCGCGGAGCGGGACCGGCCGATCATCGCCGCCACCGCATCGACACCACCCAGGCGTTCGATCGCCGCACGCCGCTGCGCACGCTCGAGAACATCCGCGTGCGGGATCCGGCCCTGCTGCGCCCACCGGCGCAGTGTGCGCGCCGACGGGGGTGTACGGCCGGCATCGATCGCCGCCTGCCGCAACCCCTCGTTGCCGAGCTCCTTGCGTAATTGTTTGACCGAAACCTTGCTGGTCAGCCCCGCCAAACCCCCGGACTTGACCTGCTTCGACTTTTCCACCCCGCTGGTCGCGGCGTTGGCAACCGAGACCTTGAGGCCGTCCAGACCGACCGCCTGCTGCGCCGGCTTCGTGGTGCGCGGCTTCGGCAAGTGCAGGGCCATCAGAGTCCCCCTTCCCCTTCGTCGGCGGCGAACTCGTCGTCGGCGAATGCCGCCCTGATCGCCAGATTCACCTCATGCACATCCTGAGCCGACGCCAACGCGGACAGCAGGGTGTCGGACAGGTATATGTCCTTCTCCACCGACATCTTCCCCAACGCCTCACTCGGGTCGGCGATGTCCTCGCCGTCTGAGAGGAGGTACACCCAGGAGTCGGTGACGGTGCGGACCGGCCAGCGGCCGTGCTCGCGGGCGATCCGCATCGCCACCCGGCGCCCGCGCCACCGGCAGTGCGCAATGATCGCCGCCCGCCACAGCGGTTGGTGGTGATGCTGCATCTGCTTCGCAGTCCACATGTCCGGGTTCACCATTCGCCCGATGTAACCCTTGTAGCAAGACCCGATGAACCGTTTCGTCGCCACGTCCTCGGTGTCCACCGAGACCTTGCGCGCCTCGCGGAGGATCTTCGCCCACTTGTCCAAAACCCGGCCCTGCTGCGGATACACCCAGGCCTCGGTGATGTCCAGATCGTCGAGTTCGGCACCGATCCCCCCATCGGCCACCGGTGAGCACAACCCGTCCAGGCTCACGGAGGTGACCCACGTCTGCACCGGCTGGTCCGCCAGCATGTGCGGGTGCGGGGGCGGCAGCCTCTCCGGCAGCGACAACGTCCGCGCCGCCGGTAGGGTGACCCGCCACAACCCGAACGGGGCCCCCTTCTCCCCCACCACCGCACCGGCCGCCGCCCCGCCGGTCAAATGGGCAGGCTGCCCGTACCCGAATTCGAGCATCCCCGCCGACGCCAGATACGCGGCCCGCTGGTCGATGGACACCAACCGGTGGACGTTGTCGAGTTCATCGGCCTCCGGGACGCGTGTCCACCCCACCGCGGGTTCGAGGTCCCCGCGCGGGGCCCCGTCCAGCGGCGGCACCGGCCCGGCGGTCGCCACCACCAGGCCCTTGCCCGACCGGGTGCGTTCCCGCTTGATCTTGTCGACGATCGCCGCACCGGTCCGCGCCGGTGTCGGCCCCGGAAGCACCCCGAGGTGTTTCGCGGACCACGCCAACCGGCGACCCAATTCCCGCGCCGCCGGCAGGTCCTCGTCGGGGAGATACGTTCCCGCCGTCGGTGAGCCGAGGATCCCCATCTCCCCGACCCGGTTGTTCCAACCGAAGTCCTTGTTCCAATAGGTCCACACGTACGGCTCGATCACCACATCGACCATCGAAATGAACTTGCCGATCGACCGGGACAGGTGCACCACATGCCCCGGATCACCGCGCAGCTCCCAGCCCGCACTCAGCATCGGCGTCAACGTCGCCTGCAGCACCGCGGTCAGGTCGGCGGCGGCGCGGGTGCGCAGCGCCTCCATATCGTCGAAGTCGTCTTCGCTGCCCGGGTCGATCACCCACCCCAACGCTTCGCACGCGTCCTGGCCCACGATCCACACCTGCGGCGGCGAACCCAACGGCGTCAAAGCGGCCCAGCGAACAAGTTTGTCGAGCTTCTCCACCGAATCGACCGGTCCGGTCAACTCCCGCCCGGACGGCGTGTACGTTCCCGCGGCGGTCACGATCAAAGCGTGCTCGTCCGCCTCGACACCGACCGGCAGCGACTCCCACACCGGTGTGGGTGATGTTGTCGTGTCATCAGCGGTGGGCTCGTCAGGCTCCGGATCATCCGCCTCAGCCGATGCCACAGTCGCGGATTCAGGGAGGGCCTCCCCCGGGGCATCACCATCGTCCACGCCGGGATTCTCAGGTGGTTGTGGAGAGAGAGGTGCAGTCGGCGAGGACAATTCGAACAGGGCGAACTGCTCGGGTCCACCGCTCACCTTACTGCTCCCGGATCTGGCCATCGGGATCTGCCGGTGGTACGTCGTAGCGGTCGAGCAACTCCTGCAGGGCCACGTCCACGACGCTGGTGACCGTGAACCTTCGGTTCGCCGCAAGCCACTTCAACCGGGCCTCCGTCGAGGCCAACACCCACGTGTTCAGCTGCACCTTTACCGGACCCTTGCGGGATTCGAGCTTTGACGTCAAACCCGCAGTGGATGGCTCAGTGTCGGGATCTCTTCCCGACACGGAGGCAGCAGTTCGACCTCCCTCGATCGGCCGCGAAGAGTGGCCTCCACGTCTTCCGACCTGCGCCATGTCCACTCCTTCATCCGCTCCCCTTGGCCGCCGTGCGTGTTCCCGGCCCGCCGCAGTTCATACTAGTCGATGCGCGCAAGAACGCACGCGATATTACGCGCAGGTTTGCACGTGAGTTTGCACGTAGGCGTGCATGCTGACCCGACACCCCGGGCTTCGGTCGGATTTCGCGTTGCCTATCGCCCGACCGCGCTCGTCGTCGAACGATGCGTCACTCCCACGGCGTGTCCTCGCGTAGGTGTTCTTCCGCCTTGTGCCGGACCCGGCATTGCACTCCGGTGCCGCCGTTCTTGCAGGGCAAACGCATCGATGTCGGCTGGCCACAGATTTCGTGCCAATCATCGGTGAACTCGTTATTCGCCAGGAACATATGCTCGCTGCTCTCAGCGGTACCACTCACCGTGTGTTGGCATAGGTTCGCTGAACAGTCGCGTGATCGGGGACATCGGGAACCAACTCCCGCGCCGGGGCCCCGACCCACTTCCACCGCTTGATCTCGATGACGTCGCCGACGACGGGTGGGGTAGCCATATCGCGTTTCCACTGCTGCGCGGCTTCTGCTTCTTCACGGGCGATCCGGTCCGCTTCCTGTGCTCGCTCGATCTCCCGGCGGCTGCGCCCCTCCGATCGTTTCCCGTGTGTCGCACAGGGCTTCCCCTTCGTGTTCACGCATTGCGCACCGGGCGCAGCCCCGCAGACCGGGCACTGGTAGCCGTCCCGGGCGGGGTCGTCGACTACGACCACCCCGTCGTCGTACAACCCGGTCCCCCGTGGGTCCACGAATCGGGAGAAGAACCTGGTGGCACCGTAGGTGACCGACTTGAAGCCGCCGCCCCGGCCGACCACCACCTCTGTGACCGGGCCGTATTTGCGTACCGCTTCCGCCGGGCTCAGCCGCCGGGTAATCGCTACGTGGCCGTGCCCGGTCCACTCCTCCCCGATGACAGATTCGCCGACCCGTGCCCAGGCGATGGGCTCGCCGCAACAGTTGTCATAGAGAACTCCGTCGCTCATTGCCTCATCCTGCCTCGTGCCGACATCCTCCGCGTCGATGATGATCACGACGCCGCGCTCCCGGATGGGATCTCGATCTCCTCGCCCACCCCCAGCCCACCGGGATCGCACCGCGGCATGAATGCCTGGTGCCGGCGGTGTGCGGCCTGCATCGCCTGCTCGCGTCGGTCGAACCACTCGACGAGGTCGGCCTCCACCCGGCCGTGCACGCTCCGCAGGACGACGTAGCGATCCTGGTTGACCGGTGAATCGCGCATCTTCTCCAACCGGGCAGCGAAGGCCGCATCGAGCTGGGTCACCGAGGACGTCGGCAACTCGATCCCCACACCCCAGGGGACGGGCATACCCGCCGTGTTGGGGCGAACGGTCCACGCCACGTGGATCGAAGTCCAGATCGAAGTCGAGTGTCGTCTCGCGATCCATCTCGCCACCTCCCGACCGATTACCCCGCGCCACGAACTGGGGAAGAGGCTGATTGCGCGTTCCCGGCAACGCTCATGGACCTGACTCGCCCCGGCGGACCGGGCACAGCCGGTCCGGTGGGGCACAGCCGAACTACCTGATGCCGTCACCGGTCACGCGAGTGACGGCGTCACCCTGATGGCAGACGATCCGGGCGGCTCGTCGACGATGTCGTCGGCACGGCGCCGACCCCTCGCCACGTTGCCGGCATACTCGGCCGCCCGGACGGCCGGAGACGGGGCGGATTTCACCCGGGCTGTGTTCGACACACGTAACGGTCGTGGCTCTACGCCGAGTTCGATGTGATCGAGGTGTGATGCTGCGCGGCGGTGGGGGCCTGTTCGGTGCCGTCGAAGACCTGCCCGAGTGCCCGGGAACCGAGACCGGCGAGATCGGCGGCGAGCAGGGCGGGAAGGCCTTCGCCGGCAAAGTGGTCGACGATGGGTGCTTCGTCGTCGACGAACCCGCGCAGCCATTGCGGATGCTGCCGTCGCACGAGCCGGCAGTGGGAGCGTTTGACCTCCGCCGCGGTCGACGACCACGCCATGGTTTGCGGTCTGCACAGCAGCGCCCGACCGGCAGGAAGGTCGTGGTCGGTGAGCCACGCACGGGTGCCCGCATGGGTGTGGTCGGGCCGGGTCGTCGAATAGACGAGGGTGAAGCCGAGTCCCTCGATCGCCCAGGCGAGGTCGAAACCCGAGGCGTTGACCTCCGCGTCCGCGAGGTGGGAGAAGGACGCCGGCCACCGCGCCGCCGCCGGGCGCGCGAGTTCGTGCTCGAACATGGACATGTCGGCGACCACCCCGTCGACGTCGAGGAGGACGACTCGGTCGTCGCCGGGACCGCGCCGTGTGTACTTGTGAGGATGCCTCTGCCGTGCCATGGTGATCCCCCTCTGTGTCCATTCGACCTTCCCAGTGTTCATGATGTCCACACGCGGGGGAACGCCCTGCAGCCTCGTGTCGAGGACCTCATCCGGACGGAAAGAGATCCGAAGTACGCTTGTTCACGGCGTCGACAAAGCCCTCCAGCGAGAGGGACAGCGCCGAAACCGGCGGCCACATCATCCATGAAGCCCGGGTTTCCGAAGCCTTGGATGCCCCCTCAGGCGTCGTCTAATTGCAGGAACGCGGCCTGGACCCGCAAGAGGTGCCCCTCCGGGCTCAGTTCCTCGTACCGCTCCATCACCGCCGTCTAGCGGCGGGCCTCGAACAGTTCGGTAGCGCGAGGATCCTCGTCCATACCGCAGTCCATCGCCAGGGTGGCACCCGCCTGCAGCGCGGCGGCCTGTGTCCGGTAGACCCAGACGTCGAGGCGACCGCAGCCGCTGTAGCCGCGGTGCGCGAGCGTCCACACCGCGGGATCACGTGTGGTTTCGATCGTTCCGTCCGGGTGGTAGAGCGTCGAGGAGACCACCTGCTTGACGAAACCGGCTGTACGGGCCACCGTCCGATCCCAGCTCCACGTCGAGCGTAGTCGCCGGATGACGAGGCCACCCCGGAGATGAAGGACCGCACCACAACCCGCGCGAACCAGCGGGCTACACGCTGCGGGGACTCGTTCCGCGTGACGAAAGCATCGGCGCCCGTCGCGTTCACCGGTTCCGGCATCGACGGGTGGTCTGCCGGCCCGCACTCGCTCGGGGGGTGGCTGCGGGGCGCCGCGGCCGCATCGAGCAATCAGCTCAGTCTTGGTCGCCGATGAATTGGTGGAAGCCGGGAACAGTGAACGCGAGGACGCCGCGTTCGGGGGCGTAGACCAGGCCCTTCTTGATCAGTTCGTCGCGCGGCACGGACAGCGCCGACGCGCTGGGCTTGCCCATGGCCCTGGCCAGGTCCCGGACGACGACACCCTCGCCCTCGCCTTCCTCCGCCAGGGCCCGCAGCAGGTCCTTCTGCGCCGGTGTCGCACGGTCCCACCGCGACTGGTAGAGACCGGCATCGACTTCCTGCCGCGCGACATCGGTGCCGACCCGCGCGTCCTCCACGGTGAAAACCGAACCCAAGGCGTTGTTCCACACCGCTTTCCCCACCTCCTGCAGGAAATAGGGGTAGCCGTTGGCTGCGTCCAGCGCCAGCCGCAGTGCCGCCTCGTCCCATTCGGCGTCCCGCTCGATGACCGGTTGGACGAGCGCCGCCCGCGAGTCCGGCTCGCTCAGGGTCGACAAGGCCCGGAACTGGTACAGCCGCTCGGCGTAACTGTTGGCCGTGGCCAACTGCGACGGCAGCGACGGCAGGCCCGCGCCGACCAGGAACAACGGCAACACCGGCGAGGTCTGACTGATCTGATGGAGGGCGGTGCTGACCGCCGCCATCTCCTCGGCCGTGGCCTCCTGCAGCTCGTCGATCAGGATCAGCGCACCGACACCCAGCTCACGCACGGTCTCACCGAGAACGACGAACAGGTCGGTCAGGTCGGTGGACAACCGGCCGGTATCGGCGAACCCGGCAGCCGGGTCGATATCGACGCCGAGGGTGACCACACCCACGTTCAGCGACACCGTGAACGAGGTGAACACACCCAACAGTTGGGTGAGCTTGCGCGGGTCGAATCGTCGCGTCGCGCCCCGCAGGCTGGTGGCGAGCGTGGTGGCGAGTTTCCCCGAACAGAGTGTCGCGACCAGCGAGAATGGGCGGGCGCAGACCGGCTCCGGGCTTGAACGGGTTCAGGACTGGATCCATTCATCAGACATTATCAGTCTCTATAAGAAGTCCCTTTATAAAGACCGATACGACCGCACCTCCCGTTCACGCAACGCACCGTGCGCTCGGTCGCACGCGGTAACGGCACAGGCGTGCACCCGACCCGGGGTGTGGCCGCAGCCCGAAGCGCCCGACCCGTTCCAGCCGCTGATGCCCGGGCCGCCGGTGCCACCCGAGCCGTCGGTGCCACCCGGGCCGTCGACCGACGTGCGTGATGTGATTCGGTTCCAGGTGCCGGCGATATGCGGCCGGCACGGAATGGAGGACCGAGATGACCGAAGTCGACTACATCGACGTGCTCGGGGGGAAGTCCGTGCTCGAGGTGGCCGAAGTAATCGCCGCGGTACTCGGGGCCCGGATGGAGATGGGCGGCGAACCCGGCCGCATCGTGGTCACCGGAACGCCCGATCCCGATCTTCGGGTTGTCATCGGGCTGGCGATCAACGACCGCGGGATACCCGAAAGGTGGACCAGACGAATCACGATCACCCACGATCGCAGTGGCGACGAATGCCGCCGCTGGGCACAGCACCTACACCGCGCCGTCACCGAACGCCGCGACTGGACACTCACCGTCGCCTCCGGCGGCCCGCCGAACCCACACGCCCCACCCTCATCGAACGCCCGGGGAACATGACCCGCTCCGCGGGAAGACACGCGCCGGAACCCTCGTCCACCGCGGCGGCGCGGGCGCGGTGGCCGTTCTACGCCGCTCAGCATCCACACCGCACCCCAGGGCACCGATGCCGCGGAAACGGGCGTTGGTGACCGCGGACGCCGCGGTCCCTCTGCGTGGCTGCGTTATATCTGCACCACACACAGGCCAATTCCGGTCATGAACTCGGCACCGCACCGGTCGGTCGGCCGTACGCTGAGCCCACAGCTGAGTACCGTGCTCGGAAGTGGGGCGAGTCGACATGGACGAACTCGACAGCAAGAACCTGGGTAGGCTGCGCCGAATCGCGGACGCCAGATCGGTGTGGACCTCCGAATCCGGGGACTTCACACCGTGGCTCGCCGAGAACATCGACGTCCTCGCCGACGCCCTCGAAATGACTCTGACCGTCGTCGCCACCGAAGTGCGGATCGGTGACTTCCGCCTCGACATCCACGCCAAGGACGGCAACGACCGCTCCGTCGTCATCGAGAACCAACTCGAACGCACCGATCACGGACACCTCGGACAATGCTTGGTCTACGCCTCGGGCCTCGACGCTTCCACCGTCATCTGGGTCGCTCCCAACTTCCGCGAAGAGTTCCGCAGCGCCCTCGACTGGCTCAACGAACGCACCAACAGCGACCTCGGCTTCTTCGGAGTCGAAATCGGCATCGTCCAGATCGGCCACGGACCCCCGCCATCCAAAGTCCTGGCGGGCAGTCTGGCAGTACTCGAAGCGACGCGCGGTCCGTGACAATATGACCCTCAATGCTCAGGAAGCTCGCGCCCGCGGCATCGTCGACGGCGACAAGCCACCGAAGGCGACCAGGTTCGTCAAGACCACCACTGAGGGCGGCAGCCTCGACACCTCAGCCCTCGAGCGCGCCCGATCGCTGGTCGGATTGAAGGGTTACGTCACCAACATCCCCAATGCGCTGATGACCCCGGGCGAGGTCATCGACAAGTACCACGACCTCTGGCACGTCGAGCAGTCGTTCCGCATGTCGAAGACCGACCTTCGAGCCAGACCGATGTTCCACCACACCCGAGACGCGATCGAAGCGCACCTGACCATCGTGTTCACCGCCCTCGCGATCGCCCGCTACCTGCAGACCGAGACCGGGGTCTCGATCAGGCGCATCGTGAAAGTCCTGCGGCCGCTCCAGGAGATCACTCTGACGATCGCAGGCCGACCCCACACAGCAGCGGACCTGAGCACACCAGATGCCGCCGCTATCCTCACCGCGCTTGAACTACCCGCCCCTTGATCGGGGTACTAAAACTGTGCAAGTCAGGCTCTCAGTCATTTTCATCTCCCCTGGTCGGCACCCAGTCCGAGATCCGAGGCCCTGGGCTCGTGCCGTCCGGACATACCAGCATGAGAATCATGTGGTGGACGATGCGGCGGCCTGGAGCACCGAAGGCTCGAACGACAGAATGGCGTTGTCCCGGACCCGGTAGCGAGGGCGATCCTCATGGTGGTGAGGTCGCGCGTCGGGATGAGTAAGGTCGCGAACCCGTACATCGAGGAGTCGAGCTAACGCCACGGTCTGATCCCAGCTCGGGCACAGTCGGCCCGCCTCCCACAGATCCACGGCCGGTTCCTCTGCGTGGCAGGCGATGTCGACCCCGGACCCGAAGTGCCGTCCGTTATCGAGGAGGTGACTGATGTACCAGGGAACGAGCTTGCCGGCACGCCAGAGCTCGTGCTCGTCGCCATCTGGCTCGACGTAGGAGCCACTGACCACGAAGTCGCACGCGAACTGCTTCAGACGGGCATAGTTCTCCGGCGACCCCGCATCCACGCGTTCTCCGACGTTCCCTCGCGTCGCCATCCAATCGCTGGCGGGCGCCGCGGAATGGCGGCGAAGGAAACTGAACAAGGAACTCCTATCGGTGCGGGGATACATGTGAGCGTTCCACCTGGACGTGGACGGTCGGTGACTCCGCTTGATCTTCCGCAATTCCTGCTCCGCGCAATAACGCTGCCGGCTATGCGCCGCGGCGGGCGCGGGCACAGTCACCCACGGACTGCCGCAGCACCCAGGTGCCGCCCACACGCGTCGCGGGCAGCACCTTGCCCTCGATCGCCTTCAGCACGCTCTGACGGTTCATCCCGAGACCATCGGCGGCCGGCCTCCTCCACCGACACCAGCGGCGGCAGCTCCATCGCGTCGGTGAGGCAGTCGAAATCCGCAGTGGACAGCACCCGCAGCGACCGCAACGGCCACGGGTAAGGACCCAGCACCGCCAACGCGGTGGAGGTGGCCTGGCCCCCCGATTCGCCGGGGATGGCGAGCACGATCTCGGCGCCGCCGAGTTCCGAGCGTGAGGCCGCGCCGCTGTACTCGGCGATCGGGCCGAGCGGTGCGTCGGCGTTCTCTTCACCGAACGTCGCGTCCAGCTCGGCGAGGACGTTGTAGGCTCTGGATCCTTGCGAGTTGTCGAGTAGCAACTCGGTCATGTGTTCCAGTCTGCCCATCTGGTGTCATGGACACGCGCAGCCTGCCACCGAAAGCGAATCCGCGGGATTTAACAGCATGGTGTCGAGGTTCGGTTCGAGTGTCCGGCCGTATCCGTCGAACTGTGCCGATTTGGTGTCGACGAAACGTGAAAACTGAACACGGTATGGCAGGCGGGTTCAGTTTTCAGGTTCTGGCCCACTTTCCGTGATGGTCCATCGTGGCGGCGTGTCGTTCCGATGAGACGTGGAATGCGCGGGAGATGATCTTGCTGGTGTTTTGGAAGCTGTTGTGACCTGCGTGTTTTGCTTCCCCACCTGGTGGGTGTGGCGATTGATTCGATCGACGTCGCTGGGGCGGGGTGAGCATTCGTGCTTCCCCACTGTCGGTGTCGGCGTCCTGCCCGGCCTGCGGTGACACCTCCGATCGGGTGCACAGCCGATACGAACGCACGGTGGCCGACACCGCGATCGGAAATCGGCCGAGTCGCCTCGTCCTGCGGGTGCGGCGCTTCCTGTGTCTGACCGCCGACTGCGAGCGCCGCACCTTCGCCGAGCAGATCGACGGTGTGACCACACGATATGCGCGACGCACCCCACCGCTGCGGGGAACCCTCGAAAGGATCGGGCTGGCGCTCGCCGGCCGAGCCGGAGCCCGACTGGCGACAGCACTCGGAGTGCACGTCGGACGCAGCACCCTGCTACGACTTGTACGTGCGCTTCCGGACCCGCCCACGGCAACGGTGGAGGTCCTCGGTGTCGACGACTTCGCCCTGCGCCGACGGCACCGGTACGGGACCGTCCTGATCGACATGGCCACCCACCGGCCCGTCGACGTCCTCGTCGACCGGAAGGCCGACACCTTCGCCGACTGGCTGACCGCACACCCGGGCACGACCGTGGTGTGCCGCGATCGCGCCGGCGCGTACGCCGAAGGGGCGCGCACCGGAGCCCCCGACGCGATCGAGGTCGCCGACCGCTGGCACCTATGGCACAACCTGGCCGAAGCCGTCGAGAAAACCGTTGCCGCCCAGCACGGTTGCCTCCGCGCCAACACCGCAGTCGACCCCGAACCCATCATCGAACGCACCGCCGCGGAAGACCTCCGGCGGGCCGCCGAACAGGCGCACACCGCACACCGAGAACAATCCGTCCTCGTCGCCCGCACCAAGCGCCGCTACGAGGCCGTCGCCGCGCTCAAGGCCCAGGGTAAGGGGATCAAACCGATCCAGCGGGAGCTCGGACTCGCCAAGGAAACCGTGCGCCGGTATTACCGCGCTGGCAGCGTCGACGAACTGCTGGTCACACCGCGGGCAGGCCGGCGCAACGTGTTGGACGAGTTCACCGAGCACCTGCACGAGCGATGGAACGACGGATGCACGACCGCCCTCACCCTCTTCGACGAGATCCGGGCCTTGGGCTATCGCGGCAGCTACGCCACCGTCCGCGACTACCTCCGCCCGTTCCGCGACGTCGGTGCCGCCCCGCCGGCCACACCGAAAGTCCCGAAGGTTCGGACCATTACCTCGTGGATGCTGCACCATCCCGACAACCTCACCGACGACGAGCAACTCGGACTCAAACAGGTCCTCGCCAGCTGCCAGCACCTCGAGACCACGGCCGCGCACGTCACCGCGTTCGCCGAGATGCTCACCGGCCGCCACGGCGACCGTCTGGCCTCCTGGATGGTGGCCGTCGCGTCGGACGATCTGCCACACCTGCAACGATTCGTCCGGGGAATCGAACGCGACCACGCCGCCGTCCGGGGCGGGCTGACCCTGCCCCACAACTCCGGCGCTGTCGAGGGCAACGTAAATAGAATCAAAATGCTCAAGCGGCAGATGTACGGACGTGCCGGATTCGACCTCCTCCGCAAACGAATACTACTCAGCCACTGACACACTCAGGAACCATCACGAAAAGTGGGCCAGAACCCTCGATCTGGCCCCACCTTGTCGGCTCGAGTTGGCCCCAGCCGACCCTTACTCGTGGAGGCGTGACGGCCTGAAGTGGCCCCACCCTGATGCGGTGAACTGGGCGTTCTGGGTTGGTCGAATGTCCGGGCTGGACGCCGCGACGTCGACGGTGTTGTCCGTCCGCCCGCATGGCCTCCGATCAGCTCGCGGCTTGAGCTGCTGCCCTGGTTTGAGCGAGCCGGTAGCTGTCGGTGCCGGTTTCGATGATCGCGCCGCCGAAGGTGAGTCGGTCGACGATGGCCGCGCAGAGCCTCGGGTCGGTGAACGTCCGGGTCCAACCCGAAAATGACTGGTTGGACGCGATCGCCACGGAGTTCTTCTCCTCACGTTCGGTCAAAACCTGAAACAGCAACTCGGCACCGCGTTTGTCGAGTTCTATGTAGCCGAGCTCGTCAACGCAGAGCAGATCCACCCGCCCGTAGCGGGCGATGGTCTTGACGAGCATTTTCTCGTCGGCGGCCTCGACGAGTTCGTTGACCAGCTTCGTCGCCAGGGTGTAGCGGACCCGGAAACCGGCCTCGGCGGCGGCGGTGCCCAGGCCGATCAGCAGGTGCGATTTGCCGGTGCCGGAATCCCCGATCAGACACAACGGTTCGCCCTTGCGGACCCAGACGCAGCTGGCGAGACTGTTGATGGTGGCCGGGTTGACGTTCGGGTTGGCGTCGAAGTCGAAGTCCGCCAACCATTTCTGGCGCGGGAATCCGGCGGCCTTGACCCGGCGGATGCTGCGGCGCCGGGCGCGGTCGTCGCATTCGGCCAGCAGCAGGTCGGCGAGAAAGCCCTCGTAGGTCAGTTGCTCCTTGTGGGCGACGGTGAGCATGTCCTCGAACCGGGTGCGCACCGTCGGCAGCCGCAGATCACGGCAGGCCTGCTCGATCGCGGTGGCGGCGGCCTCGGGGGTGAGTCCACGCCGGCGCCGTGCGGCGGCCGGTGAGGTGGGGGGGCGACCCGGTCATGATGATGCTCCTTCCCGTGCAGAGACGGCGTCCGCGGAGGGTGGCGGTCGCCGCCGCAGCAACTCGTCGTAGGGGGCGACGGTGGGAAGAGGACGCGAATCCGGTGGCAGGCCGGCAATCACCGCCGCCGGATCGGCCAACCTGCGTGCGGTCATCGACACCACCTTCGACGGTGCCGCCGCGATCCTTGTCGTCGCCAGCTGTAGCGACAACGGCGGCGGAGGCCACGACATGAGCCAAATGTCGAACACCACCGCCGCCGGGACGGCCGAGGGCGTCGTCGCGTTCAACGACGCCGACGTGATGTTCCTGCAGATGATGTCCGCACCACGCCCAGGCGGTCGAGATGGCCGCCATGGTCGAGGGCCGCAGCACCAAGCCGCAGGTGATCGAGTTGGCCAACGCCATCGGGGCCGCCCAGGGACCCGAGATGGAGCAGATGTCCACCCTGCTCACCGGGCCGGGCAAACCCGCCCCCACCACCAAGGCCGCCGCCGGGATGAGCGGGACGGATCACGCCGCGGGCGGCATGAGCGGAACGATGTCCGCGCAGCAGATGAGTGAGCTCGCGGCAAGAACGGCGCCGAGTTCGACACCATGTGGCTGACGATGATGATCGAGCACCACACCGGTGCCATCGAGATGGCCCCAGACCGAACTGGCCGACGGGGAGAACGCCGACGCCAAGAAGATGGCCACCGACATCATCGGCGCTCAGCGGGCCGAAATCACCACCATACAGGCGCTGCTGCAACCGAACTGATCCACGATCTGTGGGGTGGACCGCCCTTCCCGGGTCCACCCCACACCCCTCCCGCTTTCGACGCATCGAAGCATCGAAGCACTCAACCCGCCGTTGCACCTCGCGTCACAGCCCCTTTCCGCTCGGTACGAACGACCACTCTCATGCACACGCACCCGACCCGCCGCACCCCGGTCCTGATCGCCCTCGCCGGTCTTCTCACCCTCCTGCCCCTGCGCACCGTCGGGCACCGGCTCCCCACACCGAACAACACCACCGCACCGGCAGCCGACCCCGATCCCGCGATCACCGTGACACCGGCCGACGCGCGCCGACACCGTCAACCCCGTGTCGGTGACCATCGCCGGCGGCACCCGATCGTGCGCCGGCGCCCTTGCCCGTCACCACGCACTGATGAGCACATACGCGGCCACGACGGACCCCACCACCGCGCCGCCGTAGCACAGCACCGCGATCACCCCACCGGCCCGCTCGAGGCGCAACCCGTGACTCAGGACGGAGCGGAATCTATGCGCCCAGTGGAACAATGCCGAAACACAGAGCCCGAAGAGCACCAGCAGTGTGACCGGGTGGTGCAGCACCGAGAGCAGGTGGGAGTGGTCGGGCGCGGCCAACCAGCCGAGCGGGATCGCGATGCCGAACAAAACCAGCAGGACCGGAATCAGCAGGGCCGCGATCATGCCACCCGCACTGAACAACAGCCACGCTGCAGGCTCCAGCGATCTCGGGGTGCTCTGCTTCCCGGCCGGTGCCCTCTTTGCCGTCATCGCAAGATCACCCACGCCACAACCGCCGAACACGCCGCCCACAGCCCGTAATGCGCTGCGAGCACCACACGAGGCGGGACTCGCCGCCCGCGCAGCCGGACCACCATCGCCTTGGGCGCCAGGTTGAACCACGTCACGGCGTGCAGCAACACGAAAGCCGAGGCGATCACGTCGAGCGCGATCACCCATGGGCGGGCGCTCCAGTCGAGGAACTCCTGGTAGGCCACGGGGCCGGAGCTGACCGCGGCGACCAGCATCAGCAGGAACACCACAAACCACGCGACAAACACGCTGGACAGCTCGCGCATCATGAACAGGAAGTACGAGCGTCGCCGAAGCCACCAGAACCGCGACACCGGTTGCCGGTACGCGCGAGCCGTGTACACGGGTCCGGCGCCGGCGGGAGCGGTGTCCATGCCTCCAGCGCCGACGGGCCCGGCGGTCACCGCGCACCTCGGGGCAAAAGGAACTCCTTGAGCGACTTCGTCGCCGCGGTCAGCTTGTACCGTTGGATCGCGCCGGCGGGATCGACGCCCTTGGGGCATGCGACGCTGCACTCGCCGACGTAGGTGCAGGCCCACGCACCCTCCGCGGAGGAAAGTACATCACGCCGGTCCTCGGCGCCCTCGTCCCGCGAGTCCAGGTTGTACCGTTGCCCCAACGCGATCGCCGCCGGGCCGATGAACAGGGGATCGAGGGCGTACACCGGGCAGGCGGCGTAGCAGAGCATGCAGTTGATGCACATGCTGTACTTCTTGTATTCGTCCATCTGCTCCGGTGTCTGCAGGTACTCGCCGTCCTCGGGCTCGGTGTCGTCCGAGCGGATCAGCCATGGCTTGACCTCGGGCAGCTTCTCCATGAAGTCACTGATATCGACGACCAGGTCGCGGATCACCGGGAAGTTTCGCATCGGCTCGACCCGGACGGGCCCCGGCGCGTAGTCGGTCAGGAATGTCGAGCAGGTCAGCTTCGGCTCGCCGTTGACTGTCATGCCGCAGCTGCCGCAGATGCCCATCCGGCACGACCAGCGGTAGGACAACGTGCCGTCGAGGCGGTCCTTGATGTAGTTGAGGCCGTCGAGGATCGCCCACTGCTTGCGCAGCGGAACCTGATAGCTCTGCAGTGCCGGTTCGGACTCCTGCTCGGGCCGGTAGCGCGAGACCTCCATCGTGATGGTGTCGGCAGTGGTTGTGTCCGCCACGGTTCTCATCTCCCGTATATCCGCTCGCCCGGCGGCCAGCGGGTGATCGTGACCGGGAGGTACGAGAAGCGGGGCGCCCCGTCGGACTCCCGATGAACCAGTGAATGGGCCAGATACCGCTCGTCGTCGCGCACGGGGAAGTCGGTACGCTGGTGTGCGCCGCGTGACTCCTCCCGTCGCAGGGCGCTGCCCACGATGCACTCGGCGACATCCAACATGCACGACAGCTCGAGGGTGGCGACCAGCTCGGTGTTGAAGGTACGGCTGTGGTCATCGATGGCCGCGCCGGCGTAACGCTCCCGCAGCGCCCTGAGTTTGTCGACCGCCCTACCCAGTGATTTCTCGTCCCGGAAGATACCGGCCCCGGCCTCCATCGCATCCTGCATCTCGGTACGGATGCCGGCGATGCGTTCACGACCCGAGCCGCCCTCACCCTGGTGCCGGGCAAGCTCGGTTTCGAGCCGGTGCTGCTCGTCGCGTCCCCGCGCCTCGACCGCCGCGCTGGACGCCCCGGTGCGTAGTTGCCTCACGTAGTCCGCCGCGGCCCGTCCCGCGCGGGCTCCGAAGACCAGCAGTTCCGGTAGGGAGTTCGAGCCCAGCCGGTTGGCGCCGTTGACGCTCACGCACGCGACTTCGCCCGCGGCGTACAGGCCGGCCAGGTCGGTTGCACCCTGGATGTCGGTGTGGATCCCGCCCATCATGTAGTGCACGACCGGGCGCACCGGGATGAGTTCGTGGACCGGGTCGATGTTCTGATAGCTGGCACACAGTTCGCGCACGAACGGCAGTTTGGCGTCGATGACGTTCGCGCCGAGATGGCGAAGGTCTAGATGGACGATCGGCCCGCTGGGGGTATCGATGGTCCGGCCTTTCTCCTGCTCGTGCACGAATGCCTGAGAGAGCCGGTCCCGCGGCCCCAGCTCCATGCTCCGCAGCTGAGGTTCGGGAGTGGGTGTGCCGAGGTCGTAGTCCTGCAGGTAGCGGTAGCCGTCCTTGTTCAGCAACCACCCACCTTCCGCACGGGCGGCCTCGGTGATCAGGATGCCAGTGAAGGGCAGGCCGGTCGGGTGGTACTGGACGAACTCCATGTCTTTCAGGCCGGCGCCCGCCCGGTAGGCCAGAGCCATGCCATCGCCGGTCTTGATGTTCGCGTTGGTGGTGAAGGGGAAGACTCGACCGCAGCCTCCGGTGCACACGATGACGGCGCCGGCGACGATCGTCTCGATCCGGCCGGTGGCCAATTCGATTGCCACCACGCCGCGCACCCGGCCTTCGTCGACCAGAATTGTCGTGACGAACCACTCGTCGTAGCGCACGATGTCCGAATAGGACAGTGCCGTCTGGAACAGTGTGTGCAGCAAGTGAAAGCCGGTCTTGTCGGCGGCGAACCACGTGCGCTTCTTTCGCATTCCGCCGAAGGCGCGCACGGCGATGTGCCCGTTCGACTGTCTACTCCAAGGACAGCCCCAATGTTCGAGACGAAGCAGCTCGGTCGGGGCTTCCTCGATGAATGCCTCGACGGCATCCTGGTCGGACAGCCAGTCGCTGCCGGACACGGTGTCGATGGCGTGTTCTTCGAGGGTGTCGTCATCGGCGATGACGGCAGCGGCTCCACCCTCTGCGGAGACTGTGTGGCTACGCATCGGATAGACCTTCGACACGATCGCGACGCTCAGCTTCGGGTCGGCTTCCGCGATGGCGATGGCCGCCCGCAGGCCCGCGCCACCGCCGCCGACGATGACGACGTCGTGGAATGCGGTCATTTTCAGGCCTCGTGGTTGCCGCTGTGCTCGTCCTTCAGGACCTTGCCGTCGTGGCGGACGGTCTTGATACGGACGGACCCGTCATGGAACTCGTGGCGAATCATGCGGCAACCGCAGGCATAGGTCCGGTCGTCGATGCGCAGGCCTTCGTCGTCGTTCTCCTGGTGCCGTCGACCGTCCACCACCCGCCCGCAGGGCGCTCGCTCCGCGGAAAAGAGTGAACTCGTGCGGATCATGCCACCTCCCTGCCCTGGCGGACGGCCAAACCACTGATCGGTCTCCTCGGCCGGGTTGTGGGGCCGGGCGCCAGACATGCAGTGTGATCTAGTTCACATCGCACGATACGCCTGTTCCCGGACCGTCAGGGCGCAGTGCGGGTCGATCGACTCAGCCGAGTCGGCACCACACCCCCGGCTGGGTCGGCCAGCGCAACGACGCAGGCCGCCGGTGCGACAGCGCGGACGCACACAAAAGTGGTAAAGACCGGACACCGACATGCTGGGCCGTTCCCTACCCGCACGACACCGCCCGGACCACTCCACCCCGCAACATGCCCCCCATCTCTTACTGCCGCGGTCACCGCGGATGCGATTTCTCGACGCGGGCGACTACCGGACGGGGCCGAGACCGCGGCCACACGCTCGAAGCCCCGACTGCGGACCGCCGAGGTGGTGGTGGACCGTGTTCGGGACTGGCACCGAATCGCGGTACGGGCGTGGGCGGTCTGCATCACCGCCTCCGCTCTCGTGGTCGCGGTCGTCGGCTTGCTGCTCATCGTGGGATAGAAACTCTCGACCCCCCACGGACCCGCAGGACCGATTTCGCCGTACCTCGGGGTACCGGGTCGCGCTCTCTCGCTGCCCGCATCCCGCTGTCGAGCAGAGGCACGGCGGCCGCAGCCCGAATTACTGTGCGCCGGGATCGAGGGTGAGGTCCTCGGTGTCGGCGAAGACCAGGCGCCCGTCGTCGAGAGCGATGGCCCACCGATGCACGGGCGCCCACTCGTGCCCACGCCGGGAGTCGGTCAGGGCGGCGTAGTCCTCGACGACTTCACCGGTCTGCGCCTCCTCGGATGCTCGGCGGACCAGCACCCGCACGCCCACCGCTACCGCCGCAGGCGCCGGTTTCTTCGCACTCATGTTTTTGGGCATGCTCGCACCCTTTCGCTCGGCGGACCCCCCGGAGCATATGCAGGAACCCGCATGCGCGCCGAACGATCCGAAACGCGCGACGGTTACCGGAGGGTAGGGCGGGGTAGTCACGGGGCGGTGCACCCTGCGCCGAACCGACACCGTCCATTCACGTCGAAAGGGGAAAACGTATGGGCACATCTGACACCGCCACACTGCTGACGCAGTTGCGCACGATCCTGGACCTGACCAACACCGAAATTCAGGTCGCCGAGACCCGAGTAGCCCAGGCCAGAACCGAGGCCGTGCGCCGCGAACTCCTCGAGAACGCCGAGAACGCCCGCGGCCGGGCCGAGGCCATCGACGCCGCGATCCGCGACCTCGGCGGAATCCCCGAGCTGATCGGGCCGTTCCTGGGACGTGCCGCCGCCGCGGTGAAAACGGTCGTCGAGCAGGCCCAACCGTTCGACGAAGCCCTACTCGGTGACCTGGCCCTCGAACACCAGCTCCTCGACCGCGCCCGCTACATCAAAGCCCTCGCCACCGCCGCCGGCCGCAAAGACATCGAAAATCTCGCGTTCCGGCTGATCACCGCCCACCAGGCCACGGTGGACTGGCTCACCACCGTCCTAGCCGAAGACGCCCTCGGTGGCCCCGCTGCGCTGCGCCGCACCCCGTTGCAGGCGGCCACCGGCACCGCGGTACGGCTGATCAACGTGCCGGTGTCCTGGTCCGCCCCGCGGCCTGGACCGGGCCCTCGACACCGTCCGCGCCACCCCACCCTCCCTGGGGGAGCTGCTCAGCCGGGGCGCGCACGCCGGGGACGTTGCGGTCAAAACGCTGACCGCGAGCCGCGACGCCGCCCTCGAGACCGCCGAGAGGGTCACCCGCCAGCAAGGTGCCGAGGGTGCCGCCGACGCCCTGCGTTCGGTCCGCACCGGCACCGCAACCGGTGTCCCGGAATCGGGCGAGTTGCCGATCGAGGACTTCGACGACCTCAACGTCTCCCAAGCTGTGGCGGCGGTGAAGGAACTCACCGATCCCGCCGACGTGCGGGCGATCGTCGCCTACGAGGAAGCGAACAAGAACCGGCACGGGGTCGTCTCCGCCGCGCAAACCCGGCTGGCCGCGATCGCCAAGGAAGTCGCCGGCCTCACCTGACCCCCCGGGCGCACCGGGTGCCGTCCGTCGGCTTCGGCCGGGCGCGGACAGGTCGAACGAATGGACCGTCCCGTTGACGGGAATACCCCCGCAGCCTCGAGGGGTCTGCGGGGTATTCCTCTGCAACCAGGGTTCGGGCCCCTACCACGCTCGATCCGGGAGGGATCTATTCGGCGAGTTTCGCGACTGCCTGCGCCCAGAGGAAGAACTTGTTGGTGCCCAGGTCCGCGACGGTCTTGATGTTGAACGCCGCCTCGAGGTGTTCGGCGTCGGACTCGCTCACCCCCTCGAACGCGGCGACCGGGGCCTGCGCGAGCTCCTCGATCGGAAGGGTTTCATTCGCCTTGGGGTCAAGGCCCGACATCGGGGCAAGCAACCCCAACGAACGCATCAATTCGTTGCGGAAAGGGGATGGAGATTGAAATTCTGCACGAAACCATCTCCGCCTCAACCTAATCGCCCACTAAGAGCGTGTCTCATGTGGATGAAGTGGCGTGTGGGGCATAATGTGACGCGTGTTAGATGGGTTGTCACTGCGGTTGGTGCCGGATGCGTTGTGGGAGATCGTCGAACCGTTGATTCCGCGATTCGCCGCACGGCCGCAGGGAGGTGGCAGTGCGCCGGTGGATGATCGGGCGGTGTTCACCGCGATCGTGTACGTGCTGACCAGTGGATGTGCGTGGCGGCATCTGCCGCCCTCGTTCGGGGTCACAGTTCCTACCGCGCACCGAAGATTTACCGTCTGGGCGGCGGCAGGGGTGTTCGAGAGACTGCACCGTGAGGTGCTCGACCGGCTCGGTAGCGCCGGTGAACTCGACTGGACGGCAGCGATCCTGGACGCCGCGAGCGTGCGGGCGAAAAAAGGGGATCGCTGACCGGGCCGAGTCCGGTCGATCGCGGCAAGAAGGGGTCGAAGATCCACGTCCTGTCCGAGTCGAATGGAATCCCGCTGGTCGTCGATGTGTCCGCGGCGAACACCCACGACAGCACCTTGCTGCAACCGATGGTCAGCGCGATCCCGGCGGTGAAGTCCCGACGTGGGCCGCGCCGTCGCAAACCCGGAAAGCTTCGCGCCGATAAGGGCTACGACTACGACAAGCACCGCCGGTGGCTGCGCGAAGAGGGCATTGTCCCGCGCATCGCTCGTCGCGGAATCGAGAGGAACGACCGGCTGGGCCGGTACCGGTGGAAGATCGAACGCACCATCGCCTGGCTCACCGGCTACCGACGCCTGACCATCCGCTATGAACGCCGCGCCGAGCACTTTGCCGGATTCCTCCATCTCGCGGCCGCGCTCACTTGCTTCAAGAAACTCCCCACATGAGACAACCTCTAACAGACATTAGGTCGGCTGTGTCGGCGGGTCCCGTTCGCTGCGATTCCGAATCTCCGTGTCCGGGTACGGAAGCCATTGCTCGCCCGCGCCCGCAACGAGAGAAATCGAATCCTGCAATATACCAACGACCAAGCCCGGACTTTGCGAAAATGAGCACGGATCTTGGAGCTGCAGGTCGGGGTACGCAGCAGCAGTTATCGGTATCCACCTGACGCACGGTCGCCCACTACCGCGCCGTCTCGACGCCTTCCCGGGGGCCCAACATGAGGACTGGTGTGAGAACACTCGGTGCTGCTCTTTACATTCTCGCGGCGGTGTCAGCTGTCGGGTTCGCGATGAACTTGGTGTTCGGTCCACAGTGGATCGAGGCCTTGTTCGGGGTCGAGCCGGACGGTGGTGACGGTTCGCTCGAGGCGCTGTTGGTGCTGGCGCCCGCCGTTGCCGCCGCCGGGTTAACGGTCGCCGGGTTCGTTTTGAGGCGGCCTCGTCCGGAAGTGGGGTAACCGCATCTATCCGCGCGATGTCCGAACGAGGACTGCACGGTGTGCTCCTGCCGCGGGTCGGCGGCAACCGCAGAGAGCCTGACCCCGTCGGCAGTGCGCCACGATGCTCGCGGCGCACGGCCGACTGCACAGTGCGTTTGATCGAGGAGGTAGATCTCCATGGCCCGCAAGACAATCGTCGTTCAGCAGCGGTACGCCGACCGGCCCCGGAAATCGGAATCACCGACCGCTCGACCGGATCCTACGACCACGCACAAAGTCCGCAGCGACTGGTTCCAGGCGAGGGAGGCTTGGCCCCTTCGGGAGTCGCCGATCGATGTGCTCTTGCAAGAACGTGCCCGGGCCCAGGTGGAGGTGCCGCCCGCACCGGGTAGCGACCTGTGGGCCTCGGTGGGTCCATCGAACATCGGCGGGCGCATGACCTGCTTGGTCTGCCACCCCGATCACCCGGAACGCCTGTGGGCCGGTGCGGCTGGGGGTGGTGTCTGGCAAAGCACCGATGCGGGCATGACATGGCAGCCGTTGTGGCACGACCAACCGTCGTTGAACGTCGGCTCGCTCGCGATCGATCCGCAGCAGCCGGACACGATCTACTGCGGTACTGGCGAGGCGAACCTGTCCGCGGACTCGCACCCGGGGATCGGTGTGATGCGCTCTCTCGACGCGGGCGCGACCTGGCAGGTACTCGCGCCCGCGGCCACACTCGGTCTGCCCCGTCGGATCGGCGCTCTTGCCGTCGACCCGTTCGATTCCCAACACCTGCTGGCCGGTGGTGTCGGCCACCGCCCGCAAGATGCCGCGGGCCTCTTTGTTTCACGGGACGGTGGCCTGTCCTGGGCCCGGGTCCCCCTGGCCGGCCCGGCGGGGTATCGCTGTCACGACATCCAATTCCGAACCGGCGATGAGGGGCTCACCTACGTCACGATCACCGCCCAAGGAGCGAAGAGCGGAATTTGGCGGAGCCGCGACGGCGGCGCGACGTGGCAGCAACTCGGTGGCGGGCTCCCGCCGCCCGCCGCAATCGGCCGCACCTCACTCGCGCTCGCGCCCTCCGATCCGAATGTGCTGTATGCCCAGATAGAGCGCCAGAGCGCCGTGCTGGGCATCTTCCGCACCGGGGACGGCGGCGACACGTGGACCGCCGTGGGCGGCAACCATTTCGCGGACGAGCGGCAGATGTCCTACAACAACACCATCGTCGTCCACTCCTCGGATGCGAACTGGGTGCTGTGCGGCGGCGTGGACCTGCATCGCACGAAGAACGGCGGCAATACCTGGACCAGGGTGACACGTTGGGACTCCGACCGCGGTGACCCGATCTACGCGCACGCCGACCACCATTCGCTGGTCATGCCGACGGGGGAACCGGGTTCGGTCTACGACATGAACGACGGCGGGATGGATTTCAGCGCCGACGGTGGAACAAAGTGGGAGAACCGAAGCAATGGCCTGGCCACCAACATGTTTTATGACCTCGAGGTTGCCCAGACAAGCGGCGACTTCATCGCCGGCGGCGCTCAGGACAACGGAACACTGGCCACCCTCGATGGGCAGGCGCACACGTACTTCGAGCTCACCGGCGGCGACGGCGGCTGGGTTGTCATCGACCCCCAGGATGCTAATCATTTGTTCACGACCTGGCAGTTCATGGGAATGGCACGCTTTCGTGCCAGTGACGGCTGGAAAGAGGTGTCACCGCCGGAGAATCAGGCGAAGCCGTGGATGATGTTCGTGGCGATGGATCCCAAGAACCGCAAGACGCTGTTCACGGGGTCGCGGCGGGTATGGCGAACGAAGAACGACGGCGACACCTGGACGGCGGTGTCGGAGGTCCTGGACGGCAGCGACATCACCGCCGTCGAGGTGGCGCGGGCCGACAACAAACGTGTCTATATCGGCACCGAGAACGGCGGATTCTTCCGCAGCACCGACGGCGGCGCGACCTGGAGCGACAACCTCGCCAGCACACTTCTGCCCGGCCGCACCCTCACCCGGGTGCAGAGCCGGGCAGACGATGCCGACGTGGTTTATGCGACGGTCGCGAACTTTGGCATCCATCACGTCTTCCGTTCCGCCGACGGGGGCCTGAACTGGACCGACATCGACCGCGGTGAGCTCCCTGACGTCCCCGCGCTGTCTATTGCGGTGCCTGCGGCGCATCCGGGACGGATCTACGTGTGCGGCGATGCCGGGGTCTTCGTCTCCGACGACGACGGCACCAGCTGGGCGAACCTCACCGGCACCCTGCCCAATGTCACGGTCGTCGACCTCGTCTACCACGAACAGGAACGGCTGCTGACCGCCGCGACCTACGGCCGGAGTATCTGGCGGCTGCCGGTGGACTGACAGTCACTCGGAATCGCCGTGCCGGGTTTCGAACCACTTCGACCGCTGCTCGAGCACGTCCGAACTCTCGCCGAGTTTCGGCCCGGGAGCTCCACGCCGATAGAGCCGGAAGCTCGTCGGCCCCGACACAGTGTGGACGACGACCCTCCCGCCGGACGGGATCAGCCCGAAAGTCTCGGCGCCATCGGGCAGTGCCGCAATAAGCGAGGCGGCGCGGGCCCACGACAGGAAAAAGCTGTTCACAATTTCTGACGAGGAGGGCTCGACGAATAACACGTCCGCTACGTCGCCCGGCAGGTCGAGTGTCGCGAGTCCCTGATCGGTAAGTTCCCGGCCCGAAACGACAATCGCCCGCCCGCCCTTGGCTCTTTGAAACCGCCGACATTCGACAGATGCGTCGACAAGAGCCGCGTCCACCCGGTCCAACGGCCCGTCTCCGCGGTCGGTCGTGCCGAACGACTCGACCGGCTCCCAATCTCCGCGCATACCTACCTCCTGTCAGGACTACCACTGACAGCTTTGCATCGTTTCCGGGCGCGCACAGTCGCCGTCAGCAACCGGGAAATCTGTTCCTTCAAGGGGAGGCCAGCCAATGACTCGGGTAGCCGCATACTCGCGCGTCCCGAGTTTGCACGGAGCATCATCGATGCTCGTACAAGGTGCAGGTTGGAGAGGGCATGGGAAGCAATCGCGGTCTCCTCGGAACGACGTCCATTCGTTGCCGTGCCAGCAGTGCGTATGCCTCGCAGGAATTGCCCTGAGCTGCTTGATATTTGTAATCGCTGGCGCGTTGATGTCGGCTTGCGCCAAACCGAGATTCCGAGTCGGATGGGCTCTAGCGGCCAGAATGACGTGTCAGTCCGTTGGAGCCGAGAGGTTGTACACAGGTGCCCGGTGGTTCGGTCAGTCCGCAGGCACCACCAGCGGCAGGCGGCCGGTCCGAAAGGTTCGCGGATCAAGATGCCGTCGTTCCAAGAGGTCGACGCCCAATTCCCCTGGTTCTGAAAACGAGAATCGAGTCCGCTTTCGCATGCATCGTTCCTATACAATTACCTCCCCAGATGAGGGGATATGCAAGTTCGGTGGACTAGCTGCTCCCCGGTGGTACGACGCTCGATGTGTCCGGTTACTGACACGGGCGGCGATGGCACGGCGGACGACGGACACCAACTAGTATCCCGCAGCGCCGGACGGGCCTTTTGGTGGTGCACCTCGAATAATTATTAGAGCGCCGAACCAACGCTGACACCCGCACCTGCGGAGGGGACAATGAAACAGACCAGTCACCTTGACTATCGCTCTGGTGCGCGCCGCGGCAACTCTCGAGAAGGATGGAATTGAGCGACGCTGGGGTGCGTGTGGAGACGGGGAGCCGGGAATAGATCGACGAATTCGACTACCGAGCGGCTCGTCGAATGCACCAACGGAGGTGAGGAATGACCGGGCCACGTGCGCGAGGCTCCGACGGCGGATCCAGTCGGGATGATTTCTCGGGCGAGCGCCTCGACCGGCAGACCGCACCGCCCGAGCTCGAGGATGACAACAACCGCCGACGATGGGGCCTGGGCAGCGCTCCGGAAGACCGCGGTCCGTACCTCGTCGAGCTCAACGTCCTGCACATCGACGGTCTCTCCGGTGCCACCAACGCCTTTCGTCAACTCTTCGCCGATGTTTTCGGTGCGCCGTCCGGGAGCAGAGGAGGTGCGGATCCGTGGCAGCTGACGAGAATCTCGAAAGGCTATTTTCGCTGCGAGATGACACTGGCCGAGTGGAAGCAGTTGGTGGCGGTCGATCAGGAACGCGCGCTCAGGGCGGCGACCGACGCGGCGGCCCGTCGGCAACCACCCGCATCAGGCACGGTCGGGGTGCCGCCGTCGGACTTTCCGTACCGCACGATTTACCGACTGTGGCCCGACTTCCCGGTCCGCGCCCATATCGCCAAATCCGTCTCCACCATCAAGGCGGACGCCGCCCTGCGTTCCTTCGAGGCCAGTGGCGAAGGCATCTGCTGGGCAGTCCTGGACTCGGGGATCGACGCCACGCATCCGCACTTCGGTGACATCGACGGCGAGCACCTGTTGTTGGACGCCGGGGTGCGTAATCTGCACCGATGTTTCGTCGAGGTGGGCGGTCACCGGCTGCCCGACCCGGACGAGGACCCGGCCGAGAGCGGACCGATGTCGAAGGAGGACCGCGACCAGCGCATCGACCTTCACCGCACCGCGGCACTGACCGATCCCCTCGGACATGGAACCCACGTGGCCGGCATCATCGCCGGGCGTGCCTCGAACTCGGTGACCAACGTGGTTCTCGAACGCCAGGATCGGATCGTCGCGGGCGACGAGGACGAGAACCAACCGACCCGGGTGACGGTGACCGATGCGCGCGTGATCGGCACCGACCGCGAACGCGAACGCTTTCACGGTGTGGCGCCGGGTTGTCATCTGGTGAGCCTGCGCGTCCTCGACGATCAGGGGGTGGGCAGGTCCAGCGACATCGTCCGGGCCCTGGAGTACATCCGCGAGAAGCTCAACGACAATCCCAAACTCCTGCGGGTGCACGGAGTAAACCTCAGTGTGGGATACGACTTCGATGCCGAGATGTTCGCCTGCGGTCAAAGTCCGCTGTGCACGGAGGTGAACCGGCTGGTGCAGGCCGGTGTCATCGTGGTCGCCGCGGCCGGCAACACCGGTTACTCCACCCTTCCGACCAGCACCCGCGTGACGAAGGTAGGACTCTCCAACACCATCAACGACCCCGGCAACGCCGCCGGTGCGATCACCGTCGGATCAACTCATCGCGACTCCCCCCACACCTTCGGAATCTCGTATTTCTCGTCGAAAGGACCCACGGCGGACGGGCGCCTCAAGCCGGACCTCGTGGCACCCGGAGAACGCATCGTCTCGTGCGCGGCCGGAACAAAGCAGGCCACGGCACTGTCGAAGCTCGCCACGATGCCGGGAACCGGGCCTACCAGCGCCCCCAGCATCCCGCCCGCGCACACGGCGTACTACCTCGAAGACAGCGGCACGAGCATGGCGGCACCCCATGTGTCCGGGGCCATCGCCGCGTTTCTCTCCATCCGACAGGAGTTCATCGGGCGCTCCGACGAGGTCAAACGCATCTTCCTCGCCAGCGCGGTGCCCCTGGGCCGCGAACGCTACTTCGAAGGCCATGGTCTCGTCGACCTGATGAAGGCCATTCAATCCGTGTGAAAGGCATACCCGATGATCACCGGACAATTCGAGATCGAGTTCACCAAGGACGGACTCGTCCACGACGACAACCAGGTAGTCCGGCTCCTCGACGGCCTCGCCGACAGCACCGACCTGCTCGTCCTCGCGCACGGCTGGAACAACGACAAGGCCGAAGCCACCACGCTGTACGACACACTCATCACCTCGCTCGAGGTGGTCGGACTGCCCGAGAACGGATCCGGATCCCGCATGGCCGTGATGAGAGTGCTGTGGCCGAGCAAGAGGTTCGCACTCGAATCGCTCATACCCGGCGGAGGAGCCGCCTCCGCGACCGCAGCCAACGATGCAGCCCTCCTGGCCGCGCTGACGCAGCTCGAACAGGACCCTGTGCTGCTGGGCGCCGACGGAAGCGACCCGACGCGAGGAAACATCGTGGAACGCGCGCGAGCCCAGATCGAAGACCTGGACACCTCCGCAGACGCGCGGCGCGAGTTCGTGCTGCAGATACGTACCCTCCTGGACCCGAGCCAGGCACATGAGGACGACGCATCCAGAGAGTTCCTCGACCTCGACCCCGAAAAGCTCTTCCAGAAGTTCACCGGCGAGGTGCCCGTCCTACTGTCGACCGGTCCGGGAGGCGCGGCCGGAAACACCGGCGGCGGCGCCGCCTTTCTCGGAGACCTGTTGTCCGGCGCCAAGGCCGCCGCCCGCCGTATCGCGAACTTCGCCACCTACTACACGATGAAGACCCGCGCCGGCGCCGTCGGCCAAACAGGTGTGGCCGGGGTCCTCGGCCGACTCCGCGAAAAACATTCCCAAATTCCTATCCACCTGACAGGACACAGTTTCGGCGGACGGCTCGTGACCGCAACCGCTGCCGCGCTCCCACCCTCCGATGCCCCGCTCAGCCTCATCCTGTTGCAGGCCGCCTTCTCCCACAACGGCCTGGCACAACGATTCGACGGACAGCACGACGGCGCGTTCCGTACCGTCCTCGGCGAGCGTCGTGTCAACGGGCCGGTCGTCATCACCCACACCAAGAATGACCTCGCCGTGGGCGTCGCCTACCCCCTGGCCTCACGCATCGCCCGCGACAATGCCGCCGCCCTCGGCGACCAGAACGACCCCTACGGCGGCATGGGACGCAACGGCGCCCAACACACCCCCGAACTCGACAGAACCGAACCACTCCTACGGAAGGTGACCCCTCCGCACCAGTACACCTTCACGCACAGCAAGGTTTTCAACCTCCAGGCCGACGCAACGATCACCGACCACGGCGACGTCGCCAACCCCGCCGTAGCGCAAGCCCTGCGCGACGCAATCCGGTTGCGCTGATCCCGGTCGCCACGACGACATCTCTCGGCCCACTGCCACACCGCGCCAGCGAAAGACAGGTAGTCGGCTACTCGCGACCCGCGTTCCCGTCAGCGGCAGCGTCTGACGACCAGAATGATATGCGCTCCGGGAGTCCGGGATTGGGCGTTCCGGTGCGAGCGGGAAGCGACCCGAAACGGCAGATTTCGCCCACACGATTGCCGCAGCGCTCGCCGTGGCACGGCATGGCCAGCCACTCGCCGCCTGCAAATGCGACTCACCACCGCTCACACCGAGCCAATCAGTCCCCGGCGGCGACCTCCCAAACACCCATCCCGAAAGCACGACACGAAACGAAACCTCCTTCTCCACTGCAGAATCCGAACCGCACCACTCAGTGGGGCCGACCGACCACACCCGGACAAACAAGCTCGACGCTCCGGAGCGCGCAGACACAGCTGACAATGCCGATCCCATCTATTTCAACCACCGAGATAGACCCTCCCACACCGTCGCCCCTGTCCCGACGAGCGCGCCATCCATGCACGCACGGGAACAGGGTGTGACGTACGTCACATCACTGTGCTAGTCTTGCTTTCACTGGACATCCACATGCGAAATTAGGGGGTTCGACGTGCCCGACTACAATCGCGAACCGGCTCAAGACGATCTAGATATCGCCGCACGAGTGATGGACACGGTCCAACGGCAGATCGGAACGTACCGAGATGCCCTGACGACGTTGCGACGGCTCCGAACTGAACTCGCAGACCGTCAACAGAACCAAGAGCCGTCCGGCAAGGAACCTCAACACATCAACACACCGCAACTGCTGGCCGAATTCTTCGAAGAGAACGGCATACCGAAACCACTTTCAACGGCCATGGCGGTAGAAGATTTTGCGGGCATGGAGGGCGATTTCCCGGCCCCGCCAGATGCAGATCTTATCACCTGGACGTGGGACTGCTGCTGCAGCTCGTGTTGCTTCACCTGTTCGATGGCCACCCAGGTCACTGGGTGCACGAGCACTTTTGTCCAATAGTCCGGGCGATCGAAGAATATGGCCCCCACGAATCTCGATGAGCATGATGGCGTCCCGGCGATCTTGAGGGAGCAGCTCACAAGCCTTCTCACACGCCATACCCTCGACGACGTGGTCCTGGTGCGCGTGCTCATCGAGCATTACAACGAGATCGCCGCGACAGCGAACCGCGGCGACACCAGGAGAGCCCGCCGCGACTATCAGTCGTTGAGTGAGCGGGTTCCGCTGCCCGACTCTCACGAAATCAAGGTGATACTGGACTCTTTCGCGCTGCCCGTCTCGGCCCTCATCTATTGGCGTGATGGCCGGAACCGCCTCGCGCGTGAGGAACTTGTCGGCTCGCTCGAAGCCTGCGCGGATCTTGTCGCGTCGTATGGCCATACCTTCGTGACATGCAGGCAGCTCCATCTCGCCAACAACTACGTGCGTGTCCTTGTCTCGGAAGGAAAGACCGGTGAAGCTGCGTCGCTGACCACAGCGCTGCGCTTGGTCATCAGCGGGGATACAGCGCGGTGGCCTTTCGTTGGTGCGGAAACCCTGGTTTTGCCCCTGGTAGGTGACTGGCGCGACGCAATCGAGATGCAACTTTTGAAGTTGGAACATCAACTGCAAATGACGCCGCATTGACAGACCACAACACGCCGCCGGTCGAACGCGGCGACCGCCTCGAGGCAGCCGCCTTCACCCTTCGTTCCGAGCTGTTCAGTGAAGCGTGGGGTATCTCGACCGACGATCGACAACTATGGACCGAGTATTCCCCACCCGGGCGGTTCGAGCGTGAGGCAGGCACGAAGCTGCATGTGACATCGTCGGTGCGCTGCGCGGCAGAGGTACTGTCAGCGTGCGCCCCGATACTTCGGGAGCATCATGTGGGATTCAAACACGCCTCGAATCTGCGTGTCCTCGCACATTTGTCGACGGGCGAGGGCGGCCGCTCGCAAGTCGGCAAGTTCTTGACTGTGTATCCCCGCGACGAAACGTCGGCAATGATCATTGCCGAGGAGCTCGACAACGCAACGATGCAGTACTACGGTCCTCGAATCCCCAACGAAAAACTGTTCAGAGATGGCAGTTTGGTTTCTTCCCGCTTCGGATCCTTCGGATCCCATTGGGTTCAACTCCCATCGGGACGAATCGTGCCAGCTATCGTGACCGTCGATGGAGTCGATATCGACGATCGGTCAGCGGAAAACCCGCCACGGCAGTCGACTCGATCGCGAATCGTCGGCCAGAAGTATGTTCGACTGAACACCATGTTCGAAAGCCCCAAGGGAAGAACCTGCCTCGGTGCCATCGACGATGCTTCGGGCGGAGATTTCGTGGTCATCAAAGAGGCTTTCGGCCACACCATGGAGGAGGTCGACGGTAGAAACGCCACCACCCGGCTCAGCAACGAAGCAGCGTGTCTCAGGGCACTCGGTCCCGCCGGGATCGCGCCGCAATTGATCGACTACTGGGACGACCCGGACACATCATTCTTGATCTATCAACCGATTCAAGGCCCGACACTTGGGGCAATAATCGGATCACTCGCGGCCCAGGGACTCAGACCGCCCCCACACCTCCTTCGCGAGTGGATGACCTCACTGTGCCAGACCGTTGCCGCGCTCCATCGATGTGGCTATGTCAGCTGCGATATCAAGCCGGCGAACATCGTCATGACGAAGGACGGGTTCAAACTCATCGATCTCGAACTCGCGGGACCACCGACGTGTGAGCCAACCGGAAGCATGGGGACTCCCGGCTACTGCTCCCCCGAGCAAGCCGATACCCGTGCCGGCCGGTCAGTACTCGATGACATTTATGGCATCGGCGCCACCCTTCTCAGTGCCGCCACGTCATCAGATGCCTCGAACTGGGTGGATGCCGAGGCAGTCGCTCAACTCGAATATGCTCGGGCACCCGACAACCCGATCATGGCCGCGGCGGCGCGGTGCCTGAGACAGGACCGGAACGCTCGGTTCCAGTCGGTTGAAGGCATCGTCGAGGCAGTAGAGCACCAACCTCCCGTCCCACCGACGCCACCTGACGGGTTTTCACCACTGACACTGGCGATAGAAATCGCTGACCGGATTGTGGCCGAAGCGACCCCAGTGGACGACAGGAGACTCTATTGGACATCGGACCATCACACCCTGAACCGGCAGCCCAGCCGCGACCTCTACGCAGGCTCGAGTGGCATCGCCCTTCTCCTGTGCGCGCTGGCCCGAGCGACCGGAAATGACGAATACCTCGCGACGGCCACACGGTGCGGAACTTGGCTGTGGGAAACCGAACCGATCGTGCCGAGACGGGAGGCAATGCCCGGCTTGTATTTCGGCGAGGCCGGCCCAGCACTGCTCTATCTGATGCTGCACTGTGCGACGAAAGATGCACTATGGCTTGATCGCTGCAATGAGATGGCAACTCTACTCGACACAAACAGTGTCCGCTCACCCGACTTGATGACTGGACTGGCCGGCGTCGGCCTCTTCCACCTCATGCGGTGGCACATCGACCACAGCGACAGCACCCTCGACGCGGCCGACCGGTGTGCACGTGCACTGCTCGAGAGGCGGGAGCCGGACCGACTCATCTGGCGTATGCCTGAAGACTTCGACCTGCTCAGTCGCCAAGAGTATCTCGGATTCGCTCATGGATCGGCAGGCATCGGCTACTTCCTCGCCGAACATGCACTCGCGAGCGGACACGAGGCATCTCGCGCGATGTCGCACCTATTGGCCGACTGGATCATCGAGTTAGCGCACCCCGCCCTCGGGGATGGTTCCGGTCTGTACTGGACCGCAACCGAAACCTCTGAACGAAGTTCCGGAACCAACTGGTGCCACGGAGCACCCGGAATGGCGCGTTTTCTCATGAAGGCCCACGCGACGACCAAAGACACAAGCCACCTGGAATCAGCTATGCGGGCCGCTCGGATGACCGCGGCCGGAGGATCATGGATCGGAACGTCGCAGTGTCATGGCTTGGCCGGAAATATCGAGGTCCTCATCGATGCCGCCCTACAGACGAACCAGCCGAGTTTTCTCGAACAAGCGCGTCTGCTTACCGAGAATCTCGTGTCATACCGCATGGACGGTGGCTGGCCCTCGGACGAGCGCTCTAAACGCTGCCCAGACCTTATGGTCGGTGAGGCAGGCGTTGCGGCAGCATTCTTGCGGATGGCCAAGCCCATATCTGGACATATCATCTCGTGCGAGGCAATCGGACAAGCCTCCTCACATTCCCGTTAGTTCTGCCAGTAACACCACAGTCGCGGGTGCGTGGCGCGAGGACAATGTCAAGCCTTGGCTCCAGTGAGACTTGAAGCTCTCTACCAACCGGAGCCGGCCGGAAAGGTCACCGACATCGTCCGGCTGAGCTTTTAATCCGCCCGATTTCGCGATCGTGCTGAGCGTCCACGGGAAGGTCGCAAATCCAGGCGCGCAGGACCGGCTCGGTCGAGGCGCGCACCCACCCTACGTCCGACATGGTCCTCCATCCCATTCGGCGCCCTACCATCGCCACCGGCAAGGTCACCGGCCTGCGGCAAAATCAGCGATCGTCATCAGGAGTTCCTCGTCTTCCTCGAACCCTGGCCCGCGCATACCCGGATCATCAATTGCTTCTGGCGACGGATCCCTACGCCACCCGCGCAGGCTGAGACCCGAGCGTGTTTGGCCGAACATCCGCACGCATCCACCTGTGTCTCGCGGTCGACCAGATCGACGCCGATCTCCGGCGTCGTCGAGTACCTCAACCAGATCACCCGCGACGACATACAGGTCACCGCCCTCCGATTGACCTGCCCGGCGGGGACTCGAGATCCTCATCCCCTCCACCTACGGCGGCGAGATCGCCGCAGCCAAGCCCGCTCCTCGGCCGACACCACCACCCGGTGGACGAAGGACACCTTCCTCGGCGCCATCGGCTCCGACACCGACCGCGTGAGCGCCGAGAAACTCTTCGCACTCCTCGACCAGGCCGACGACCGGCGCGGCACCCACGACGACCTCTGGTATGGCAACAAACCAGGCGGTGGGCGTCTTCTTCCACCCCTACGGCCTGCGGTTCGCGCCGATCCAACTGTGGAGCAACAGATCCGGGCAGCTGATGGCCTACGGAAACTGGTACCAGTACGACAAGAGGGAATACCACTGCGGCTTCGCCGAACTCGCCCACCTCGTCGGCCAGGACCACTAATCCACTGCGAAAGGCTTACCCATCGCCGACCTCCCCAACCTCGACCAGTTCTGGCCTGCCACCCTGCAGTGCGCCGACTACATCAACCGACCAGACGCCGGGTCCGATCACCGGTACGTCGACCCCCGACACCGCGATCCTCTGACCCGAACCGGCACGCCGCGGTATCGGTCCGCGAGCGTCGATCGATGGCACCGGGAAAGAAGTCGCCACGCCGCGCTGCATGGTGGCCAACGACGAGGCGGCATCGTTGCGACCCTACGAGGCACCGCGGGAATCACCCTCTCCGCGATCACCCTGTTCCCATGCCGGCGAATTCGTGAACCGCAATCGCGACCGACGCATTTGCGGTCGTCATCCGACCTGACTCACACCACCCACCACCGTCCCCCGCCCACAGGTGGCTCCATCACGATTACCACACCTCGGGGGGTGCGGCACCGCCGTCATCACATCGGATCGCACGAGCCGCGATCGTGATGTCCTTACCCTCGGCCTGCCCATTTGCGCAGCAGCTTGCTGCGTAAATGCCGGTTCCCCGCGTCTTTCCTCTTCTCGAGGAGCGACGACCAGCCAGTGCCTCCGAGGTCGATACCGAGGCCGGATGTATGTCTGCACGCCCGGCTGCACCACTTGTCGGTCGGATGGGAGAAGATTGGCGACGATGAGTCGATCAGAAGAAATCGAGCCCGCCGGGTACGGCGCATTGCTCGAGGACATCAAGTCCCAGGTCCGCACCACCCGCGTCCATGCTGCTCGCAAGGTCAACGCCGAACTGATCATCTTGTACTGGAAGATCGGGAAGCTGATCCGCGCTCGGCAGAGCGAGGAAGGGTGGGGTGCCCGGGTCATTGCCCGGCTCGCCGACGACCTGCGCACCGAGTTCCCCGGCATGCGAGGACTGTCGCAACGCAATCTGGTCTACATGCGCACCCTTGCCACCGCATACCCCGACTCAATTGCGCAGCACCCTGCTGCGCAATTGCCGTGGGGACACATCCTCGTCCTCCTCGACCGTCTCCCCGACCCCAGTGTCCGCGATTGGTACGCCAGCCAGGCCGCTCATCACGGCTGGTCCCGCGCCACACTCGTCCATCACATCACTTCGGATCGGCATCTGCGGGTGGGGGCTGCACCGAACAATTTCCCCACCACGCTGCCGGCGCACGAATCCGACCTCGCCCACGAAATCCTGCAGGATCCGTACAACCTCGACTTCCTCGGCCTCGACGCCGGTTACAGCGAACGCGACCTCGAAGATGCCCTCATCGGCCGACTCACCCATTTCCTCACCGAGCTCGGTGGTGGTTTTTCCTTCGTCGGACGCCAGTACAAGCTCACCGTCGGCAACTCCGACTACTACCCCGATCTGCTGTTCTTCCACCTGGGCCTGCGCCGCTTCGTCGTCTTCGAGCTCAAGATCGGCCACGCCGAGCCCGAACACATCGGCAAGCTCAACTTCTACGTCAACGCCGTCGATGACCTACTCCGCAAACCCGAGCACGGCGACGGCACCACCATCGGAATCCTCCTCGCCGCCGACCGCGACGACATCGTCGTCGAATACGCGCTTCGCGGTCTGGACTCCCCGCTCGCCGTCAGCACCTACACCACACACCGGTCCCTGCCCGCCGACGTCCGGCCCGCCCTGCCGACAGCCGCCGACCTCGCCGACGCCATCCGAGACGTCCGACACCCAAACAACCCCCAGACCACCCTCCCCCGGACCGGCAACCGACAGCTGAGCTCGCCCACGCGATAACCACTGCCCACGCGATATCGACCAGCACCACATTCCGAGGCACCCTTGAGGATTCACCCGTCCGAGGTCGGCATCGACGACGCGGGTCAGGAAGCGGTCGATGACGAATCGGCGGCGCACCAGGGTGATGTTCTAGCCGTGCTGTCGGGCGTACCGGTTGAGGCGGTCGGTGATACTCGCCCGCACCGGGTGCGGGGACCTGTCGCGGGACGAATTCATTCGAGACTCCCGATGCTGCATCGTGGCGGCCGCCAGCCGGTCCCCGCTGCTCGACTCTGCACGGATAGAAATCAGTTCGGATCCCACGGCGATCGTTCGAGCCTGTTGAGCTCATCGAGAACCTGGTCGACGGCAGTGGTCGGGATACGGACGTCTTCGCCCTCCGAAGCCCGGAGACGGTCGCGTACATAGGCGAGCATGGCGAATTCACGCTCGAGGTCTGCTGCACTTCGGTCGCTCACGGTCTCATCCTGCCCTGAGGAGGGCGGTGATCCGAACTTGTTGCCGCCCGGCGACGGCGGGACCGAGGCATCCACCGTCCATCGCCGGCGTTCGATGTCGCGGCGAGCAGTCGTTCCCCGCCGTGGCCGGGTTCGCCGTCGCGGTCCTCGTGCACACCCTCGACGCCGAGACGGGTCGGCTACGACATCTGCCGCCCGCGGAGCCCGCCGAATGGGCGCGTGCGATCTTCTCGACCATCGCTCAGTCATCACACCGATGCGGACCAATCGGGCACGGCCGCGGTGACATGGCCCACGCCTGCAAATCTGCCCGGAACCGTCTTCGAGGGCTGCGACCGCACGTCTGGCGACAGGTTCCCGGTAGGTCAGACCTTGGTGAGTTGCACGGTCAATAGTGCCGGTGGTCGCGGAACCGGGACGTTCTCAGTGCACGTCAATCCTCGCCGACTGAAACGCCCTGTCGACGGAACGTGAAAACTGAACACGGTATGGCAGGCGGGTTCAAGTATTGGTCGCAACACTCCTGATAGAAGAGGAGTGTGCGGATGGGACGAAGAGGACGCAAACGGCGACTCGAGCTGGAGACGCGGTACTGGGCGCTGCTCGCCGGCGGTGTCGGCAGCATCGAGGCATGCAGGCAGCTCGGTATCGGACGCAAGACCGGTTACCGATGGCGGGCGGAGTGCGGTGGGATTCCGCCGGTACGGTTGGCCGACGAGGCGCGATCGAGCCGGTATCTGAGTCTGCTCGAACGCCAGCGCATCGCCACGCTGCGAGCCGCTGGGCACTCGATCCGGGAGGTGGCCCGGCGTTTGGGCCGATCGGCGTCGACGGTCAGTCGGGGGCTGCAGCGCAACACCTTTCCGCATGATCGCGGGGGCTATGACGCCACCCTGGCGCACGCCCGCGCCACGGGGCGCTCACTCCGCCCCCGCCGGGGCCGTCTGCTCGACGACCCGGATCTTCGGGCGAAGGTGCAGGAAAAACTCGAGACCGAGTGGAGCCCGGAACAGATCGCCGCATGGCTGCGGACCGAGTATCCTGACCGTCCCGGCTGGCACGTGTGCCACGAAACCATCTATCAGGCGCTGTACACAACAGCGGCCGGTCCGGTTTGTGCCGCACGTTGACCACCAAGCTCCGCACCAGACGTCCGCTGCGGCGCCGCCGGCGGAGAGCCGACGAGCGTCGGATCCGGTTTATCACTCCGTCCCAGTCGATCGATGCGCGTCCCGCTGTGGTCGAAACCCGCAGTAGGACCGGCGATTGGGAGGGGGATTTGATCGTCGGCCGGTCGAGTAGGTCCTCGATCGGCACGCTCGTCGAGCGACGCAGCCGCTATGTCCGGCTCCTGCATCTACCGGGCGGGCATCGCGCCGAACCGTTCGCCGAGGCACTCGGTGCGCTCTTCGAGCAGATTCCCGAGCATGCGCGCTGGACTATGACCTGGGACCAGGGTTCGGAGATGGCACGTCATGATCTGTTCGGCCATCTGTTCGCCGACGGTGTCTACTTCGCGCATCCGGCCTCACCGTGGTTGCGTGGCACGAACGAGAACACGAACGGATTGCTCCGGCAGTATTTCCCCAAGGGTACCGATCTGTCCGTTCACGACCCCGAGACGCTGCGTGCAGTAGAGGATCGTCTCAACAACCGGCCGCGCAAGAACCTCGACTGGCGAACACCGGCACAGGTTTTCGCCGAAAGTCTGGCACCATGAACCGACGGTGTTGCGACGACCGCTCGAATCCGCCCTTGAACCCGCCTGCCGGAAAGGGGTCAGTTTTCAGGTGCCGTTGACAGAATCGTCGCTTCGAGCGACCACTTGCCGAGAGGCGCGCTGGCGGGCACCGTCACCCTGACCGGGTCAGACCTACAGTGCGTAGCGTGCCCGAGCAGGTAACGAAGCCGCTGACACCACGAGGTGCCAGCGGCTTCCCACGCTAAAAGCCCTCGACGGGACGAGTCGAGACCGGCTTGCCACCCTGCGTGAACTCCGCCGATTCACACTGCCCGAACTCTCACGTCGACACGACGAGTCGAGCGGGACCGTCTGGGGTAAGGCGGGACGTGCGGGAGTGGGCGGCCACGAGCGGCTACGAAGTTTCCTCACGCGGCCGGATCCCCGCCGAGATCCAAGAAGCGTTCGACGCAGCGCATGGGCCGTCGTCGCCGTTAACGGAACCCTCACTGGCTCGTCCCGAATGCCGATCGTTGACTGGAACTCGCTGACCAGCGCAGTCCGCAAGCGTGTGTCGAGTCACGTTTATACGGTCGGCCCCTTCAAGACCGTGGGATTTGTCAAGACGACACGCCGCTAATCCTGCGCTGAAAGAACCTCGGTAGGTGGTGCCTCTGACATCTGCTCCCACACACTCGGATCACTGAAGAGCGGCCACATGAGCGCAGTGAACGTGACACACCTTACTAAAGCGTCAGGTCGGGCACGTTTGAAAAACGCTACGTTCCGACTGGTGTGACTCACATCATAACTCTCAATGTCATGATCGATGCCACGAGGACACCACCACTATATCTAGGCCCCCAGCTGGAGTTTTCTTACTAGAAGTAGTAGATGTCCGAACCAGACCAAGCAGTGCCGTGCAAGCGTCCGACACATCAAGCAGATTCAAACTTGACAAAGTTGCTACTGGCCCTGCCGCGGTGCTACTATTCCTTATGCCCGAAAGCCGAGTGGACGCAATAGTGGAGGAGCTGCGCGAGTACAAACGCTGGCTTACCTCCGAGACTCGACGTGTCGAGCGGGCTTTGAGTGCGTTGTCCGACGAGGAAGATGAGGACACGCGTTCGACAAACGAGATGCTGCTCGACGCCTTCAAGAGCAACCGGAAGCCGATGACAATCCAGGATGCTCACTTACACCTCAGAAAGTCGGGATGGACGACCGACTCGAAGGATCCGGCGAACGTCATCCGTGCCGCGTTGGCTCGCATGGCAGCCAACGGGGAACTCCGACGCACTTCAGATAAGCGTGGTGTCTACGTACTCGCCGATGACAATGAGTTCGAGGACGTTACGCCGCCGGAGTCCGAGCACGAGCTTAAGGCTGCCAACAGAGCGGAGATCGACTGGCGGCCACTAACGGACGATAACCCATGGGACTCTGGCCCACAGAGTCGTCCGAACCGGTTCGGTACAACAGGTAAGGAGTCGGCGCAACGATTCAGGCCGGCCGCTAAGAAGCGAGAGGAGGACGAACCACCGTTCTAACTAACTGACTGAGTCTCGGAACTGCACATACTTTGCCGGTTTGAAACAGCTCCGAGACTCCACCGCAGCACCCATCGGGGTGTATTGGCTGCTTGACAGAAGTGTATCTAATGTTTGCCGTTCCGCAAGAGTGACGCACGCAACACTCCATCATGCAGCCATCAGCTTGCAGCAAGACCTAACCGGGCAGGCGTCTGCCCAGATGGAGTTAAAGCAATGCGTTACAAGGTTATTCGGCAGCTGGACTGCCTCAACAATGGACAGGGTGTCATCTGGGAAGCGCGGACTGATCCCGGCGATCAGAAGGTCGCTCTGAAGTTCATGAAGCGGGACCCGCTTGATCCGGATCCTGCAACCTCGGAGGAGCGCTTCTTGCGCGAAATCCGTTGCCAGATGTCACTTCAACATCCCAACGTGGTCAACGTTCGGGGTTCAGGAACGAGCAAAGCCCGCGGTCCGTTCTATGCGATGGACTGGGCTGATGGCTCGCTTCGCGGCCGCCTGGGACAGAACCCAAATGGTCTGCCCGACGATGAGGTCCAGCGGATATTCGGCCAGATCGTGGACGCTATGGCCTACGCGCATAACGAAGGCGTCGTGCATCGAGATCTCAAGCCGGAGAACGTCCTGTTCTTCGATGACGTTCCTCGTCTGGCCGACTTCGGACTGGGTCTGCGACTGCTTAGCAATAGCGCTCGCATCACGCGTTCGCGGCTCGCAATGGGAACACCCGAGTACATGGCGCCGGAACAGTTCAACGATGCTCACGACGTCGGACCGGTTGCTGACGTCTACTCTCTCGGTAAGATCCTTCACGAACTCTCTACGGGGATTACGCCGAATTGGTTCCCGCCCGATGTCAGCAAGGCGCCGGCCAAATACCAATACATCCTGCATCGATGCCTGGATCAGGACCCTGGCAAGCGGTACGCGACTGCTGGGCAACTGGCGCAGGCGCTGAACTTGGTCACAAGTGACGCGTCCCTGCTGTCATCGCCTGAAGAACAGGCCAAGCAGGCGCTGGGCCAAATCATGGCTGACGACCCGCAGGCAGTGCATACCCTCGCAGAGGTTCTCGTGCGCAATCCTGAGGACTCGACGCTCTACCTGCAGTTCGTCCCGCTGCTGCCAGCGAAGGCCATGAAGGCGCTCGCTCAGCACGCGCCGTCGGAATTCGCGCAGGTGCTCGTTAACTTTGACCAGTTCGCCTACGGAAACCACCCTTTTTCCTTCTGTGACAAGCTTGCAGACTTCATGGCGCTCGCGTACTCGGCAACCACGGATTTCACGAGTCGTCGGCTGCTGATTGCTCGGCTTCTCGAACTCGGCGCAAGTCACAACAGGTGGTACGTCCGCAATGTGTTTGTTGCGGTTGTTGTCAAGGCGGTCAAGATCCCCGGGTTCGCACAAGTCGTCGCCGACGTCCTCCGCGAGGACCAGGACAGCGCCGAGTTCGTCGCAACGTATCTCAGGCAGCAGTCGATGCCTCAGATCGTGCTGAACGCGCTCGAGGCTAACGCCGCGTAGTAGCGCTGCATGGTAGAGGCGAAGGCACAGAAGGGCCTTCGCCTCTACCCACTGGTCCAAATTCACACCCACACCTGCCTGGAGTAAATCATGACCGAACCAGTCTCCACCATCACAAACGAGATCGACGTCACCGAGGTCGTAAATCCGTTTACAGCCCCCGACCCGTACCTCCAGTCCATCGCCGACTTCGCGAATCGGGTTGACGCGGGTTTCGGCCTTACCTTGTACCTGCCATGGGGCACCGCTCGCGGGACTGTCGTGAGTGCAAAGTCCTTTTTCGCCCGGATCGCGGAGGAGTTCAGCGACCAACCGGAGAACCACGAGATGAAGCCTATAGCTGACGTCTTCGCCAAGATGATGGAAGGTTTTGCCGAGGAGGTTTCCTTCCCGAAGGATGACGCCGAGAACGGAAACGACGACATCTTCACGCCCCGATTCATCACCCTGCAGAATGTTCAGGTTCAGGGTTTGGGCAATCGAGGTCCCTTCCCATCCGTCGGCTTCGTCCCCCACCTGCGAGTCAAGCTGTCTGACGTCACTGCGTGGTCACTCGAAGCGCCCACCTTCGACTGAGGCTAGCTGCCCTGCTGCTCCGCCGAGCAGCAGGGCGCTCGTCTGTCTGGACACGTCGTCGTTTGGCGCAACGATCGATCCAGACCACGGGGGATCGACGAGGCGTTCGAGATGGCAGACAACGCAGGGGCATCAGAGTTCGGTGGCGATCCGCGGGACAACACTAGTGCGCTCGACCCGACAACTCGCGCTCATCGCGCGCTCATCCAGTCCGATCCGAACAGCCCAGACGAACCGGGCAAGGTGACAGGACGACAACGTGACTGACCGCGAGGGGGTGAGATCCCGCGAGACCGTAACCTGCATGCTGTGCGGTCGACCTTGGCCTCTCTCTCGCTCGGTTGACGTCGAACGACAACGCTATTGGGTCTGCGGACCACCACGGCGTTGCCATCAATACGCGCGGACGGTTGCAGCGCAGTCGATCATCGCACCCAGGAGACCCCCGCTCTGGGAGAGGGACCGACCGCTCCACCGCGCGGTCTGTCGCTACATGACCGGGAACGACTACCCGCAGTCCTGATCGAGCGCAGCAGCCAGCGATCCAACAGCAGCGAAGGACCAGTCATCGCGATTGGCAACATCCAGCTCCCTCGCTCGACGGCGTAATCGTCTGCTGCGATACGTTCGTTGGCCGGCTCAAGACCGACGCGCAGAGGGTTATCCCGCCGCGCCGTCGACGCCGACGATGTCCGAATATTCCTGGCACTGGGTACGGGTGCGGGCGAGCAGAGCCACCGTGTGATCGTCGTCGGACCGAGCCGGGTCCTGTTCGTCGCTCATTGTGCCGACTTTCTCTCGCGATGCGAGGTGCAAAGACTCGCGGCGCACACTACGACCCTCCGTTGTTCGTCGGACGGCGCCCGACGCGGGACGCCGGTGGCATTGGCAGCCCGTGTCCGATGCCTGGAACCCGGGGGATTTGCGGGCGTCACTGCAAGCGGATCGTCTTTTGGGATAGCGACCGTGCTGAGGATTCCGACATGTTCGTTCGAAACAGACCGCAGCTTGGGGATCGCGACGTCGAGAGTGCCGGCGCGGGTGTCGAAATCGCGGTGCCGGTATCCGTTGCGGCTGGGTTAGTGCGGTTTTCCGAGCGTTCACCGAAACCGGCGCCGCACAGGCAGTCGGCGGCGCGGGCGACGGTCATGACTGTGGCTCTAGTGGTCTCCCCGGTCGAGCCGTCGGACAGCACGACCCGTCCGTCGCCGCCTTGCCGGGGGCGGGTGATCAGGGTGCACCAACCAATGTGTACTGCGGATTGAGCGTTGCCGCAGGTCATCTCCAGTGCGTGGGTGTCGCGGTGTGTGTCGCCGCCGATGACGGCATCAACGGTTTCTGCCACCATGGTCATGGGCCTTCGCGCTCCTTCGGGTGCAAGGGTCAGGGCGGCACCGGCCCGGGTTGAACCACCCAGCGGCTTATCTGTGACGGGTCACGTGCCCTTCAGCACGGACAGGCTTCTGATCAGGCCAGCAATGCGTCCGTCCGCCATCTCCTGGAACTGCGGCAACGGGGGCGTCCGGAACCCGGCGTCGACCGCGCGTTGCGCAACCTTGCATTGCGGTGCTTGCGGCTTTGGCCCGCGTGAGCGTGGCGATCTCTGCGTAGCTGTGCTGTTCGAGGATTCGCAGTCGGGCCGTCTCCTTCACTACAGGCTCGAAGTCGGCGCACGTGTCGATGAAGTCGAGGAGGTTCTCGATGGTCTGGGCCTCGTCCGGCAACACGAAAGGCTCTTGCGAGTCCTCCGGCGCATTACTGGCCTTCAGTGCATCGGCGTTGTGTCCGTCCAGCGCATTGCGTGCGTGCTCTTCGGTAAGGGCTGCAACGTTGGTTACGTCATCTGGGTTCGGTTCGGTTGGTTACGCGGCATCCACAACGCCAGTGCAATCCTCAGGTCCGACCGCTGCGGCCTCATGGCTGCCGACGAGTGAGGAGTGGTCTGCCGTTGCGGCGTCGGCGAACTGCGCAACGGCTTTAGTAGTGCGCGGCGCAACGTTGGGGTTCTGTGCAACGGCCGAGTCCGATGCAACACCGAGATACTGCGCAACGCCGAGGTGCCGCGCGGCCCGCAATATCGCCGCTGTTGCGTTCGGATGCCGGCTTCGGCTCCACCAGTGCCGTCGGGTAGTCGGTCGGATGTCCTCGTCTCGTCGTTCGCGGTCGCGGGTGCCATGGACGACCACTGTGTGCTCGGTGTAGGCGGTGCCGATGCGTTGATGGTCCTTTGCCCGAGTTCGGGGAGGTCAGCGTTCCGGTAGCGTTCATCGACGTCGCGATGCATCCTCGGTTGCACGGTGTTGGTGATGGGGCGATTCTCTTTGGCTTGCAGCAAGGTTGCCGCGGCCGATTGTCCCGCGGGTCAAACTCTTGGGCCTGTGTCCGACGTGGAAGCCGTCGCGGTCTTCGCCTTGGTGTGGGCAGGGATAGATCGATAGGCCCTGTCGCTTTTCGTGGTGTGTGCGGGCTGCGCGGGCGTCTTTGCGTGTGAAGTAGGTGCGTTTGCTGCAGTGTGGGCAGGTCACCCAGCGCGCGGTGGGACGATGTGCTCGAGGGGCCAATTCGGTGCTCCTATTCGACTGGGGACGGTGTCGGGATGGTCAGACGGCGCGGTTGATCTGCAGGTTCAACCAGTCCGAGACCCACTGGATGGCGTTGCGGCCGGCGTTGTCGACGACCAGGGTGTGGTAGCTCTGGTGGGCACCGGAGGCGAAGAAGCTGGCTGCGTTCAGGCCCTCGCCGACGACCGTGGCGAGATCCTCGGCCCCCTGCGAGCGCGCCATCGTGGACACCGATCCGGAGAGTCCTTGCAGGTCAAGGGTTTGAGCTTGCGTGGTGATCGCGTTTCCTACGGGGTTGGCTTGCTTGCCCAGTAGCGCGGGGGCGGTCTTGCTGGCTTTGCCGGTGAGCATGTTCGCGGCCACCGAGGCGAGTTCGAGGCCGAGGGGGATCAACGCCGCGGTCTGCGCGGCGGCACCGAGGGGGTCGGGTAGCACTCCGGGTGGTGGGAAGAGTTTGTCCGCGGCGGCCCAGGCGATTTCCTGGGCCTGGCCGGCGATGTTGGCCAGCTTGATCACGTCGACGTTGCCGAGAATGCTGGTGACCAGCGCTGCGATCTGGGTGTAGCCGGTCGGGTCCGGGATGATCGAGAGTATTTGCGAGACCCACTTCAGGTCGACGGCGGCGGCCATCTTCACCAGCGGCGCGAAGTGCACGTTCAGCTCTCGGGCGGCGTCCCGGGCGCCGCGGACATCGCCGGCGGCGATTCTCTGTGGGAGCACGATCAGGTTGTGCAGGATCTTCGGGATGTCGAGTGCGGTGATGCCGGTGACCACGTTGAGGGCCTGCTCGACGACGACTGTCGGTTTGAGGACCGACAACACGCTCGACGCGGTCGACAGGGCATCTGCGGGTGTGGTGGCCACAGGCGCGATCTGGCTACCGAGTGACGCGGCGGTGGTGGAGAGCTGCGAGATTTGCGGGTCGGTGGCGGGCAGTGTGGTGGTGCCACTATTCGAGAGCTTGGCCGCGGTGTTCGCGATTGTGGCAATCGAGTCCAGTGCACCGGTCAGGTCCGCGTGGCCGGCTGTGGTGAGGACCTGCGCGGCCGCGTTTTCCGGCGTGCCCGCCGGGGCGGCGGCAAGGCCCGTGGTGGCGGCACTGTTGGCGGCCCCGGACTGGAGCAGCTCGGCCAGGGGACTGAGGGTCTTCGACAGCGAGGTCGCAGTGTCAGCGACCTCCGCGACATCGACGGAGCCGCCGTAATCGATGCCGGAGAGTTGCTTTCCGAGCGCGTCCAGGTTCGAGCCGAGACCGGGCAGGTCAGCGTCGGTGAAATCCGAGGTCAGCGCGGTGGCCACTGCCGCGTTACCACCTCCGGCATCGGTGGCACCCGGGGTCTTCGACAGGATCGATCCGAGCGATCCGAGGAACGGGTTGGCACCCTTTTGGATCGAGCAGTACAGATCTTTCGGATCACAGATCGAGGCGACCCGCCCGGACAACTTGCCCATGCCCTGCTCTCTGGGACCGGCGATCCCCTGCCCGGAGGTCTTCGGCCCGACCGTCGCGGCGCCCTTCGTGCCCGCACCGGGATCGGCGAGCAGCGCCACACCGAGGACCCGGTCCGCGTCGACCGGCCCTCGATCGTTTCCGATTGCCGACGCGAGATCACCTGCAGCATCGGAACCTTGGGAGTAGCCGGTGATGGTGATCTTCGCGCCTTGGCACTTGTCGGCGTAGTTCTTCAGCACGGCGGTGGCCTTGCTGACCGCGTCGGCTTTGCTGTCAGCGTAGGTGTGGCCGTTGTCGAACGCGCGCGCCATGTACGGCAGCGTGTATACCTGCGCTCGGGCACCGTTCTTCGCCTTGATCGCCTCCGCGACGGGAGCCAGCATGCCCACCGGCCGGTTCGGGTCGGCGTGCTCGTTGGTCTCCCATGTACCGGGGATGAACAGGTTGAACGTCGACGAGCAACTGGCCGGGTCGGCATGCGCGATCGCGGGCCCTGAGATGAGCGCGGTCCCGCATAAGACTGCGGTGGTGGTAATCGCCGCGACCCCACCTCTGGCGAACCGTGCCATCTTCCGGACTCCTATCGCACTGCAACCGAGGGTTTTCCGGCTGTCAGTGTCAGGTAGCGGTCCTTCTACCAGCGACGACCCCCGCACGCGGTCGGGCGTGTCGGCAGTGGCGTAATCAGGACGGCAGTCGTATGGCCTTGGCGGGCACGGTAGGACGGCGCTCGAGCCAGGAGTGCGGAAAATGTGCGTGTCTTCTTGTCATCGCCGGAATGGCGACACAAAGTGTCGCGAGCGACCGTTGACATCAGGCTAAACGGGGCGCAACAAGGGAAGCCGGCGGTTCAACCCCCGCAACACTGCACAGTGTGTCTGGGTGTGTTCACTTCAGTACGCGCGCAGCGAAGGCCAGCGATTCGGGCATGGCGGCGGTCAAGCTGGCGGAATGGTCCACATCGGAGAGCTGCTGGTACTCGGTATCGACGCCGTTCGAACGCATTTCACTCAGTTGCGCCCAGGTTAGTGGGATCGGCACCTTGGTGTCGGTAAGGCTGTGCACGACTCGGATCGGGCGGTCGAACCCGCTGGTAGGTGCCTGCTGCATGTGTTGGAGCACTGCGTGCAGGTCGGGGCTGTCCAGTGGGGCGGTGAAAAGCTCCGCGATGGTGACCGGGTGTGTGCGCAGATACTCGTCAAACTCGCTGCTGCAGGTCACCTTCGCCTTCTCTATGAGCTCGACGCCGGTTGGGGTCAGACGGCGGCGGATGTCGAGTTGCGGTCGCTGGTCGTCGAGGCCGGCGAGGGTGTAGAGAACGTAGTGGGCGATCCCAGCGTTCGGCACCGGTGGAAAGTTGGGTCCAGCTAGCGGTAGGAGCTGGTCGAGGTGCGTGGGGGCGCCGACGGCGATTGCACCACGGAAGTCGAGTTCGGGGCTTCGGGTAGTGGCCTGGTGGGCGGCGAAGTAGGCGGCGTGGCCGCCCTGGGACAGGCCGGCAACGATCCATCGGTCGCCGAGTTGGTCGCCGTAGATGTGGTGGGCCGCGCGGACGATGTCGACGGCGTTGGCGCCGGCTGCCGGGCCGTCTGTGTACGCATTGACTCCGTCGGTGCCGATCCCGGCGTAGTCAGTGGCCGCGACCGCGTAGCCGGCAGCCAGCCATTGCTCGATTGATACGCGTTCGACCTCGGTGGACCCGGTGACCGAGGGGGCGCAGGCATCGTCGATGCCAACGTTGCCGTGGGCGTAGGACACGACCGGCCACCCCCCAGCCGGCGGTGGGCCCTGTGGCAGGAAGACCGATCCGGTGGACTCGCCCGGGTCGGTGGCGGTGCGCAATGTGGAGTAGAGGATTCGGGTGCTGGTGTCGGCGGCGCCGGCAGGAAGCACCACGGTGGCGAGGGGTTGCTCAGAAAGCACAGCCCCCGCAGAGAGTAGGTCGACAGGTTCGGCTTGGGCTGATGCCGCGGAGGCGAGTGTCCCGCTCATCCATAGCGCGGCGACTAAACCGGCCCTCTGCCAGGCGTTTGCATTCCTCGTAGAGCTCCTGACCATTGCCATCGACGGTCCCTCCCCTTGTCTCTTGCGGTGTCGATCTCTGGCGAACCCGGACCATTGCCGTCCTCTGTGGTCGAGGGGATCTCGACAACCTGAAGGACGAACGATTCCGATCATTTCCGGGGCAATGGACCCATTTACTGCGCGCAGGATGCTACCTGTCCGACCCGGCGCTCTCGTCGACCGATCCGAGTCATGCCGGGTGCACTTGCCCACTCCACCGGACACGGGTGCCTCCACCGGTCGCGCCCGCGAATAGCGGGTAGTCCCGACCGTTGGAGCAGCTGGTGGCGTGTCTGCATCACCTGCGTGTGGCAGGGACTCTCGGAGCTGGCCGCTGTTGCGCTGCCGGTTTTATCGTAGCCGGGCGTTGCATTGCGCGGCTCGTCCGAGTGATGCGTGACATTGCGGTATTGTGCTCCGACCCCGAGCGTGTTGGTTCCAACGATGACCGTTCTTGTCCGAGGTCCGCCATGTCGCTCTTTCCCATGCCTTGCAGAGTGCGCTGACTCATGTGTGGACATTCTCGCCAATTCGAGTCATTGCAATGCCCCGGCAAAGGCGTACTGCTTATCGAGCGTTGCGGCATTGCGGCCCTCGGTCGAGTCGTCAACGTCGGGCAGCGGCGGGGTCCGGAACCCTGCCTCGACCGCGCGTTGCGCCACCTTGTCGAAGCGGCGCATTGCGGTGGAAGCTGCCTTGGCGTTGGTGAGCGTGGCGATCTCTGCGTAGCTGCGTCGCTCACTGATCCGCAGCCGGGCCGTCTCCTTCACTATCGGTTCGAAGTCGGCGCAGGCGTCGATGAAGGCGAGGAGGTTGTCAATCGTCTGGGTCTCGTCCGGCAGCACGAACGACTGAGGTGGGCCCTCCGGGCCATTGCTGATCTCTTGTGCGGCATCGCGACTGTGCAGTGCATTGCGGATACTGTGCTTCTGGTGTTCCTCGCTCTCTCCCGCAACACCGGTGAAGTCAGCAGGGTCCGCTTCCTCCGGTTGCAGGACAGCCGCAACGTCACGGTCAATGTCTGGCCTCGCAACGGCGGCCCTGGCGCGGTCGGATGCCGACGACTCGGTTGCCGACGCAACGTCGACGCCCGGTGCAACGGTCGAGGCAACGGATTGCGCATTGCGTCCGGTGTTGCGGTCGACCGACCTCGGCTCCGGTGCAGACATCCGAGAGTCGGTCCCAGCGTCCTCGCCCGCCCATTGTGGTTCACGATGTCGGGCGTCTCGCACGACCGCGGTGTACTCCATGTGAGCGGTGCCGATGGCCTTGATGAGGATGCCGACGCCGTGGGTGAAAGCCAGCACGAGCAACGGTGGAATGATTGCAATGAGCGATGCGCCGGTCGGTGACAGCGGCGTGTAGCCCAGTTCGATTCCGGCGGCAACGTTGCGCGCGGCGGCTTCCCCTGCACGGTAGGCATGGTTGGCGTTGCCGAAGACGCTGATGAAGACCACCACCACAGCGAGCCCGAGGAAGAACCTTTTCCCGATTGCGCTGCCGCCTATTTTGCTCAACGCAACGACCGCGATCGTCGCGCCGAGTATTGCGCCGTCGACGATGGCCGGGAAGATCCAGGTGAGGTAGTGCGGGATACCCGCCTGCAATGCCAGGTCACGTTGCACGGCGAAGGAGAGCACGAAGGCGCCTGTGGTGATGCCGACTGCAATAGCGATCGCAACGATGAGGGCCGCTATCAGGGCGCGGAGCTGGACTTGCGCGGCTCGGATACTGAGGTCATTCATGCTCGGGGACTCCTTTCACGGGGTCCCGCTGGACGAGGGACCACGGGTTGCCGCCGGTGGTATTTCTTGTGGTGTTGCGGAAGTGCGTTGCGGTGCTCATTAGGGTGTTGCGCCGTGTTGCAGCAGCCGCCGGGGCACCACGTCACGCGCCGCAACGCTTGCGATCCCAGCTTGCATGGCTAGCAAGCCGCTCTCTCCGCAACGGCCCTGTTCCGCGGTCAGGTGCGGCGAAACGATGACGTATGGCGCACTATTGCGCGGTTGATCTGTCCGCCCGAACCATCGTGCGCGCAACGCCAGCGTTGCGGCGTTGGTGTTGCGGTCATCCCGATAGTTCGAGCACTCTGCTCGCAATAAGTCCTCGTTTCCGGGTCGGCGGCGCAGTCCGCACCGCATCTCGGAGCTGGGACTCAGGTGAAGACATCGACGTACCAGCGCCCGTCGATCTCTTGGGTGGTGACGGTCTGGGTGCCGCGGGAGAGGGGTTGGTCCGGTCGCATCAGGGAGAGATCGACCAGGTAGACCCCATGGGAGAGTTCGATGGTGCGGATGCAGTAGCTGGTACCGAGCGGGACCGTGTCGATGACGCGCTGCAACTCGGGGCCTGGTAGCACCGACGAGTTCGGTGTTGCGAGGGCGCGGGCGGCTTCGCCGCTGCGTTGGCTGTAGTACGCGAAATTGAAGGCTTCGATCGCGCCCGCGCCGCTCTTCTGGTCACCGCGGTCGGCCCGGCAGTCCCCGTCCGGCGCGGAGGCCTGTTCGGCCTGTGCGGGTTCGGGCAGGTTGAGGATGGGAAGCCCGTTCTCGTCCACTGCCACGGTGGCGCTGGAGGTGGCCGCGGTTTCGCTGTCTTCGTTGCGCAGGTGGCCTATTGCCACCGCACCGGCCACGGCGACGGCGGCCACCGCAATGCCGGCCACCGCCTTCTTTCCCGGGCGGCCGCCGCTCGTGGACGGGAGACGCGGCCGTGTGTGCGGTGGTGTGGCCGGGCCGCCGAGCGCCTTGGTGCGGGCGCCCGGCGCATGGGCGGTGGGTGTGCTGCGAAGGAGGTCGAGTACGGCGGGATGCCGTGCAGTGTTTCGGCGGATGTTCGGCTTCGTCATGGTTGTGCACCCACCTTCCGGGTCAGTTGGCGGTCGGAATGCCGCCACTGATGGCTCCCGACAGCAGGTTTGCGGCCAGGCCGGGCGTGGCGTCGTTGAAGAACGAGTTCAGGGTTTTGTCGACCTGCTCGATGATCTGCTGTCCGCCGGGCTTGGCAGCGACGAAGTCGCGGGCCTGGTGGTCGATCGCGGGCGCGGACTCGACGGTGTCCTGCACGGCGGAGGCGGCTGCCTGTCCGATCGGTCCGGAGTTCTCCCAGTCGGTGAGGACCGTCTCGGTCTGTACGGTCACGGCTTCGGAGTCGATGTCCGGGACGTCGATCTCCTTCGGTTCGCCCTTGTCGCCGGCAGCGATCGGGGTCACCGCGGCCACTCCGATTCCGCCGCCGACCAGGGCGCCGGCAGCGGCGGCGGGGATACCCGCTGCCGCGGCACCGATTCCCGCCCCGGCGGCGGTGCCGACGATGCCGACGGGCACCCACCCGAGTCCGGGAAGGAAGACGGTGCCCGCGGTCATCCCGGCGAGGCCGCCGATCGTGCCACCGACCAGAGCGCCTGCGGTGGCGGCCGCCCCGCCTGCGGTGAGGGCACCGACTGTTGCCCCGGCCGCTCCGGCACCGACCTGGGCGGCGGCGATCCGGTCGGCCCGCGAGGTTTCCACACCGATCGACCGCCAACCCGTCGAGACGCCTGCCTGGACCACCGCCATCGTGTTGTTCGTGCGGTCCCGGTCCATGTCGGACACCCAGTTCGGTTGCGTGATGTGCAGCTCACCCAGACGAAGGGTGTCCCGGGGGGCGATGAACGGCTTCGTCGGCTCCACCGGGGTCGGCAAGTGCAGCTGGTCGAATTGCACTGGTGCGACGTAGTAGTCCGCTGCCTCGACATACGCATTGGTCTCGTAGTCGTAGTTCGGGAGTGGCTGGTACTCGATGTTCTGGTATTCGGCGGGCGGATCGACCCAGTACACCGGTTCCGGCGGGGTTTCGGGCACGTAGGTGGGCGCGGGTGCTGGTGGAGGAGTGGTGGTTCCGCTGGGGGTGCCACCGCCGGTGACGCCTTCTTGGTTGCTGTCGCCGGTGACACCGCCTTGGATCGGGTCGGCGATTGCGGACGGGGACAAGGCGATTCCGGAAGCCAGGGCTGCGGTGAGGACTGCCAGCGCGGTGGCGGATTGGGTGGCGCTGTGATGGCGGTGTCGGCCTCGGGCGTGGCGGGCGGTGCGGTCGCCGGTGGGGTTGTTGCTCATTGTGTGCCTTTCATGACGTGGAGGAATTGGCCTGGAAGGTGGGATCGAAGGACGGATGTGCCGGGGTAGGCCGGATTGAGATAGCAGAGTGGTGATGGCTGCGTCAGGGGCCGGTGATCGTCTTGACGACCTCTTCGGCCAGTCGGGTCAACGCGGCCCGGGTGTGGGGTTGGAGCCGGGACAGTGCCAGGCGTTCCCCGGAAGCGAACAGCGGCTCGAATGGCATGCGCGCCACAAGTGGTACTCCCAGTTCGCGGAGGGCCTCGACAGTGTCGTGTTCGACCATCGGGGCGTCTCCGGGGCCGGTAGTGATCACGACGATCGTGCGTTGCAGGACAATGTTGCCCGTCGACGCCAGCTCCGTGATCATTTCTTCCGCGGCATCTGCGGCGTCCCAGCGCAATGGAACGGGCACCACGACGGCGTCGGCTGCCGTCACTGCCCACTGCCAGCTCCCGGCGAGGGGGTTGTTGCCGGTATCGGCGACGAGGATGTCGCGGTGCTGGGCCACGATCGCGGCCAGATGCGCCGCGTCATTGCGGCCCAGAACCGACGTGGCACCGCCGCGGCGTCCCGCGATGATGTCCTCACCCGACGGTTGACGGGTCAGGTGCTGCGCGAGTTCCGAGGGCCGGATGGGGGCGCGCGGGTCGGGATGGGCGGCCAGCAATGCGGGGATGTCGTTGTCGTGCGGCGGACGGACGGCGACCCGCTTTGCGAGACTGCCTCCGACCTCGCCGAGATCTGCGCACACCACGGTGCCGGCGCCGCGGAGGTTGGCCAAGGTCTGAGTGAGAGCCACGGCGATCGGTGTCTTGCCGACTCCTCCTTTCGGGTTGGCGACGGTCATCACGGAGAAATCCGGCAGCGTCCGGGTGATCACCGACTCGGCGGCCCGCAGCCGCATCTCCGGTGACTGCGGTTGGGGTGCGAGGCGTAACCCGAACATGGCGTTGAGTCGGCCTCGCACTCCGAGACGTGCGGGTTCGCCAGCTCCGGGGGCGATTTCGGGGGCCGCGAGCCCAGACATTGGGTGCAGTGGCCGGGCGGGTGAGTGAGCGTGTCCGTCCTCCTCCTCGGCGGCCACGGCTGCCGATTCGGGTGTCGGATCGCTCGCTGGCGACCGCACGGGAACGGAAGGCTCAGTGCCCTCTGCCTGGATCCTTACGACGGGAGTGCCGCCGCCCGGGCGGCCCTGGGGCCGTTCCCGGTTGGGTGTCACGGGTCCCTGGCCCGGGGTCTGTTCTGGGGCCGGGCGGATGGTCTGGTCGGGGTCGACCTCGAGCCGCATCGGCGCGGTGTCGATGCCGCCGCTGACCGCGACGGTGATCGTTTGGCCGCTGCTTCGTGCTTCGGCGTGGGCCTGGGCGAACACGGCGGTCATCAGGTCTTGCTCGGTGTCGCCTCGCAGGTCGAGCGTCGCGGCCTGCGACGGCACATGCGCCGTGGCGTGGCGTCCTCCGTCGTCGATGGCGACGGTCATCTGCGGGGCCGACATCAGAGACTCCCGGTGCCGGAGGTGGTGCCGTCGAGCTGGGCGAGCATCTCGGTGATCAGCTCATCGAGGCTGGTGAGCTGCTCGAGTGCCTCGGTCTTGACCTCGCCGTTGGGAAGTGCGCCCACCAGGTCCCGTCGATGACCGATCGCGGTGAGGAGCTCGTCGAGTCGGCTGCGGGAGACGGTCTTGCTTTCCGAGTCCAAGGCCGAGAGCCACCCGGGTGTGGAGGCTCGCAACGCTTCGCGGAACGCTCGAACGACGGGGTCGGAGTTGCCTTTGTTGATGAACGGGCGGTGCATGGCCTCGATGTCCTCGGGCTCGAGGATGACTGCTCGTTCGATCTGCCGGACTGCCATCGTGGGACCTTTCTTGTTGCGCTGGTAGCGGTGGTGGGTGATGCGAAAGTCAGGTGGCGGTGGGGAGTTCCGGTGCGACGAGCACGACCGTGTCGAGGCCGCTGTACTCGACGAACAGCACCTCAGGGCGGCGGCCGGCGCTCTCGACGGCAATGCCGACGATGACCTTGCCTTCGTCGGTGACGGTGCCGTCGTTGGTGCGGTCGACTTCGCGGGCGATTTCGACCGAGGCGACCAGTCCGGTCAGGTCCGGGTCGTCGTCGAGTCCGACGACGATGTGCATGCCCTCTTCGATGGAGCGGGCCGGGATCGCATCCGCGATGGTGTCGGCCGCACTCGGTGTGCTGATGCTACTCGAGATCGCGATGGGGTCGCGCACGTCGTTGGCCATTGCGGCGATCAGAGCTTGTTCTTCGGCGACGAATTCCGGCAACTCGGCGGAGAAGCAGAACACCGGGGTGTCCACCTCTGGGCGGAGACTGTCGACGGCACAGCGTTCTTCGTTGGACATATCGGCGCGTACTGCGGGGTGAGCGTCCACGCTGGGGGTGAACCACACTTGGGCGAGTGCCGGGTCACCGGAGGGATCGGTGACGGTGGCGCGGCCGGCGATGGCGGCATCGATGTCGCGTCCGACGGTGGTGTCTCCCCACATCATGTAGGCGCCGTCGCTGCTGAGGCGGGCCAGCGAGGCGCGGGTCTTGAAGTTGTCGCGCACACCACCGGAATCGCGTCCGAACAGGTGCGCATCGGGACGCTGAACACCCACGGCGAGGCGGATACCTGTCGAGCGGGCCAGCGCGACCAGTTCACCGATCCGCCCCAGTGGATTGCAGAACTTCAGGACGTCCTTCTCCACGTCGGTTCCGCTCTTGGCCATCTGAGTCCATGAGGCGGACAGGATGAAGAACTCGTCGAGCACGGCCACCAGCAGTGGCATATTCGCGGGCGCAATGCGTTGGATCTGCATGTATTTGGTGCGTGCGTGCATCTCGCACCACAGTGCGTAGATCAGTTTCGCCGCGCGCAGCGGTTCGAACACGATTGCCGGTACACCGGGGTAGCCGAGGAACTGGTGCAGCTCGATGCGTTTGGGGTCGACACCGATGACCGGGATACCGCGGAGAACCAGTTCGGTGATGACCGTGGTCAGCAGGACTGTTTTGCCGCCGCCGGTCGGTCCGACGACCAGCATGTGTGGTGCCGACGAGCGGTGTGAGACGTTCCAGAACGCGTCGACTACGTCGGAGCCGATCTCGCACGAGGCGTACGGGACGTGCAGGCGCTGTCCTGGCTTGTTCGGAACCCGACTCGGCCACTCGATCTGTTGACGTCCGATGCCGTGCTTGTCGAGCCTCGGCCCAGGTAGCTCGAGGGCCGGTGTCGGCAGCAAGTGCAAGATCATCTTCTCGAGTGGTTTGCGGAGCGAGAGGGTGATGATGGGCTGCTCCGGGTTCCAATCGACTCGCCACAGCTGACCTGACTCGTGCGTACCGAGGGCGGCGAGCAGAGCCTCGGAAAGCTTGTCGCGGTTGGCTTCCATGCCGGTGGCCAGCGTGTGCTTGTAGTGGATGCGGTACGAGGCTTCGGTTCCGTCGTTGGCGTAGGCGCCGACTGAGACCGTCACGTCCCGCAGGGCCTTGCCGTCGGAGAACAGTTCGGCGAGCATGCGGTGCCGTGGGCTGCGGGTGTCCGGGAGCACCGGTCGGCGGGTGATCGTGATGGTGCTCTTGTCGGCCCGGAAGTCGGTGACGTACTTCCAGTCGGTGACTGTGGGTCCGAGGAATCGGTTCATCGATCCGCCTTCGACGTCGAGGGGGAATTACTGTCGGGTGCAGGTTCTCCCGCCGGGACACGGTCGATCTGCGCCACCGCCATTCGGGGCAGGAATCGCAGGGGACGAGTGGGTGCGACGGCCGGCAGCGCAGCGCGCACGCGGTGCCACAGCGGTGACCCGACGATCAACGCATTGACTGCCGAATTGAGACGCTCCTGCCGGGTCGCATCGACGACCGATCCCTGCGGCAGACGGATCGCCGCCCACGCGGTGCTGTGCCACCCGGTACGCACGCTGAGCCTGATCAGTGCGGGGTTGTGACCGGTGGTCTGCCGTACCACCGCGGACAGGATTCGCCGCTGGCGGTACCGCAGGAACCGAATCAGGTCCCCGGCACCGACGAGAGCGACCGCGACGACGAGTCTGGGCCGAAAGTCGATGAGCCACTGTGACCAGAGCGGCGCGCGCGGCCACAGCTCGGCCACCGGAGCGGAGACCAGCAGGGTCGGCATCCACCAAGCGGCGACAGCGACGACCAGGACGACGGTCACCCACGGGGTGAAACGCGCACCCTCCTCCCCCGACTGTTCGGAACGCCTGCGTCCACCGGAGGCAGACGAGGTACCGGACGAGCCGAACACATCCCGGAAAAACTCGCCCACAGGGTCATTCGACAGCATCGCAGAAACCCTTCTCGATCGGACATCGGCGTCGTGCTGATGCGCACAAGTGAATCCGCTCGCCAGAGGATTCACCAAGGACCCCCGCACGCACTCGGGCGTGTCGCCCTGCTCGCATCTTTCGCGAATGCGTCCTCGACCGCGGTGACACCAACCCGGCCGGGGAGTTCAAAAGACTTCTGCCAGTGGTGTTTGGCCCACTCTCGCCGAAACCGGGCTGTGGCGCTATTTGCAACTTCGCCTCCCCCCGTAGGGGGGAGGCGTCTCCCGAAGGGAGTGGGGCTCAGGCATCACCGATGCCGCAATCGGTCGACGCTTACCCCACATGGGGTGAATCACGTTCCTCACCAGAGTTGTCCCCGAGAGGGTGCCCCGATGGTGGAGCCCGAGTCCTCCCAGCGACCGTCCCCACCCTCAGCGGACCAGCGACACGCCCGAGTGCGTGCGGGGGTCTTCGTGCACCGAAGCCACCCTGTGCCATTGTTCGTTCCGTCACCATCCGGTGTTGTCGTGAATCTTCTGGGAGAGAACATGCTTCACGAGACTTTCGAGGCTGCGTCACAGCTGACGTACCTGGCGCAGGACGGGATCGACACCACCGGGGTGGGAGGATTCCTCCGCGAGCAGGTGGTCCCGCCGATCCTCGGCGTGGGAGCGATTGTGCTTCTCACGAAGGCCATTCGCTCGTCTTGGTCTGCCGTCATCACCATTGCCGGCCTTTCTCTGATCGGGTTGGGCTGGTTCGGGTTATCGGCGAACCCCGACGCGGCGATGAACGTCGGCACCGGGATCATCCGGCTGATCGTCCCCGGTGCATGACCGGTAGCGGAACAACTCCACGGACTCAACACTTTCGAGAGGAACCCAAACCCATGTCCGTCATGACGATCATCTTCGGCGTGATCATCGCCGCCGCCATCGTGTTCGCAATCGGTCGCGCCATCAACGAGCGCCGGTAAGGGACAGCGGTGATTGAAACCGATGACGACCTGTACCGGGTGGATCAGCACTGGCTAGGACCACCGGGGCGGGCGTTCCCGAGACCGATCAGATGGCAGGCGATGGGTATAGGCCTGCTGTTACTGCTGCTGTCGTACATCCTCGTCATGGGGGTGCTGTCGGTGCCGTGGAGCGGCTGGAGCGTCACCGCGGTTCTGGGGTTGACCTATCTCGGGACGAAACGGATCGTCGACGGGCTCGGCCACGAACGCACCATCCGGTCACTGGCCCGGTCCGCGATCAACGACCTCACCTCCCCACGCCCTGCGGTCAAGCTCGACAAGCAAATCCGCAACGCGCCGCAGCGAGTGTCGATCCCCGACCAGATCGCGCGCGTTCGCCTCACCCCCGCTGCCGCTGATCACACGACTTCCTACGACTACGAGCAGGTAGGTCATGAGCTATCCCGGTAACCGGTTCGACCCGGCCGACCTCGTCCCACCCCCCGGAGCACTGCCCCCGGTGCTGCCCGAGTCATGGTTACGCGCGGCGCGCCAAGCAGGACTGCAGACCGCCGACCCCCACACCACCACTGCACCACAAGCGAGCTTGGGCCGTGCACTGCCCACCGACCTTTCCCCGGTCGCCAGTTCCGACGATGAAGAGGACGTGACCGCAGAACCTACCCGCCGCACGGGCAGCAAACGGCGCGGGAAGAAGTCCCGACCGGGTCCGCAGGGGCACTCGACCAGTGCCGCCGCGGATCGCGGGAGCAGGGCGCGGCTGCGGAAGCAGTCCAAGTGGCGGCTGCGGGCGGTGCTGGGAAACGTCACGATCACCGACGACACCGCCACGTTGTGGTTCGTGCAATCGCCCGGCACGTGGAGCATGCGGGCAATTGCCGATCAGTCGCGGTTCATCCGGGACGAAGCGTTGGTGCTGGCGGAACTGCGCAGCAAAGGGGTGGCCGGTATCCACCGGCGCACCGTGCGCGAGCCCTGGCCAGTCAAGGAATGGGGACGCGCCCACGCACGACTCGCCGAGAACCGACTCCCCGACGTCCCGGACGCTCTCGCGTGGGACGAGTACCTCGTCGGTCAGCAAGTGGCGCTGCTTGATTCCGCCCCGACCCGCAAGCGCCGATACTGGGGCATTGAATTGCCCCGCCGATCGATGACCGCCCAGGCAATCGTCGCGGTGGCCGACATGTGCACCGCGGTGAAGGGATTGGGACCGCGGCTGTCGAAGTGGTCGGAGCAGGTCCTGCGCGCCGAACAGGACGCTGCGGCCGAACACATCGCCGAGATCGAACGCGTAATGCTCTCCCCCGGTGTCGAAGCCCTGCCGGCCGACAGCGGACAGATCGACTATCTGCTGCGCCGCTCCGCCGCGGTGGGAATGCCGTTGACCGAACCGGCCGCCGCACGCGCACCGTCAGGGTGGGGTCTGCCCGATCTGTTGTCGCTGAGCAACCTCACGGACATGCACTACACGCCCGGCGCCGGACACACTGTCGTCGAAGGCACGATCGCCGACCGCACCTATAGGTCGTACGTGACCGTGCTGACAGTGGGGAGGATGGCACCACTGGCCATCCCGGAACAGAAGATGCCGTGGCAGCTGCTCGGCGACCAGCTCGGGTTGCCCTTGGAGTGGTCCGAGCGGATCACCCTGCACACCCCAGAAGAGACACTCGGCGAGATACAGAAGCAGCGCAACGCGATCGAGGCGCAGTACCGGCACTACACCGTCGAGCACGACGAAACCCCACCCGATGAGTTGGCGGCACAGCACGGGTTGTCCCGGCGCCTGCGGACGGAGATGTCGAACGGTGGGGCACTTGCCACCCGAGGATCGGGGTGGTGGCGGATCGCCGTGTCCGGTTCCTCCCCCCAACAGGTGCGGGACCGTGTCTCGAAGCTGCAGCAGCAGTACGCACCGGATATCGAACTCGAAGTCGAGAACGGCCAGTACCACTTGCTCAAAGAGTTCATGCCCGGTGAGAAGCTCGCCAACACCGCCCACAAGCGCAGGATGAGTGTCCTGGCCATGTCGGCAGGGATGGGCGCGGCGGCCGACCGGATAGGTGACGAGGAAGGCATCATCCTCGGCGAAACCGCGTCGATCTCGGTACGCCCCGTTGCCTGGAATCTCTTCGCCGCCCACGACTTCTTCGACAAGGGCGGCCTGACCCCCCTGGTCGGCGTCCAGGGAGCCGGCAAAACCCATCTGGCTGGGATGATCACCTATCAGGCGCTGCGCCTGGGCGCGCACGGAGTGATCCTCGACCCGTCCGGTCCGCTGCGCGCGCTCGCCGAGCTGCCCGAACTCAAGCCCTTCACCCGCGTCTACGAGCTGACCGGCCGCGGCGCCAAGCCCGGCGTCCTCAACGTCTACCGGGTCGTGTCCGAACCGGACCCGGCCGACGAGATCTACCGCCCCGGCCATCCCGACTACGCACACGAATCCGACCCGGCAGCCGCCGCAGCAGCGGCCTACGAGGACGATCGCGGTGCCGCCCATGCCGAGCGAGTCCAGCTCGCGTCCTGGGTGCTGATCTCGATGCTCGACGCCGACGACCGCAGCGACCGGGACGCCAAGAGCGTGGTCCGGATGGCAGCAGCGTTGGTCGGGGGCCAGCCGACCAACCATCTGGGCAAGGTCCTCGACGCAATCGATCACATCGCTGCCGGTGTGGCCTACACCAACGGCCACGGGGCCGCCCACAGCACGACCGATGGCCAGGCCGCTGGCTCCGAGAGCACTCAGGTCATCGGTGAAGGACTGCGCACCGCCGCGGGCCGGATCGGGCCGATGCTGCGCACGATGTCGCAGCTGCGCGATGCCCGGGTGCTCTTCCCCTCAGCCAGCGCCGGTGACGACGCCGCCGCCGAACTGTTCGACTCGGTCCTCGACGAGCGCCTGACGATCCTGACCATGCCCGGCCTGCAGATCGACGACAAGGCCGAGGGACGTGCGGCCACCGACAGCCAACGCCTGGCCGGTCCGCTGATCCACCTCGCGGCGTGGTTGGCGACCCGGCTGGTCTACGACAAGCCGCGCTCACTACCGAAACTGCTGTTCCTGGACGAGAACAAGTACCTCAAGCAGTCCGGGGCCGGGCGCACTCTCTACGTCCGGCTCGGTCGCGACACCCGCAAGTTCCGCACCCGCGCACTGGTATGCAGCCAGCTTGCCGGCGATTTCCTCGGGCTGACGGACGGCGCCGACGACCAGGACCAGTCACAGCTGACCGACGAGATCATCATCGGCCGACTCGGCTCGTCCGAACGGGCGATCTCCGACGCACTCAAACTCCTCGGCCTCGACGAAGGCGAAGGGTACGAGACGATCCTGGCGAACCAGCTCGGCGGGGGCCGCAACGACACCTACGACCCGCGCGCGAACAAAGCCCGTAAACAGCGCGCCGCGAAGACCGGCGCCGACGAGGCCCGCACCTACGTCGTCCGCCTCGGCGGCGACATCGAGCTGGTGCGCGCGAACTGGACGAACTTCACCCACATCGCCCACGTCGCGCAAGCACTGAACTCCCGGGCCACCGCCGCCTGACCCCCTCCTTGGGAAGGACCTTCTCGATGCCCGCCACCGCCCGCACCACCAGATCATCCGCGCACCTGCTGCAGCGGATCATCCAACTGTGCGCGGTCATGATTCTGGTGGGGCTCAGCGCCCTGTGCGGGCAGGCCACCGCCCACGCCGCGGGCTTCAACTGCAAGGACGTGCCGGCACCGCAGTCCCCGAACTCGGCGGCGCCGGCGTTCTTCGACTCCGGATCGGTTAACAAGCCCACGGAATCCCAACTGTCGGGCACCGGGTACGGCGGCCACGGCTGGGCAGGTCTGACGTGGCACATCTACGACCTCGGCTGCGGTGAAGACATCACCGGGGTATCGCTGGTGCGCAACAAGACCGACATCGGAAACACCTTCCTCACCATCGGGCAATCATTCGCTGCCGCGGCGTTCTGGCTCGACGAGCAGGCCAACACCCCCGCCGAAGGCCGCGAGACCGGACGGCAGGGAGCGATCGCGCAGTTCGACGAGATCGTGCTCGCGGTCTCCGACTCGTTGCGGCCGACCGTCTACGGGCCGTGGCTCGGGCTGGGGGTGGCCGCGGCCGGGCTGATCATCCTCTACCGCGGTCTGCGATCAGATGCCCCAGCGGTGTTCCGGCAGCTTGCGATCGGTGCCGGCGCGCTGGCGATCGGTGGGTTGATGGTCGGTGCACCAGCGAAGGCGATCCAGATCTCCGACGAGACGTTCAGCGCGCTGATCACGAAAACTCAGGGCGAGATTTTCAACTCTGCGGGCATGACCGATGACCCGCGGTTGGTGATCACCGACCGAATCATCATCCCGGACGTGCAGCGAGGCTATTTCGGGTCAAACGCATCTAGCCGGACGCTCGATGATCTGTGGCCGAAGCTGCGGGAGTCAATCGCCTACACCTACGACGAGCAGGCCAGAATTCAGGCCGACAACGCGGCACAGAAGGAGATCGACGAGGCCAAGGCCGAGAAGTTCCGGCGGGAGGTCGTCGAACCGTTGGAGAGCAAGGGGCTCTCGTTCTACACCTTTCAAGGCAAAGACAGCAGCCGGGTCTCGACCGGGTTCCTGTCGATGGTCAAGACCTCGATGCCCTCCTTCTTGTGGATCGGTTCCTCGGTGTTGAAACTCTCGGCGCTTCTGGCGATCCGGCTGGCGATCGTCACCGCACCGGTGTGGGTTCCGCTCGCCATCGTCTCCGGATCGATCCTGATCCGTGTCGGACGCATCCTCGGCGGGATTTACCTGTGGGCGGTAGCCGCTGCGGTGCTGATGTCGGTCTACCTGCTGATCTTGATCAAGCTGTACCGCAATGATGCGGTCGACGGAACCTGGCGGCTGTGGTTCCTGGTCATCCTCACCATCGTCTTCTGGATGTTGTTGCGCCCGTTCAAACGGCTCGCACAGACCGTTACCCAGTCGCATCGCGGCATGATCGGCGGGGCGATGGACCGGCACAAGCACGGCTCCTGGAAGCAGAAACTGCTCACCGCCAGCTCGATGGTCACCAACCCCGCCATGGGACTGGCCGAGAAGAGCCTCGAACTCGCCCGCGCCGGCACCAACCGCGCCGCCGACGGTGCCGGTCGGCAGTGGTCCGACATGATCGGCGGCAACAAGCCCCCGATCGTCCGGCAAGAAGGACGAGCACTGTCGGCCGCACGCACCGACGACTACCGCGACCGCGCCCGCCAAGCACAACTGGCCGCCCTACGCAGCGGCGACCGTGGAGCGATGGCCGATCTGCGTAAAACGTCCCCGGACAGGCCCGAGTCCGGCACCCGGCTACCCGGTGTCGACCTCACCGCCGACCAAGCCGGCGGCAACGGAAGCACCGGACTCGCAGACCTGCGCAAACACACCCCCGCAACGGGTTTCACCGACGGTTTCGAGGCCCTCGACACCGATGACAGTGAGATCTTCGTTGCCCGTCAGGACACGACCCGGTGGGACGGCGGACCGGACGCGGTCATCGCACCGACCACCATCTACCGGCCGAATGAGGATGCGGAAGCGACTGGAAAGGCGAAGCGTCCGTGGGTGTCGAACACCCGGCCCGCACCGGCCTCTGCCACGGCGGTGGCGGGGCCCGCGAGCAGCGATCTGCCCGGCGCTCGATTGCGTGAGGACACCGCGTCGGAGCAGTCGACGGAAGTGCTCGACCGGCCGAATCGGGAGCTGGGAGTGAGCTGGTGAGAACCGTCAACCCGATTACCACCGCGATCCGCAGCTGGGTCCTGCGCAGTCCCGGCCGACTCGCCAGCGGGATCGCAATTATGGTCGCGCTCCTCTACCTCGCCCGCCTGATGATCACCACAGTCACCGGGACAGCCGGCGACACGGCAGAGCCACTCGCGAACGCGGCGAACACCCACACCACGCCGGTGGCCACCCCGACCGCCGCAGCCAAGGAGATCACCGAGACTGAAGTCGCGTCGATGCCAACCAGCTCGATCGGTCGTAGTCCCGCAACGGCGGCGATGTATTACGCACACGAGTTCGTCGACACCACCGCATCGCCAACTCAGTGGGCGGTCGCGCTCAGCCGTGTCACCCGCCCCGAGCGCGTCAATGACACCCTTGCGGCGGCTCGGCCGACCGCTCCGGTGTCGATTCTCGGGCCGACGCGCACCCTGTCAGGGACCGGCACCACCGGAACGACCGTGGAGATCGACACCAGTGCCGGGACCATGACGATCGCGGTCACCGCCACTGACGACGGCTGGCGGGTCGACTCCCCCCTCCCGACGCTCGACCTCGACGACGTGGCCGCGGCTCTCGCCACCCCGCGCACCACCACGCCGTCACCCGTCACCGCACCCAGCCCGGAGCGCACCCCCGAGCACCAATTGTCTTCGGAGTCTGCTCCACCCGCGCAGCAGGCCACCGTCCTCGCCCCCGTGCCGGTCCCCGGCCCCATCCCAATCCCCGAACTCGACACGCCTCTGCCAGGCCCGATCGCATGACCGCTCGGCGTCTGACCGCGGCTGCACTTGCCGCGTCATTCACCATCGGGATGGCCAGCGCCTGCACCGGCGGGGCGATCATCGACCTGCCCAAGCCATGCCGGCCCGCCCACTCCGATTCCGGGGGCACGCGCGCAGACAGCACACCCGACGATCCGCCGGCGGCCGCGCTGATCCCGTCCGGGCCGATCCAGCATCCCACCGCACCGGGGACCACCAGGTTCACCTCCGGTTTCGGACCCCGATGGGGGGCGATGCACAACGGTGTCGACTTCGCAGGCCCGGTCGGTACCCCGATCTACGCCGCCCTCGACGGCCTCGTCGTCGCCGCCGGTTCGAGCGGTGAAGGTCCCGGTGTCGGTTTCGAGAACTGGATCATCATCGACTCCGCGGTCGACGGCCGGCCGGTCTCCACGGTCTACGGGCACATGTACGCCAACGGGATCCACGTCAAACCCGGGCAGAGCGTCAAGGCCGGCGACCACATCGCCGACGTCGGTAACGCCGGCGGATCGACCGGGCCACACCTGCACTTCGAATACTGGGAAGGCGGCCGCCTGCAGGACGGCACCGCAATCGACCCTATGCCCAAGCTCGGCGGCGTCCCTGCACCATCCGGACGGGACTCGAGCACACCGGGATCGACCATCTCTCTCATGGCCGCATCCACCCCACTCGACTGCGGCAAGGGCTTCGGCACCGCGGGCGGCGGCGACCTCAAACCCGGCAGTGTCCCAACCGCATTCGAAGAATGGTTCCGCAAGGGCGGATCGCTGTGCCCCCAGATCAGCCCGGCATTGCTCGCTGCGGACACCAAAGCCGAGAGCGGGTTCCGCGCTGTCACCAGCCCCGCAGGAGCGAAAGGCTACACCCAGTTCATGGATGGCACCTGGGCCGTGTACGGCCGCGACGACGACGGCAACGGCAGAGTGTCTCAAGCGGATGTCGGGGATGCGGTGATGGCTCAGGGCCGCTACTTCTGTGAGATCGCGCGATCGGTCGACAGCTGGATCGCCGACGGCTCCGTGAAGGGCGATCCACTCTCGCTCTACATCGCCAGCTACAACGCCGGCGAGGGTGCCATCAAGCGAGCCGGTGGGATGCCCTCCGGTGGTGACTATTCCAGCGAAACCCGCCCGTACGTGCAGAAAGTCCTCTCCTACATTCCCCAGTTCGAGCAACCTGGCGGCCGCGGCGAGTTCGTCCCCTCCCCCACCGCCGGCGGCAGCAATGTCGTCGAGGCCGCCGGCCAGTACTTCGGCACCCCGTATGTGTGGGGCGGCGGCGGCGCGGGTGGCCCGTCCGATGGCGGGTTCGACTGCTCTGGCCTGACCCAGTACGCCTATGCCCGGGCCACCGGGGGCAAGACCATCCTTCCCCGTACCTCCGAGGACCAATGGAAGGTGGGCACTGAAATCCCGATCTCCCAGGCCAAGCCCGGGGACCTCGTTTTCGGATCCTGGGCGGCCGGCGGTCCGGGCCACGTCGGTATCTACGCCGGGAACGGGCAGATGGTTCACGCACCCACCACCGGTGACGTCGTCAAACAAGCACAGGTGATGGCCGACATGCGCTCCCGCCGTATGTGACCCAGGAGGAGAGGAACCATGCGCAAAACCTCGATCGTGCTCATAGTGATTATCGCCGCAGTCGCGGTACTGCTCTACTCCTGCCGCGGCGACGGCAACCCCTCAGGTAACGCGACACCGCAAAGCACCACGACCGCACCGACCCCTGCACCGGAAATGGGCACCAGCGCATTTCAGCGACCGGAACCGACATCGCCGGAGGAAGTCGCCCGCCGGGCGATGACCGTCACATTCACCTGGGCCCCTGCCACCGACGAGAGCCCCACCAGCGGATTCCGTCGCGCGACACAGTGGTTCACACCGGCCCTGGCTGCACGCCTCACTTCCGATGTCCGGTACGAGCGCGGACCCAGCCTGCAATGGCAGCAATGGAGCAACGACAACGCCCGGGTCATCGCCGACGTCGCCATCGGTTGCTCCGGCTGCCCACCCGACACCGACACCACCGCTCACCGGGTGGCCACAATCACCCAAACCGCGGTCATCGGCGACACTCCCCACCCCGTCGAGCCCGAGATTACAGTTTGGCTCACCCTTACCGAAGCAGACGGCCGATGGTTGATCGATAACCTCACCTACTGAACGCAACCGAACGAGCGAGGGGGAACCTTGAAGTACCGCGTCACTACAGCTTTGACGGCCATGGTGCTCGCCACCGCGGTCATCGCGGGGTGCGGCAGCAACTCGAACGACGACACCGGATCACAACCGACACCCACGATCGACACCACTACCCAGGTCGTCGATCCCTTCGTCGACGACACCGCCGACGGACAGCAGAAGGAAACCGTCACCCGCATCATCGCTCTCGGCAACGAGCGGAAGGCGCCTGACAACGCCATCATCGCGGCTCTCGTCGCCTCACGAGCTGAAGGATTCTGGCGGGTCCACCACTCCGGCTCGGCAGGACGGAACCTCTTCGGATGGAGCCAGAAGTGGGACAACCGACCTGCCCTCGACGCCGGAGCCGTCACGGACGCAATCCAGACCTTCTATGCAGGTGCGGATAGCCAAGGGGAAGCCGCAAAGAACGGCAACCCGGTCGACTACGCCGTGGCGATCCAGCTGTCCGACCACTTCGGCGGCCGTACGTACTTCGAAGACCGCGAAGCCTACGACGACAACATGTCCTATCTCGGCACCGAAGACAAGGTCCGCAGCGCATACGCCGAGGCACTGCCCTACGCACGTGCGGCTTTCTACGAGTTGAACTAGCTGCGAGATCAGCGGCGCTAGAGGTTGATCGGGGCCCATCAGCACGATCGCGACCACAGTGCAGGGCGGGCACATAGCGAAATCCTCACAGGACCGCGGGACTGGCGTCCTTCGCTTGTGGAGACAGCCGTTGATCGTCTCGTCACCCGAGTGGACTGTTGTGTCCAGCGTGATTACAGCATCGACTTACTCGGTCGGTGGCGCATCGCAATGCCTCGAGGGGCCGAACCGAGTCTGGCGGCGGACCTGCCAGCCGTCCTGGATTTCGAGAGCGTCACGTATTGGCGCTGCTCACCCGATCGCGCACGCCGACAGGCTCTTCAGTGACCGTAACCTCTTCCAATGGTTTTTGTTTAGCTGGCGCTCGTTGGGATGACATAACACCGAGGTAGACCCCGCCGGCGACTAACAAAAACCCAGCTGCTGCACCAATCCCGGGACCATAGACGGTGCCCCATTGAATTTGCCGCTTGTATGCGACGGCTCGTTCCACCTGTTCATCGACGCTTTGCTCGTCGAGCATCGTTGTGACATCAATGATGGTGACTGGGTCCGGATCGTCGATGTCGGATCCAAAGTGCTGGTTGTAATGCTGTCGTACCTGGACAATTGCACCGGAAACCGGTTCGACCCAGAGATCCCGAGTGACGCCGTAGACGCGCTTCAGGGACACCGAGTCCGTTCCGGTTCTCCCCCAGTTCACCGCCGGAAGTGTGATAGCACCCCCGATCGAGGTCGGCTCGATCCTTTGGTGAAACTGGTAGACCGGGAGGCCCTTAATCTCGGTCTCTTTCACAAAGTCGATGGCGCGACTTGAGCGCAGGGTCGTATCAAAGTAGGGGTAGGAGAGCTTCTTTGTGTCGAAGGGGAACTTAAACTGGAGTCCCTCGTGAGCAACTGGCTCCGCCGGCTTATCGAGCGAAGACTGGATGGATCCAGAGGGCTCCGAAACAGCGTAACCGGTTCGCCTATCGACGGTAGTTCGGTCGACGCTTGCATTGATCACTGAGCGTGGTCCGTTCCGGTCATCCCGCGTCATCTGCACGGCAGACTGCAGAGTCACGGTATTTGAATCGGACGGATCTTGGACAGTGACCCGTTGGTTGACAGTGATCGGTACTGTGGGATCGATCTCCAGCTTGCCCTTCGTCAGAGCGGCCGCATTGAGCAGTTGCGCAGAACCGGTGGAGACCGTGTCCGCCTCAACGTCCAGGGGAATCTTAACGAGCTGACTCGCGGCGTATGTCGGAGCGAGCGCGCTCATCGTTAGCAGCAAGGTACCTGCCATGATGGCCGCACAAGCGGTGCCGTGACGAGACAGACGGAGGCTGATCGGCATTCGGGCGATCCTAGTCGAGACCGCGTGGAACTTCTCATGGGCGCCGCCCGCCCCCCGACTGGGCGTACTCGCGCCAGACGACTACCGTTGTCTGTCGGCATCGCGGGGGATGCTGACGGCAGGAGGTTCCGGGAGTGGCACATAGAGCGGCAGTTACACGTGCCGTCGATCACCTGTTCCGCATTGCGGTGGGCGACGAAGCACGATCATTGACCGGCATGGCGAATGCTCTCGCGCGCGATCGCGGACGGCCACTGTTGATTCATGAGGGCCCCGACCTGCCGTCCCGAGTGTTCGGCCAATGGGTACGCAACCCCGACCATGACGAAATTAAATATGCGTTGTGGGTGCATGCTCGGGAGCGAACCATCGCCCACGAACTCGGCCACATGGCACTGGGACATGTCGGCAGGCCCGCCATCGAACTGGCTACCGACTACCTTCCGCCTGAATCTCACGACCTAGCGAAACTGATGCTTCAGCGCGACTGCACGGATACACGGTCCACCGAGGAGGCCGACGCTGAAGCGTTCGCGAGCCTGCTGCTGCGACGCTTGAAAGGTAGCAGTCGGACTAGCCACAACCCTGCGGTTCGGTCACGGCTTGACGAGGCCCTCGGTTGATCACCGCGCTGGCTGCCGCACTGTTGGGCGTGGCGGCGGCAACCCGGCTGCATCGGTGGTGGTTCAGTCGTTCATGGACTCTCGCTGGTGCCGCGCTCATCCTGGCATGCATGTCACTTCACATGATGCTCAACATCCAGCCCATTGAGGAATTCGTTCAATCTTCCTTGGGCGCGGGCATGCCTGGTGCCCTCAAAATGCTGTTGGTTTATGGAATCTGTATCGGTACTGCCACCGTGTTCACGGATGTGACGAGCAAGGCCGGCCAGCGCACCAAGTTGATCCGGCTTCACGTCGCACTCTCGTTGTTCACAGCCGCCATTTCCTTCGTGTTCTTCTTCAAAACGCCATGGCCGGCGAACGTGGACAATCGCACGTTCGACAACGAGTATGCGTTCCTACCTGGATATGCCGAAGGCCTGATTCTCGCGATGGCATACCCGTTTCTGCTATGCCTGATGGTGACGGTGGTAACGATCGTCCAGGCAGACCGACATACCGTCACCGGCCGTGGATTGCTCTTGATCTGTCCGGGGGCTGCAATCCTGACTGCATACGCCGCCCTTCGAATCGGATACCTGGTCGCCACGCGCTACGGACTGATGGAGCCGACACCCACACCGTTCGCCATCTCCCGTACGCTCGCCCTGACCGGCGTGCTACTCATCGCCGCAGGAGTACTTACTGCCCTGGCGATGAACTGGATTGGAGCCCGGGCTGCGCTCAAGCAGTTCTCCGACCTTCGAGCCGAGCTGCTGACGCGGTGGCCGAACGCCGAACGAGAATCGAAACGCGGCAGTAGCGCCGCCGAGCAAGTCGACGACCGAGCAGCTGAGCTACTTGATGCTCTTAGCCTGGAAGTCGATCACAGTGGGATGCCGCCGGGCGAACCTCTTCCCCAGCCGTTGGCCGTCGACGCAATCACCGAATGGCTCGTCACCGGTCGACTTCCCGACCGATTGGGATACAACAGCTTTTTCTTAGATCCCGGAACCACTGACACCATGTGGGCGTGCATGTTGGGCAACGCTTATCGAATCGCCCACGCGGACAAACGAGAGATGGCCTTGGAGCAATGACGGAGATCGATTTTCGGGACCGCCGTACTGTAACCGATATGGCCGCACGCGTACTGACTGAAGTCGGTGCCCCGTGGGTCATCAATATCGTGACGTCGATGGTGATTGGTTTTTCCGTCGGCACCGCGGGCTGGGGCGCGTTCGTTGCGCTGTGTACGGGAGTCGTCCCGATGGCCGTCATTCTGTTCGGGATGCGGAGGTCGCGGATAGGCGACCACCATGTCACCCAGATCAACGAGCGACATCTCTTGATCGTCGTGCTTCTGGTTGTTGCGGTGGGTGGTTTGATCATTCAGATCCTCGGGCACGCACCGATCGAGATGATCGCGTTCATGTCGGCGGGCCTGGTGGCACTGGGAGTCGCCGCGGTCATCACGAGCATTTTCCACTGGAAGGTAAGCGTCCATACCGGCGTTTCAGCCGGTGTGACCGTTGTGTTGGCTCTGGCGGTGTCACCGTGGTGGCTGCTGGCGTTGGTCTTCACACCATTGGTGGGATGGTCCCGGGTCCATCTCGGGGACCACACGAAAGGTCAGGTCGTTGTCGGTTCGATCGCGGGCGCCGTCGCTGCTGGTATGACCTACGCATTAATTGCTTAGGACTAGTCCTCGTCGCTGGTCAGCTTCCGAAATGGGTCGTAGGTCCTGGCCGCGACACGCTGATCCTGTGAATCTCGTAGGTTCTGAATCCATTCAATCTGCTGCCTGATTTCTTGATAGGTCTCTTCGTCCCCGAAGTAGTCCATCGGCACACGGAATACCCGACAGATGTCTCGGACTGTCTCCAAGCCGGGCGACGATCGCTTCCCACTGAGCAACTGCGACATGTAACCAGTAGTCATCTTGCTGCCGCTGAACCGGAGCATATCGACGACCTCGGTCTGTGTGTATGGGCCCCGGTCCTTCGGGTGGACGGTGTCAAAGAGATAGCGAAGCCTTTCAGCGAAGCTGCTCATCGTTCCTGCCCAACCCTTCAACCTTTTAGCCCGGATTGACCCGTAGGTACAGGCAACACTCTTGACTACCCGCATTCTCGCAACAGCACAGATCTTTCGCAACTTGCAATTGTAAGTTGCGAAACGTAGCCTGATCCCTGGTCTAAGACGGACGTCACCATCGGAAAGAATGTGATGTGGCCAGATTCTGGAATAAGCAGTGGTAGAGAGCGGATTGACGCCGACCTGCACACGATTCACACAGAGCGAACACGCCCGACAATCAACCGGCTGGATACCGCCGCCGCAGCGATCGGTTGCGTAGGGTCACGCCGGGGTGCCAGCAGGCCGATTCCGTGCGCGCTCGTATGCGGCGCGGTAGACACTTTCGGACACGCCCAGAGCCGCCGAGAGTTTCCGGGCATTGTCTTCCGTCAACGCCGCCTGCCCACGCTCGACCTGAGCCACCGTCGTGGTGCTGACCTCCGCCAGTTTTCCGAGTTGCGGCTGCAGCAAACCCGCAAGAACTCGCCAATCGCCTGGGAGTCGCTCCGCCTCCGGAACAATGACGATATCGCTGATCTTCGCGCCAAGGGCGTCGGCGACCCGCTTGAGAAGGTCTACCTGTGGCGACGTTGCTCCCGTTTCCCACTGGTAGAGGGTCGCGTGCCCGATACCCGCTACGCGAGCGAGTTCGGGCCGACTCAGGCCGGAGCGCTCACGACGTGCCTTGAGCCGAGAAGGATCGAATCCGCGCATCACCCGTCGGCTCACCGAAACACTCCGTCCATCACTCCTGGACACCTTGCACTATCCCCCTTACGATCACTTCAGTACACAGTTTTGCCTCACGGAAATAGATCAAATATGACTCCGCCAACCAAGAAGGGTCGGTGATCTAACAGAAGGGCCCCCGCCCGGTTACCGCCGGGCGGGGGCCTGAACCGAACAGGGTTGCCGCCCTGATCAGCGTATTTCTTCAGCTAGCAGAATGGAGATCTGCCAATGCAAACGATAGGCGACGTCGGCGGAAGTGTCGACGAGACTGACGTGTTGAGTTGGACAACTGCTCAACTTCGACGATTCATTCGTGCCCACGACTCAGCGTGCGGATGCCTTACAGGTACTGAGCGCTGCGCGGTGTACCGCGCAGCGCACGAAGAGGCCTTCTTCCGCCGGCTCAGCACAAACCTTCCCGATCGCGTCGACGGGCTTCAGGCCACCGACGGCCGTCTCCCGTGCGCGCGCAATCCACGCGGATGGGACACCGACGTCGCGAGCACAGGTCAACTCTTGGCCGCGATCGACACCTGCAAAAGTTGCCCGTTCTTTGCGAGTTGCGAGGAGCAGGCGCAGGTCGGCCCAGCACGATCGATGGTGTGGGCCGCGGTGGCTTATGACCGCGACGGCGAGCCGATCAAAATCTCCGCGCTGTCGGCGTGGGTGCGAACGCGGGACGGCATCCGTCTCCGCGACCAGAAGCAGCCCTTCCCGGTCCCTACTCTCTCTGTAGCGCAGAGAATGTCGACGCCAGCGCGGTGGGCGTCGTGATTGCGCCGTGGGATGTAGATGACAGGCCTTATGGGGCGATGTTCGATGCGCAGTGTGAGTGCGTGCAGCACCCGCGATTCGAGACCTGCTGCGCGGATACGGTGACGATAGCGGCCGGTGGGGATCCGAAACCTTCAGTGATCCGGGCGGGTGTTGGAGATCGCCACGTCGGAACATTGATCGCCACCGATCGTGAGCTTCGGATGCACTACAACCGCGGCGAGGGGCAACGAGTAGTCGAACGGGGGTCGGCGGCATGATCCGGCTTTCTGACCGCGTCCTTCTCATGGCGACCGGCGAGGTCGAGTGCCCTGGAACAGAAGGGCCCGCTTCACTGCGTTGGGGGTGGCTCGCTGATCTTTACACTCACCCGGTGTGGGGTCTCACCACCGTTCCCGGCTTCTGCACGCCCGTGGGATACACCATGGCCGCGTTGTGCCGCGCCACTCCGACCGGACCCGTCGACTCTCTCACTGTCCGGTGGGAGGCGATGGAGCGGCTGGCTGCGATCGGCGCCGGCCGCGCTCAGTCAGCGGCTATGTACGCCTGGTCTGCGGTCGCCGATTCCGTCGTCGACGCCCGCGACTACCTGGGCGGCCATCAGTTCAGTGGTGCGGAAGCTGTCGCCGCCGTCTTCTGGGCGCATCTGGCCGCGAAACCAGGGGTTGTCGCCGAGATGTGTATCGCCGCGGCGATCGAGTCGTGGAACTTACGCCTGCATTACCCCGCGACGAGAGGGGCGGTCGCATGACGGGTGTTACCGCCACCGACCGCCACGGGCGAACGTGGGAGCTCATCGCGATGGACAGCATCATGTGCGCGCTACTCGTCGCCGACGCGGGCAGGTCGACCGTGATGTCCGCCGCGGATCTTATCGACACGCATGGTCCAGTCCGGCTCTCGCCAGGCGGGTCTCGTCTCAGTGCGGGATCATGCGATGCGCTTGTGGACGTTGTCGATCTTGTCGCATCCGATCCTGAAACAGCGACCGTCGAGCAGATCCGTGAGGTCGCCGTCGCGGCGCGCCTGTTGCTTGGTGTGCAGTCGGTGCCGCGGTCGCCGTAACTGGTTGGGCTGCAGCCATAACCGCGTTTTTGTAATCCCTTTCAGCGACCCGCGCGAAACCCCCACTGTTCACGTGGCGGCCGTCGTGGATCGGCACTCACACATGCCCACAGTAAGGCGATGCCATTGACCGAGTAGCAACAGCGCAACCCCGAAACACAAATAACAGTGCGCAGACCGCAGAAACAAGAAAACCCCCTTGGTGGGGGTGGTTTCGGATTCACGAACCGCTCCGCGGCATTTCGTTGAGGAGGACTTGCCGGTCCTCCTCAACCAAGAGGGTGAAGGCCTTGCCGGGCCGTCACATTCTCTGAGGTGAGTGGCGAAAGTTCAGACCTTTCGGCGCTCGTTCTGCATTCCCCGAAGGGACTTACCTATGGCAGGTACGTCTGATGCTAACGCATGCGCTGAACCGGCATCAACACAACTCGTTGTCACCACCCACACCACGTCATCGACACGCGCCGATACCCGCATTCCGCAGTCGGTAGAAGTCGACACCTGGGAAGCCTCCGTCCACGCCGCCACCCAAGCCATCAACCAACTCCACCAGCACAACCGCGACACCGGGCAACGCGGCCGATCCTTCACCCTCCCCACCACACCAGGACGCGAAGCCACCATCCCCGTATGGACCAGCCGCACCGAATGGCTCCGCCAACTCCGCCACCACATCACCCACATCACCACCGGCCAGACCGCACTCACCACACACAGCATCAGCATCGAACGCCTGATAGCCGTCGCCACAGCCCATGCCCGATTCGCCGATTCAGCCACCGGCCGAGGGGTCACCGCATCCCGGCAACTCATCGCGCACCACGCCGGCGTCTCACTCTCCGTCGTCAACCGCGCCCGCCGCGTCCTTAAGCAACTTCACATGGGCGTCGAACTCGAACGCGGCCGAACACTCCGCACCGCCGAATACCTGGCCGCGGAACTCCACCACGGCGGCCAACAACACCAAGCATCCTCCGTCTGGGCACTCAGCTCCCCCAAAGACGTTGTCGAGTCCACTCCCCCACGCTCGCAACAAATATCGCGCCCAAAGCGCGCCCGCACCAAACGTCCCCTCACACGCCACCGCACCCGACCCCAACGACCCACCCCCGCGGCCACCACAACAAATCCCCAGGCCACCGACGCTGACACCCTATCCCCCAGTACTTACGTTCCTTCCCATAATCTTTCGTCACGAAGTACTCACCAACGCGCACACGCGCGGCACGACACACCCACCCCACAACCCCGACCACTCCACCTCCAACGAGCGGCCGCCACACTCATCGCCTCCTCACCCGCCCTCACCGCGCACCGGCACATCGGACACATCTGCGACGCCATCCAAGCCGCTGGCATCGACACCACACACTGGACCGGCCACGACATCGCACACACCCTCGACCGCGACACCCGCGAACGCGGGTGGACCTGGCCCACCGCAAACCACATCGGCTCACCGGTCGCCCTCCTCCGCTGGCGACTCACCAACATCAACTGGACCGGACCCTCCCCCAGCCAACTCCGCACCACCGCCGACGCAACACGGCGCCGGGAACAGGCTGCTCGCCGCACCGCGATCGCACACCGCAACGCCACGCAAGCAACCCCCGAGCAGAGGGCCGCTGCACTCGCCGAGGTCCGCCGAATCCTTCACGAAACTCCGCGACATCACCGCCAGAGCGGCCAAAGGTTGGAATATCGGCGCCATCGGCGCCGTTGAAAGACGCGACGGTGTTCGACCCAATGCCCCGGGTACCACATCAGAATCGTCGCTCCGAGCGACCACTTGCCGAGAGGCGCACTGGCGGGCACCGTCACCCTGACCGGGTCAGACCTACAGCGCGTAGCGTGCCCGGGCAGGAAACGAAGCCGCTGACACCACCAGGTGCCAGCGGCTTCCCACGCCAGAGGCACTCGAAGAGCCAGGTAAGACCTGGCTCGCATCCCTGCATCAGCTCCGCCGATCCGTAACTGGACCGAACCCTCGCGTCGACACGACACGTTGAGCCCGATCGACCGGGATGACGCGTGCACGCCGTGCCCGGTGCACGCCGTGTCCGGCGCGGGCCGCCCCGTGCCGAAAGGGGCTCAGTACGCTGGGGCCAGACAGTTCTTGGACATCGGCGAGGATCCGGCCGCGAAGAGATCTCGTAGCCGCTGCGGCCACTCAGTCCCGCACCTCCCAGCCCGTGACCGGAACCGCGCCGACCTCGATTGCGGCCGCACACGCCTCGTCGCGATATCTCACATCTCGGCCGGCGAGTTAGCCCTCGTCGGCTCAACCGTTTAGTGAACAATCGGTATTTACTAGTTCTGGAGCCTTGCTCAATCCCGATGTCGCAACCAACCACTGAGGTGCCACATGCCCAGCAAGCTGCGTGTTCTGAACGATCTGACAACTTCCGGCCCCATCGACTCGACTCAGTTTCAGCGGATAGCTGTGCTGGATCTAGACGCAGGCCATCCACTCCTCGTCACGGCAACCGGCACAGTGGAGGGAGTGGATCTCCAATTCAATTCACGAGTCACGATCCGCCTCGAACTGCGCGATGGCAGCGTCGCCGCCGCACGCCCCGAATCGCAGACGTCATTCCAGGCGCCAGCTTCCCCCGTATTCGCCGCTTTGGAAACCTTCTCACTGATAGCGGCGTCGGACGCATTGACTCCAATTCCCAGCGGCACCGCAGTGTTACGACCACCGCGTGCGGTCCTCTCAGCGCGCAAGGAGGGGAGCTCCGGGGCCTTCGCATTCCGCAACATTCGGATCGTTGCACTCACCGTTGATGAGATTGTCGAGACGACCATTGGTCCTTAGCCCGTCCGTGCGGCCGCCTCAAGATTGACCGAATTCTCACGGATCGTGTGGGAGGACCGACTGGCGTGATGCGTAGTCAGGCGTGCCAAGAATCCGGTCGTGCTCAGGGCCCAGTTCGGTTCAAAAGGTGAGACGGCCGCCCAGTACCAAAATGGTTCACTGTGCTGCATCGAAAGCTTTCCACCCGATTTGCTGCCGGCAGTCATCCTCACCAGATGGGAGACCAGCCCGCGACCGATCCTCGAGAAGGTCACCCGCGAGCAGGTCGCGCAGATCAACGCCGTTCCCCTTCCAAGGACGAGCACAGCGCACCTCGACTCAAGGGGACACCGCAGGTGGCCTGGTAACCGCCGGCGGCGGCTGGCAGGCCCTGCGCCCCGCGCAACCACCGATGCTGGACCGAAAAACCGGTGAGAAGGTGCACTTCCTGTTTGCTGTCCGGGGCGGGCGGATCAGTAAGAACTACATCAACGACACGATCATCCCGCGCTCTGCCGCAAGGCCGACGTTCCGGCAGCCGACGTTCGCGGGCCGATCACCAGCCACCGCGCTCGCTCCACCATCGCGACACAGCTCTACAACGCCAAGGAACCGATGACGCTGTTCGAGCTGCAGGCTTGGCTCGGGCACCGCAGCCCGGAATCGACCCAGCACTACGCCAAAATCACCCAGAACACCCTGGCCAAGGCATACAACGACGCCGGCTACTTCGCCCGCAACGCCCGCACCGGGCCGCCGGCGGCCACCCGGGTACAGCAACCTACACTCAGTGGCACGACAGAAGCAGTGCAACGTCGTCCCCCACTCCCTCCGCTCGCCATTGTCGTGAACGGCTCTCTTTACTGGACTCTCGTCGCTCGCGGCTCTATGAGCTCGGTTTCATCGATTTCCTCTACGCTGACGACTTCTTGCGGATTCCCAGGCTCTGCGCACACAACTCCGCACCGCCGGCTACCGACACCGCGACCGGTGCCGCGGCACCACGCGTGACCGTCCCCTGCATGCCCGACACCACTCCGTGGGCATCAGTGTTCGGTGTTCGGTATTGACCGAACACCGAACACCTGCGAGGATCGGAACGGTGAACGCAGGGCGGATCCCGCAGAGCCGCGCAGGTGCAGGCATCGAGGCCTTCGTGGTCGATGCCTTCGCGCAGTTGGACATCGAGGCCCGCCCGCCCATAACGGTATCCGGGAGCAACGCCGACCTTGTCGTGGACCCGGACGGCGTAGCAGTGCCGATCCACCTGGAGTTCCGCACGTTGATCACCGTCGACGTTGCCGAGCGGCTGCTCACCGACATTGCGCCCTCGATTGCCGCGGCCGCGCCCACACCGTTGCTCGTCGTGGCCGACCGGGTGACCGAAGATGCGCGCACAGTGCTCATCCGCCACCACGGCGGCTACCTCGACCTGCGTGGCCGACTCGCTCTGCGCACCGATCGCCTGGTGATCGACGCCGAGGTGCAGCCGGTCAAGGAACGCACCGCACGGTCCGAGGCGCTCGGCGGCAAGGCCGGACTCGAGGTCGCCACGGCCATGCTGCTGCACCCCGAACGAGCCGGCACGGTGCGCGGGTTGGCGCGCGAACTCGGCCGCTCCCCCAGCACGGTCTCGGAAATTCTCGCCGCCCTACGCCGAGACGACCTCCTCGACGCGAACAACATTCTGGTCGGCACCGACCTGTTCTGGCAGGTCGCCGGCCGCTGGACGAGCCCGCGTGTTCATCTGGCACAGCCACCGACGCCGGGCGATACCAGCCTGCAACGAACGCTTCGACTCGGTCTCGACGCGCTCGACGGACCCGGGTGGGCACTGACCGACTCCGCCGCCGCCGCCGCGTACGGCGCACCCCTCGCATTCCGCGCAGGCCACACCCTCGACTTCTTCGTCCCCGACCCATCGATCCTCCGGCGCGCGAGCACCCTCCTCGGTACCGCGGAATCAGCCCGGCACGCGCACGCCACCGTGCGGGTCGCGCCCGTTCCCGCGGTCGTCCAGTCCCGGATCGAGCTGGACACCAACCCGCTCGAATGGCCGCTTGCGCATCCGGTGTTCGTCGCGCTCGATCTCGCCCAAGACCTCGGGCGGGGCCGGGAAATTCTGGACGCCTGGACACCCGGGGAACGGTGGACCCGTGTCTGGTAGCCATGTCGTGTTCGTCGGCGATGCGATGGCCGCCGTCGTCCAAGGTGTCATCGAGGTTCGGGCACTTATCGGCCAGGCGCCCGTCATCGTCGGTGGCCTCGCCGTGCTGTCACGGTTGTCGAACCCCTACCGCGCCACCGTCGACCTCGACCTCGTCGACCGGCTTCTCGGCCACCTCCCCCAGCTCGAGGTCCTTCGCGCCGCCGACGGCGCGGAGCCGGTCGAGCCGGCGGCCGTCCTCCTACCCACCCGGTACGGATCAGTCAAGGTCGACGTCCTCGAAGTCCGTCAGGTCGAACTCGACCAACCGAGCGACGATCCCGGGGACCGCCTTCACGCCTCGGCGCACGCCTGGGCCAACGACACCGCAACCGACATGACCATCGAGGTGATCCGCACCAGCGGTGAGCGCGTCGCAGTCACAACCCCGGTCGCCGAGCCCGGGCCGCTGATCGCGATGAAACTCCAAGCGGTGATGAATCGCTCGACGGACAAGCAGGGCACCGACCTACTCGACATCGTGCACCTCGTGCTCGACGACACCACCCGCGCGGCGGCGCTGGCCCAGATTCGCTCCGTCGAAGCGGCCACGGTGCAGGACATCGCTATCCACGTCGATCTGTGGTTCACCCGCAAACGTCTGCAGTCGCTTCAACGGGTCCGTGCAGTGGGCGGCCGCGACATCACCACCGATGACCTCGATCTGGTCGCCGAGTTGTTGACCGACGCGGCACAACGCTAGCGCCGCCATGTCATGTGATTGACGAAGTCAGCAATGGTCGCGCTGTGGTGTTGTGTCGGTAGGCCGCCCCGCAGCCAGGGACCGAATCGTCGACCAGGTCGACCGCCCGCAACAACGCTACCGAAAAGAGTCCTCCCGCAGCTACCTACCGGCTGGCCGTGACCCGGATCGTGCGCCCGCGCGACCGCCGTTAACGATACCGATGCCGTCCTGGGCGCACGCGTCGCACCAGGACTAACCCACCGGCCGAGCGGCGTCTTCATGTTCGGGAACCGCCGCTCGACACCGAGCGCTCACTGCGTCACAGCACGCCACTCGTCTGTGCGCTCAGGCGTTGCCTGCGCCAGTGCCTTCAACGTCGCTTCCCGATCAAAAATCTTGCCGTAGACCGGGGTTCCCGGCTGCTGACGCCAGGAATCTTCGACTGTGCCCGCGTCGACAGGGTCAAAGCCTAGCTGATTGATCAGATCGAATACCACCTGCTTCTGCAGTGCGTCGTCGCCGGCGACGGGGAGCGCGATCCGGCCGCTCGCCCCTTCCGGTAGGCCCTTCTCGAGAAGGTGCTTCCACCAAATTCCGTTGAATGCCTTGAACACCGGCACGCCGAGGTGTTCTTGCACCCATTCACTTTCTACCTGACCGTCTTCGATGGCGGAGATCAAGCCGTCTCGCTGCTGCGGGTAGTAGTTGTTGGTCTCGATCACCGGAGCACCATCGCCCGCGCCCGCGAGGATGTCGGCGGGAAGGTCCACGACGTTCTTCTGCGGGATGCTCACGATCACCAGGTCCGCACCCTCGGCGGCTTCGGTGTTCAGTACCGCCTTTGCGCCGGTCTCCGCCTCGAGGTCGGCGAGGGTGTCGGGTGTCCGAGAGTTCGACACGCGCACATCGTGACCGAGCGCAGTCAGCCTCCGTGTCAGCGTGCCACCGATCTGACCAGCTCCGATGATTCCGATGCGCATATCTCTTGTGCCCCTTCGTCGAGTGCCGCGATACGTCGCGACTGCTGCTTGCCCCAACCACGGACACCGTCGGATGATTCCGCGTGGGCACATTCAACTCGACCTGATTCAAATACTTGACAGTTCGACTCAGGCTACTGACGTCCCGCGTTCTCGGTCCTGTCGTAGATGGGACCGACACAAGAATGACGCACCCGCAGCATAAGACGGCTGGGCCGGTTCCCGATGGAGGCGTCGGCAAGAGTGCGGTCCTAACGCCTGTGGCCCTCCACAACGAACCCTCGTAGGCCGGGCACGAAGCCGAGACGCCCGGATTCGGACCCCTCAGGCGGTTGCGATGGAATCGATCGCGACTCCGGTCAGGTGGGGAAGCCCGGCAGGGCACTCCGCAGCCCGTGCTTGGCTGACGAGCCCAGAGACTCGCAGACCATGCACGGGCGGCCGAGCCGCCTACTTCTCGCCGCGGAACGCCGCACCGGCGATGGACGTGGACTCCTTGCCGTCGGGGCCGACGGGAACGTCGCCCTCGAGGGTGGTGCGGTACAGGACGCGGGTGACGTCGAGGTGGTCGAGGTCGGTGGGCGCGAGGTGGGCGGTGGCACGGTTGTCCCAGAACGCGAGGCTGCCCGGCGCCCAGCGGAAGCGCACCGTGTACGCGGGATTCGTCACCTCAGCGAACAGCAGGTCCAGCAGGCGATCGCTCTGCGACGGCGAGACCCCGACGATCCGGCTGGTGAAACCGGGTGTGACGAACAGTGCCCGCTCCCCCGTCACCGGGTGCACACGGACCACCGGGTGTTCGGTGACCAGGGGGTTCTCCCGCGTCTTCTGGGCGTAGCTGCTGTCCTCGGCCCACTGCGGGTGCCGTCCGCCGAACCGGTGCTCGGCGCGGAGTCCGTCGACGAGGCCCTTCAGCGAGTCCGGCAGACCCTGGTATGCGGCGACGAGGTTCGTCCACTGGGTGTCGCCAGCCTGCTCCGGGACGATGTGCGCGCGCAGGATCGTGCCGGCAGGTGGGTTGATCAGCGCGGTGACATCGGTGTGCCACTTGTTGTCGTAGCTGTATTTCTTGCGCCCGAAGCGCTTCTCGTACTTGCGGCTGTCGACGGCGAGGATCTGCGGGAAACCCTTGGGGGCTTCGTCGTCGTACGGATGCGACGGCGTCACGTCACCGAATTTTCGCGAGAATGCGATCTGTTCGGCGTGCCCGATCTCCTGGTCGCGGAAGAACAGGACCTTGTGGCGGTGCAGGGCGTCGCGGATCTGCGCTACCTCGTTGTCGGCCAGTTCTTTCCGGAGGTCGATTCCGGAGATCTCGGCGCCGATGTGCCCGGCGACGGGACGAACCTCTAGTGCGGTGTCGGCGGTCCGATCCGAGTCGGCGGGTGCAGCGGTGGTGAGTGTCATTGAGTACTCCTGGTTTCGGGCCTATTCGATACGTCGCGATCATCATCGAGTCCTGAACCACGTTGCTACAAGGGTTTTTTCACATTGGAAGAAAGGTTCACCCTGAGTTTTTCCCTACCGGAATGCGAGAAATGTCGTTCCGGCGCCCGCACCGATCCGCGCCGCGACGCCCCGCATCGGCGGCACGATCTGCCGCACCAGATCGTCGGTGAGACGCCGGCGGGGCGCTTGGACCCCGAACGCGCCGGGGACGAGGGCCTGCACGATCCGATATGCGGTGCGGGCGGCCAACCCGGTGCGGGCGGCGAGCGCGCTGACGGTCAGGCCGGTGGCCCCCTAGGAAGCACGCGAGTACCGTGATCGCCCGTTCCACCGCCTGCGAGGCCGAAACGCGGTCTGAACGAACTCAGGCCGAGCGTGCGGCGCCGTACTCGGGAAGCGGCACCGCGAAACGCTCACGCAGGGTCTTCTCCGCGTATTCGTGGCGGAAGAGTCCCCGCTTGCGGAGCAGGGGCACCACTTCGTCGACGAAGGTGTCGAGTCCGGACGGGAACGCGTCCGGCATCAGGTTGAATCCGTCGGCCGCCTCGGCGCGGAACCACGCCTCGATGGTGTCGGCCACCTGTCCCGGTGTGCCGATCACGGCGCGGTGCCCACCACCGCCGTCCAACTCGCGAAGGAGCTGGGCCACAGTCAGACTCCGCTCACGCGCGAGCCCGACCACGGATTCGCGGAACCCGAGGGAACCCGCGAACGTCGCCGGGTCAGGCGGTCCGTCCAGCAGCGATGCCGGGATCGGCTGGTCGAGGTCGAGTTCCGCCAGCGGGACTCCGAGGGTCAGGCTCAGCCGGTCCCAGCCGAACTTCGCGGGGACGTGAGTGCGAAGTTGTTCGTGGCGAGCGACCGCCTCCGCTTCGGTCGAGCCGATGACCGTGATCAGCCCGGGCAGGATCTTCACATCGTCGGGGTTGCGGCCGGCTGCACGCGCGACATCCTTGACGTGCTTGTAATGCCTACGTCCGGCGTCGAGCGTCAGCTCCGCGGAGAACACGCCGTGTGCGGTGCGGCCGGCGAGGTCACGCCCGGCGGGTGACCCGCCCGCCTGGATGAGCGGCGGCTGCCCCTGCTCCGACGGCGGCACCCGCAGCACGCCGTCGACGTCGAAGAACTCGCTGTGATGCGACACCGGGACACCGCTCCGGGCGCTCTCCCACAGCGCGGTCACCACACCGACGAAGGCCTCGGCACGGCGATAGCGGTAGTCGCGGCCCGGAATCTGCTCGAATCCGAAATTGGCTGCGGCCGTCGGCGAATACGTGGTGACCACATTCCACGCCACCCGGCCGCCGCTGAGGTAGTCGAGGGACAGGAAGCGTTCGGCGAGATCGCGCGGGTCGTTGAACGTGGTGGAGGCGGTCCCGATCAGGCCCAGGTGCTCCGTCGCCGTCGCCACGGCCGCCAGGATCACCGACGGTTCCAGCGCCCGGGTCGGCTTCACCCGGGGGTTCTCCCAGAAGCCGGGACCGTCGGCGAGGAAGAACGCGTCAAGGGTGCCACGTTCGGCGATCTGCGCGATCCTGGTGAAGTGGTCGAGATCGACGAACGAGTGCGTGTGCACGTCGTCGAGTGTCCACGCGCCGGGGGCGATTCCCACGTCGAGGACGTTCACGTTGAGCACCAGTTGGCGGCGGGAGCTACTCACGGCAGTGCCTTCCGAATCAGAAGAATCCGGTGTCGGGAAGCGGGGTCTCGTTGACCACGAGGTCGCCGATCACCCGCGCCTTGTACACCGTTGGGTTGTGGGAGAACAGGGTTCGCAGGTTGCGCCAGTGCCTGTCCAGGTGCGCCGACTCCCGGGTGGCCGAGGCGCCGCCGACCTCGAACAACCGGCCGGCTGCGCGGAGCGCGATGTCCTCGATAGAGACCTTCACCTTGGCGGCAAGTACCGCGGCCTGCTGCTCGAGCCGGGCGTCGACCCCGGCGATGCGCGCGATGTCCGCGGCCACATCCTGTGCTGCCGCCGCCGCCCGGACCACGGACTCCGCCGCGAAGGCCGCCGCGGAGAGTGTTCCGACGATCTCGAGCAACTGCGGATCGTGCCGTGGTTCCTCGGCGACAGCGAACACGAAGCTGCGCTTGCGGCTGCGGATCAGCTCGGCGGACTCGGTCGTGACGGTGCGGAGGATGCCCGCCGCGATCGCGTGGAGATACAACTGGGGAAGCGCCTGCCGCGGCCGGGTCTCCTCGTCGCCACCGCGGAACGGCAGCGTCTCGGACTCCTCGACGGCGACGTTCTCGAACACCGTCGTCCCGCTGCCGGTGTGACGCTGGCCTATTCCGTCCCAGTCGTCCTTGTGGACGATCCCCGCCCGATCGGCGGGAACGATGGCGCTCAGCGCCTTGCCGTCCGGGAGGTTGGCGGAGACCCGGATGAAATCGGAGTACAGCGAACCGGTGCTGTAGAACTTGACCCCGTCGAGGCGGTATCCGCCGGGTGCCGGTGTCAGAGTGGATTCGAAGCTGTAGGAGCCGACTGCGCGGGTGCTCAGCTCCGAGGACGCGCCACCGAACAGTTTGCCCGACAGGATCTCCGGCAGCCACGCGTCCTTGCGCTCCGTCCGCGGTGCCCGCAGCACTTCCTCGACGAAGGCGTAATGAACCCGGACGATGTGAGGCACATCGGGATCGGCCTCGGCGAGGTCGATCACCAGATCGAAGAGATCCTGCAAGGTATAGCCACCGCCGCCGTGTTCCCGCGGCACACGCACGGCCCCGAGCCGGTGTTCGCGGATCAACTCGACGGCCCGCTGCGGGCCTTCGGTTCCGCCACGGGTGCGTCGCCGCGAGGCGTCCTCGGCGATCTCGGCGATCACGGCGGCCAGTTCGGCGGAGCCGCGTGCCGGTGGACGCACCGCCCCCGGTGCGGGGACCTCGGATACCGCTGTCATGGTGAATCTCCTGCCTTCGGTGGAATGCTCAGCTGATCGGGAACGCGCTGCGGCCGCCGGACAGTACGGTCTCCGCCGCCTGCAGGCCCAGACGGTCACGCAGGGTGCGCCGCGGGTCCTGGAAGATCGGCTCCCGCCGTACCGCGTCGAGCAGAGCCTGCAAGGTGGTCGTGGTGGCCCCTCGGAAGACGACGCCGTCGGCCTCCGTCAGAGGGGAAACGCCGCCGGGCGCCCAGTGCCGGTCGATCAGCAACACCTGGTCGCGGGCGGCATCGGGGTCGAAGTGCGCCCGATAGCGTCGCACCGCATCCTCGTCCGCAAGGATCACGGCGTCGGCCGTGCGCCGCGCCGTCATCAGTCCGGCTTCATTCACGGGACGCCAGAACACGGGCGGCTTGCGTTGCGGTGGCTCGGGGACGTTGAGCGGGCCCGACACCGAGTACGTGCCCGCATGATCGATGTAGACGATTCGCTCGGATTCCGCAAAGATGCCACGCTCGGCGTCGTCGATGATGGTGTCACCCGGCCAGCTCTCCCACAACTTCCGGACCACCGACACGGCATCGACCGCCGCGTCCACCGAGGGTGACCCGATCAGCCAGCCGACCCTGCCGTGAGATCCGTGGTCGAGCGAGCCGAGCCGGCGCGCGAGATTGAACGGGTGATCGCGGACGGGAGTATCAGCCACCACCAGCCCGACCGACGTCGTGTGACGAGCCAGGACGGTGGCGGCCACGGTCGCATCGATCGTCGGGTGACTCGCGTCCCCCGCGTCCAGCCGGTCGCCGCCAAGAACGACGAAGTCGATTCCCGACTCGTCGATGCTGCGTCCGAACTCTTCTCGCCGCGCCGGCTCTCTCGGGTGGAGCAGTTCGATGACGAGTGCGGCGTCGACGTGCAGTCCGATGACGGAATGACGGCTCATGACGGTTCCCCTCTCCGCGATAGTCGTTACCCTCCCAGAGCATCACTCACCGGACGAGCGTTGCGCTCAGTCTGATTCTGGTCACGTGAGGCCATGAAACATTCTGTCGCCCAGTAGCACTCACTTGCGTTCCGTCCACGTGTCGTAGAACCAGGGCACGGAGGTGGCCGCGGTGCGGAAGTCGTGGATGTGCGGGGCGACCGCGAAGATCTGGGTATCCAGCAGGCCCGGCCGAAGTACGCCGACGTCAGGCCGAGCCCCCTTGCGAGGACCAGTCCGAGGATCACCGCGATGACGGAACCGCTGATGGGGTTTTCCGCTCGTCCTGATCGCAACGACCTTCCTAACGGTCTGCCGGACAGAGCTATTCGAGCCGCATTCACCTGCCGGGTATCGAAAAGCACGGGGTTCGTGTTTCCACTCACGCTGCGGAGAAGGCTGTACCACACACCGACGCGGGCCGTAGCGTGGCCCGTGTGATCACCGTCTGGGTCATCGCGGGTGCGTTCCTTCTGTTCCGTGGGGTTCCGGGCGTATTCGCGCTGTGGAGATCCCGGTCGTGGACCGGGTCCGAGTGCTCGGTCGTCGACGTACGGCCATCGATCAGCTACTCGTACCGGGTCGGAAGCGACGAGTTCGTCGGTCAGCGGCGGACCTTCGATCCCGGACCGACGCACGGTGCGTTTCTGCCCGACGCGGATAGGGGAGAGTTCGTTGTCGGGCAGGTCCTCTGGCTGTGGTACGACCCGCGGAATCCGCGGTCCAGTGTCCTACGGCGTAGTGCGTCCGTATCGATGTTGCTGGTGATCCTCGGGATGGCGTCCCTCGCCCTCGCGACATCCACCCTCTTCTCAGGAGATGACCTTTGACATCACGACAGCAGACCCTCGAACCGACAACGGGAGACCTTCGATGAGTGTGATCCAGCGCAGCAGGACCTTCTACGGCCTCGCACTCGGTGAGCATCTGCTCGTCGACGCGATTCGCCGCGGCCGGGTCGACGAACTCGCCGCATTCATCACCCGCACGGGCGCGGACTTCGTCCTGCTCGGCGTCGAGCGGGTGTCGCGGACCGCTCCCCGACCCACTGCCGCGCTGTCGCCCAGCGTGTCCGCCGCGGCCTTGATCGCCGCCACCGACGACGTCGGTGTGTTCGTCACCGCGGTCCCCCACCTCGACCACCCGTACAACCTGGCTCGCCGACTCGCATCGCTCGATCACACCAGCCGCGGCCGGGTCGGCTGGCTCACCGGTGTGGAAGACCGATCGGCGCCGGACAACCTGACTCGGGAAGGGGTGTGGATCGATGCCGGGCCGAGTCCCGCAGCCACGACCGATGCGATCCACGCCACCCGCACCCTGTGGGAGAGCTGGCCGGCCGACACGATCCGTGGGCGCCCGCACGACCTGCGTTTCGCCGATTCCGACCGGATCGTCTACGCCGACCACCGCGGGATCTTCGACATCACCGGCCCCCTCAACGTCCCCACCCCGCCGCAGCAGAAGATTCCCGTCGCGTGGTGGGCGCAGGACGGCGACGACATGGTCTCCGCAGCCGAGGTTTCCGACATCGTCGTGCTGGACGGCAGCCAGGTCGACCGTCACGGGCCGGCTGTGCGTGAGCGCGCATCGCTGTTCGTCGCCGACGATCCCGGCGCCACCGACGTGGACGGTCACATCGCGACCGTCACCGACCTCGACGCCGGCTTCACCGCGTGGCCGAGGCCGACTCGGCCCCGCGGGTACCGGCAGCGGTCGCTCCGGGCGACGCTGCGGCTGCCCGAACCGGCGCCGGCACCGGCCCACCGCCGTCCGGTCTATCCGGGCGCGAAGAACTAGCGTTCTTCTGATCAAGTCGATTCTTAGGCATGACTTTCCGTTTACCCACGCCTATCGTTTCGGGAATCGACCGGCCCGTTCGCGGGCCGGGATTTTCCGTCCCGACGGCCGACCCGAGGTGCCGTCATCCGACACAGGTGGTTCAGCATGATCGAAGTCCGTTCCGTCACGAAACGATTCGGGAAGAAATCCAGTTCCGTCGAAGTGCTCCACGACATCGACTTCTCCGCCGGCACAGGCCAGATCGCGGCGGTGATCGGCCAGAGCGGTGCGGGCAAGACCACGCTGTCGCGCATCATCAGCCTGCTGGAGCGTCCGTCCGAGGGGCGCATTCTGCTCGACGGTGTCGACGTCTCGGGACTGTCCGAACGCCGGCTCCGGGATCAGCGCCGCGCGATCGGCACGATCTTCCAGGCGTCGAGTCTCCTCGCCCGTCGCACGGCGGCGGAGAATGTGGCCCTGCCGCTCGAATTCGCCGGTGTTGGCCGCACCGAGCGGCGAGCACGGGTGGAGGAGCTGCTCGGACGGGTCGGTCTGTCCGACAAGGCCGACCTCTACCCTCGGCAGCTGTCCGGCGGGCAGCGGCAGCGCGTGGGGATTGCCCGGTCGCTGGCACTCGCCCCCAAGGTCCTGGTGTCGGACGAGGCGACGTCCGGGCTCGATCCGAGTACCACCCGATCCATCCTCGCGTTGCTTCGTGAACTGCGCGACGACCTCGGACTGACGATCGTGCTGATCACCCACGAAATGGATGTCGTCCGGCAGGTCGCGGACGTGGTCACCGTCCTCGATGCGGGGCGGGTGGTGGAATCGGGCCCGGTGATCGAACTCCTCCGGGATCCCCGGTCCGAACTCGGTGTCGGCCTCCTCCCCGACCGTTCCCACATCACCACGGCGGACCGGGACGTGCTCTGGCACGTCACCTACGGCTCCGACACCGTTCCCACCAACTGGATCGAACTTCTCGGCAAGGCCACCGGCTGGTCGATCGGGGTGCTGTCCGGGACCGTGGAATCGGTCGGCGGACGCCCGGCCGGTCGGGTCACCATCTCGGTGGCCGGTGAGCATCCGTCCGTCGGCGACCTGCTGTCGTCGTGGGGCCTGCACGGAACCCGGGTCGAGAACGCCACATCCGCGCGTACCACCGAGGAGGCAGCGGCATGAGCGCCCCGGGCACTGCCGTTCTCGCCATTTCGACTCCGGTCGACGAACTTCCCGAGCTGTTCCTCCCCGCCCTGCAGCAGACCGTGCAGATGGTCGGGATCACGGTGATCCTGGCCATCCTGCTGGGCACTCCGCTGGCGGTCATCCTGCACAACACCGCTCCCCGCGGGTTGTTCCCCAACCCGGCGGTCAACGCGGTCGCGGGCTGGGTGGTCAACCTCGGTCGATCACTTCCCTTCCTGGTGCTGATGGCCGCCATCATTCCGTTCACCCGGTTCATCGTCGGCACGTCGCTCGGGGTGCAGGCCGCGGCGGTTCCGATGACGCTGGCCGCGACGCCGTACGTCGCGCGTCTGATCGAGAATTCGCTGCGCGACGTTCCCCCCGAAGTGGTGGAAGTGGGCCGGGCCTCAGCCGGGTCGAACTTTCAGATCATCCGCAAAGTGCAACTCCACGAGGCGGTCCCGACGATCATCGGCGCTCTGACCATCGCGCTGATCGGCATCCTCGACATGTCGGCGATCGCCGGCGCGGTGGGCGCAGGCGGCATCGGCAACCTCGCCATCGCCTACGGCTACAACAGATTCGACAACACCGTGATGATCACGACGGTCATCGCACTCGTGGTACTGGTCCAGGTCATCCAGCTCGTCGGCGATCTGGCCGCCCGCCTCACCAACCGGCGCTGAACCTTCCTTCACATCCACCCAGATCAGAGGACAACACCCATGACGAATCGACCCCGCTCGGTAACGCGCGCCCGCGCTGCGGCGGCAGGCGGACTGACGGCCACCCTCCTTCTCCTCCTCACCGCGTGCGGCGCGGCCGAGGGCAACGACCGCACCGAGGGCGACGGCCCGCAGACCACGTTCAAGATCGGATACACCGCCGGATCGATCCTGGACGAAAAGCTCGCCAAGGAAGTCGCGAAACTCGCCCCCGACCACGGCATCACCGTCGAACCCGTCCAGATCGAGGATTCGAAGCTCAAGAATCTCGCAGTCTCCCAAGGCGACATCGACGCCAACCACAGCCAGCATCAGGAATGGATGCGCGTGCAGAACGAGGACGGCAACCTCGGACTGTATGCGGCCGGAGACTGGTACGTCCTCAAGTTCTCGGGCTACTCCGAGAAGTACGGCAAACTCGAGGATCTCCCGAAGGGCGCGAAGGTCGCCATCCCCGACGACCCGTCGAATCAGGCGCAGGCACTGCAGACCCTGCAGGACCTCGGCCAGCTCACCCTCAAGGACGGTGTCGACCCGTCGCGCGTGACCATCCGCGACGTCAAGGACAACCCGAAGTCGTTCGAGTTTACCGAGGCCGCGCTGGCGCAGTTGCCGCGCACCCTCCCCGACATCGACCTGGCGCTGGGCTGGCGGTCCAACTTCGACCTCGCCGACGTCCCCGACGACAAGATCGTCTTCAACGCCCCCGCCTACGAGTTGTACTGGATCGAGGTCGTCATCAACGAGACGAACAAGGACAACCCCGACTTCGCGCCGCTGCTCGACACCTACCACGACCCGCGGATCGGCCAGCTCATCGACAGCGACCCGTTCTTCTCCCGGGTGGCGCAGAGCATCGAATCGGCGAAGGCCACCGACCGCAGCCAGACCAATCTCGACGGCGCGGCCGCGAAGCCGGCCGGCTGATGCCCGCGCAACGAGAGGTCATCCTCAACGTCAACGTGCTGGACGTGGGTTTCCACCCGTCCGCGTGGCGGGCTCCCGACCTGCACCCGACGTCGTTCATCGACCCGAACTACTACACCGAGGTCGCGCAGATCGCCGAACGCGGCACCCTCGACGCGCTGTTCCTCGCGGACGGTCCGGCGCTCCGCGAGGATCCCGCCGTCAAGCCGACGCGGGCCCTCGAACCGACCACCGTGCTCGGGGTGGTGGCGAGCGCGACCGAGCACCTCGGCCTGATCGGCACGGCGTCGACGACGTTCAACGATCCGTTCGACCTGGCGGACCGATTCCTCTCCCTCGACGTCGTGTCCGGCGGACGGGTGGCGTGGAATGTGGTGACCACGTTCCACGCCGGGACCGCCCACAATTTCGGTCGCTCCCGGATTCCGGACCGCGAGTCGCGGTACCGCCGGGCCACGGAATTCGTGGACGTCGTGACGGCACTGTGGGAATCGGCGACCACCCGGGACCCGGTGCACCACGACGGGGAGTTCTTCCACGTTCACGGTGTACTGCCCGTGCCGCCGTCGCCGCAGGGCCACCCCCTGCTCGTGCAGGCCGGCGGATCCCCGCAGGGTCGCACGCTGGCAGGACGCAGCGCCGACGCTGTGTTCTCGGCGGAGCTCACACTCGATGCCGGGCGGCAACACTACCGGGACGTGAAGGATGTCGCGCGTGCCGCCGGTCGCGATCCCCAGGCAGTGAAGATCCTTCCCGGCCTCGTCACGGTGGTGGGCTGCACCGAGGCCGAGGCGATCGCCCGGTACGAAGACTGGGAATCCAAGGCCGCCGACGGCTTCTCCGCCGAACGGCTCGGCGGCATGCTCGGCATCGACCTGAGCTCGCTCGACCCGGACCGGCCGATCCCGGAGGAGTTGCTCCGTGCTCCGGTCGATCCGACGTTCCCCGGATCGCTCGGGTTCCGGGAAGCCGTCGTGCGACTGGCACTCGAAAGCCGGTACTCGGTGTCCGAACTGCTCCGCAAGGCCGGCGGCTTCGGCCACCGGCTCGTCGTCGGCTCACCCGAACAGATCGCCGACACCTTCGAGGAATGGTTCCTGGCGGGCGCGGCGGACGGCTTCAACCTCATGCCGGACGGATTCCCCTCCGGGCTCACCGATTTCGTCGATCACGTCGTTCCGCTCCTCCGCAAGAAGGGGATCTTCCGGAACGAGTACGCAGAATCCACCCTCCGCGAACGCTTCGAGGGCGCTCCACTCCCCGTGAGTGGTTAAGTGCAGCGCGCTAATTCGACGCGGGTGTCGTAGTCATTTCTGTTAGCGAGAACCTTCGTCCATGTGCACCTCCACCCACGCCTTGATATCGCTCATGAGGGTGTGGAGCGAGAGTCCGAGGTCAGTCAGCTCGTAGGTGCCGTGACCGGCACGGCGGCGTCACCGTGCGGGTGAGCAGGCCGTCGCGTTCGAGGGAGCGCAGCGTCTGTTGTGGGCATCTTCTGACTGACTCCGGCCAGCCGGCGGGACAGCTCCAGGTAGCGCAAATGCCGCGGCTCGCCGATGCAGTCTTCGCCCTCACGTGGTCCGTCGCTGCCCAGCACCGTCAGGACCAGCGTCCCCACTTGTCGCAGATCCGGTCGAGGAGCTGTCGGCTGGGACAGGTCGCCAGGAACGCCTCGTATTCCACCTTCGCTTGCGCCCGCTCCCCGCCGTCATCGCCGGCCTCGCTGGCGGCTGCAACAACAACAAGTCCGCCGCCACTGCACCGACCACCACTGCGGTCGCGGCACTGGCACCGAAGATCACCACCACGACCGCAGCGCCCACCACGGTTCCGACTCAGGTCACGCGACCTGCCGTCGCTGGACGCAACGGTGAAATCGTGCAACAGGAACTGTCCACGTTCGGCCTGACCAACGTCTCCCTCGCCTCCGCCGACCCGTATGACACCCTTGTGATCATGGCCGCGAACTGGACCGCCGTCAGCATTGAGCCGGGCCCGGGCACCATCGCCGCCGGCGGGCGATCCGGTCGTCGTCACACTGACGAAGAAGTAGCACGTGGGCCGGTCTTTCGCTGCCCGACATCCCGTCCTGGCCGGTCTGGGCGTCCTGTTCGTGCTCGGGTTGATCATCAAGTACTGGTGGGTGATCGCCGCAGGCGCTGCCCTCGCCGCGATCGCGTACGGCGGCATCGGAGTGTGGGAGAACCACCGCGCCCGTCAGGGTGCCGAGCACGTACGACGGCAGGAGCTCGCCGCGCGAGCGACCTACGAGCACAACCTGTACCTGCAGGGCCACCCCGGCGGCGTGTACGGGCAGTACCACCCGCCCGCTCCCTGACCGGGCGGACGAATCTGGCTGAATGCGAAGAGAATACGCCCTCGGGTCGGATCGACTTTTCGACACGCAACCGGGCGGGGACCTGTCCGGAGGTCAACCGACCAAGGGACGGTAACTCCCGAGCTCGAGGAGGGACCGCACGTAGCCCGCCTCGGCCACCGCCGTCACCTCCTCGAGGTAGACCAGGGCAGCCGGATCGGCGGTCTCGAGGTCAAGGCACATCTGCTGCGCGATCCAACGTCGGAGCGCGTCGTGGGAGGTCATCTCACATCACCATCTACGGGGTACCCACCCGGGTCGGTGCCCACGCATCCGGACCCTGCCGGGTTGCGTCCGAACGATGAGCCCTTCCGAGGAGGCAGTCGACAAGGGGGAAGTCGATGACACGGTTCCGTCCTTATCCCCGGTCGGCGACAGCACCTGTGGCATCGATGGTGTTGTCCGGTGGTGTGCCTGTTCAACCATTATCACGGCGCGTCCGTCTTGGCCGTGTCGGCACCGAAAATCACCGGAGTGTGCGGTCGTGCGTCGGACCGCACCCCCGCCGCGGTCAGGGTGCCGACCAGATGTTCGTGCAGGTAAGGGCTCGATGCGGGAGTCTCGGTAGTCACGCCAAATGAATCCGGCCAGTAAGCCGTCCTGATTGATTCCCGCCAGGCCGGCCTGGGGTTGAGGACCGCGATCGTGACGTCCTCACCTCGGCATGCCTATTTGCGCAGCAGCTTGCTGCGTAAATGCCGGTTCCCCGCGTCTTTCCACTTCTCGAGAAGCGACGACCAGCCGGTGCCTTAGAGGTCGATACAGAGGCCGGATGTATGTCTGTACGCCCGGCTGCACCATCTGTCGGTCGGATGGGAGAAGATGGCGACGATGAGTCGAGCAGAAGAAATCGAGCCCGCCGGCTACGGCGCGTTACTCGAGGACATCAAGTCCCAGGTCCGCACCGCCCGTGTTCATGCTGCTCGCAAGGTCAACACCGAACTGATCCTCCTGTACTGGAAGATCGGGAAGCTGATCCGCGCTCGGCAGAACGAGGAAGGGTGGGGCACCCGGGTCATTGCCCGGCTCGCCGACGACCTGCGCACCGAGTTCCCCGGCATGCGAGGACTGTCGCAACGCAATCTGGTCTACATGCGCACCCTTGCCACCGCGTACCCCGACCCCATTGCGCAGCACCCTGCTGCGCAATTGCCGTGGGGACACATCCTCGTCCTCCTCGACCGTGTCCCCGACCCCCGTGTCCGCGACTGGTACGCCAGCCAGGCGGCCCATCACGGCTGGTCCCGTGCCACACTCGTCCACCACATCACCTCGGACAGACATCTGCGTGTCGGTGCCGCACCGAACAACTTCCCCACCACGCTGCCGGCGCACGAATCCGACCTCGCCCACGAAATCCTGCAGGATCCGTACAACCTCGACTTCCTGGGCCTCGACGCCGGTTACAGCGAACGCGAACTCGAAGATGCCCTCATCGGCCGACTCACCCATTTCCTCACCGAGCTCGGTGGTGGTTTTTCCTTCGTCGGACGCCAGTACAAGCTCACCGTCGGCAACTCCGACTACTACCTCGATCTGCTGTTCTTCCACCTGGGCCTGCGCCGCTTCGTCGTCTTCGAGCTCAAAATCGGCCACGCCGAGCCCGAACACATCGGCAAGCTCAACTTCTACGTCAACGCCGTCGATGACCTGCTCCGCAAACCCGAGCACGGCGACGGCACCACCATCGGCATCCTCCTCGCCGCCGACCGCGACGACATCGTCGTCGAATACGCCCTTCGCGGTCTGGACTCGCCGCTCGCCGTCAGCACCTACACCACACACCGGTCCCTGCCCGCCGACCTCCGGCCCGCCCTACCGACAGCCGCGGACCTCGCCGACGCCATCCGGGACGTCCGACACCCCCACAACCCCCCGCCCCCTATCCCTGGGCCGGCCACCGACAGTTGAACACCCGCGCCCTGGGTGCCGGCGGAACGCTCTGCAACGTAGAGTCCGGTGGCGTTTCCCGCGCCAGATACCGGTCGATGACGGTGCGTCGGAACCGCAGCCGGGTGAGGGATGCCGCGAAGCGGATCATCGTGCTGGTGTCGGATTTGGTGTGCAGCGGGCCACCGGGTACGGACATGGCGGTGAGCTGCGCGGCGACCTTGCCGCGCAGTGGATCCGGGGAATTCACGCAGACCGTGCCGCCTGCTCGAGGGCGTCGGTGTTGCGTTCCGTCAACCGGCCGATCTCGTCGTCGGTGAGCAGTCCGCGGTAGTAGGCGCGTTCGATCTCGTCCCAGCTGCCGGGCTCGTATGCGTCGGCCGAGATGCCGCTGCTGACCGGAACCGTGCCGAAGGTGAAGTTCCAGTCCAGCAGCACCTGCATCATCTCGGTATCGCTGATCTCGCCGGCGGTGCGGCGGTCGATGACCTCGGTCGGTGTTCGGTCGAGGAGGGCCGGGTTTTCCAGCACGGTGCGCAGCATGCGGTGAATCGTAGGTTGGGAGATTCCGATGTGCTCATGGATCACCCGTTGGGTGATGTGGGCGGCGTTGGCCTCGGCCACCGCCCGCCGGACATCGAGGTCGGCGACCCTGCGCCGTGCGGCCGCTGCATCAAGGGCGGCCAAGGCCTTGCGATCAATGGTGTCCACAACCACGCACCTCCTGATTCATCTTGAATCATTCCACCACAGCTACCCAAAGCGGACCGATACCGCCCGCCCCATTGCCGACCCCACCGACATTCGGGGGCAGTAGCCGTCGGCGGCGACCCTATTAACGCGGTGAATGTCGAGTCAGATCACCGGACGTCGACCCGGACACCGCGCCCCGTTCCGAACAGGGGCCCGCACGCCCGACACTGGACCGGGTGCAAGATCCATGACGGCACGGTTGTTACTTAGCAAAAAGAGTTAGCACTCTGCCGGTCTAAGTGCTAAATTGTCATTGAGGTCCGGGTCACAAGCTGTGAGATCTCGACCGAGCCGCGACCGTCAACGCCTGCACTTTGAGCACGGAGCCGTGGTCAGCAGGCCTCGACAACGCCGCGCGAGTTCGTGGACCGAACAGGCCCGACGACGCGCCCGGCTCTGATGCAGCGAACCGTGCCCGCCGACCCAACTCGTCACCGCTTGAAGGAGGACCATGACCGCCGCCGTCTCCCGCATGAGTTCCTCCGTCGACCACAACGAGAAACGGAAGCATTGCTCGCGGTTGCCCGCCCTGTCGATCGCCCTCGGGGCGTTGTCCATTGCGTCGTTCTGGGTGGTCGGACTCGGCTTCCTCCTGGGAGTAGCCGCGGTGGTCTGCGGCGCCATCGCCACCTCGCGGTCCGCAGTGGTCGACGACGAGGCGGCATCGTTGCGGGCCCTACTGGGCGTCGTGGCCGGCGCCGCGGGGATCACCGTCTCCGCGATCGCCCTGCTCCCCATGCTGGCGCACCTATAAATTCCCGCCCTGGCCGCTGGGTATGCGCCGACATCCAGATTGACCAATCACCGCACCGGCCAGCCGCGAAAAAGATCCACGCGCCCCCCCGTCCCGATACCGATCCAGCCAATTCCTCTGACAGCAAACGACACTGGGTCAATTGGCGGCCACCGAGCCGAACCGGCGGGGCACGATCCCCGTCCGCCTGGGATCGGGCGGCAGCCGCCCGGTTGCATACTGCCACCGACCCCGTCCTATCCTGGCGAGTCCGAACACCCAGAGCATGAGGACGACACAGCCATGGCCACCGATTACGACGCCCCCAGAGTCACCGAATCCGACGAGGCGGACACCTCCCTCGAACAGCTGACCGCCAGCCGGAAAGACACCCAGTCCCCCGTCGTGGACGTCGAGGACGCCGACACCGCCGAGTCCTTCGAACTGCCCGGCGCCGACCTGTCCGGCGAAGAACTCACCGTCCGCGTCATCCCGAAGCAGGCCGATGAATTCACCTGCACCAGTTGCTTCCTCGTCCACCACCGCAGCCGCATCGCCGACGCCGCACAGCTGATCTGCCGCGACTGCGCCTGAGACCGTCGGAGCATCAGAGGACCCGAACGTCTCCACACCAGTAACGGTGCAATCCTCCGGGTCGGCTGATCTGCGCGGAGTCTGCCACCGCCGTATGTCACCGCATCGCACACACTCGACCCGCGCGATGTCTTCGTCTCAGGTACCTCCCGGCGACCTGCAATGGAGGCGGTGGGGCGGGCGGGGCTCGAAACCCGCGACCACCGATTCCGAGGACACGGCTCTCACCGACTGAGCTGTAGCCCCATCACCGCACCAAGCCCACCATCACGGGATATGGCGATGCTCATGGCCACCCTGCTGGCCAGTCTCCGCCCGTGCCGGGCGGCAGGTCTTCATGCGCGGCCGAAGAGCTGCCGCACGCCACCGTCCTCATCGACCGCATACAGCGCCATCCCCAACAAATCCAGAACCCGCTGAGGTGCCCTCCCCGCCGCGTCCACTGACCCAGGCTCGTCCCGCACGACCAACGCAAACGACACCGACTGATCCGCCTCGCTCGGCATCCGCCTCACCAACTGCCCGATCGCGGTATCGACATCCAACCCCGGCACGGTGGACGCACCCTCGACCTCGGCGTAGAGCCGACGACCGTCCTTCTCGGCAACGATATCCACGACATCCGAATCGGTCACCACCGTCCACCCCTGAGATGACAACCACCCCGCGAAGTCCCGGGCCACGCGAGCCTCATCACCTCTCATACCCGACACGGTAAGCCAGAAGCCCCAGTTCCGAACAACACCACAGCGCAAACACGTCCGGTGCGGCTATGCCACGACTGAGGCATACCCCGACAGATCGTCCGGTGAGATCGACGTACCCCCCTCCGGGACCTCATCCGCACGATTCATGCAATCGACTGACGGGTAGCGCAATTCGTGTGCACGATGCCCGGCGCCGCCCAGAACCGGCCACGAAGCGGCTGCCGTCGATCACTCTCCCCGGTGTCGGCCGGGTGCCCGCACAGCCGACTCCTGGTTCGGGTTCAGGTCCGGGTTCGCGGCGGAGCGGTGGAAGCCCGGATCGATGGTCAGGTCTTCGGTGTCGGCAAAAACCAGCCGCCCGTCGTCGAGCGCGACCGCCCACCGATGCACCGGCGCCCACTCGTGCCCACCACCGCCCGGATCGGTCACCGCCGCATAATCCTCGACCACCTCACCGGTGAGATCGGCTCCGGCGCTCCTGCGGACCAGCACCCGGGCACCGACCGTCAACTCCGGGCCATCGACCGGCCGGTTGCCGCTGTTTCGGGCCATGCTGCTGCACCTCTTCGCTCGGCGAAACTCCCAAGATCGAGCATAAGCACCCGACCGGCCCGGTACGCGACCCGATCAGCACGAACACAATCCGAGATCGAACCGCCCCGGAGCAGTCGACTGCCACGTTGCCGCCTGCGGACACCCAGATGCGCCCAGCACACAACCGACTCGCTGCATTCGCGCGACAGCAACCGGCTGGACCCCGCCCACCGGTTGCGCGAACGCGGCGACCTCGTCGGATACGAACTCGGTGTCCGTTACATCCACCAACCGTCGCCGTCTCCCGCCTGTGTTCCTCCGTCGACGGCAACGAGATTGCTGAGCAGCATGGCTGGTGGTTGCCCGCCGTGTCGATCACCCTGGGCGCATTGTCCGTTGCATCCTTCTGGGTGGTCGCACTCGGCTCCCTCCTGGGGAGTGGCCGCGGTGGTCTGCGGCGCCATCGCCGCGTCGCGGTCCGCGGTAGCGGACGACGAGGCGGCATCGTTGCGGGCCCTACTGGGCGTCGTTGCCAGCGCCGCGGGCATCACAGTCTCCGCGATCGCCCTGTTCCCCATGCTGGCGCACCTGTGAACCGCCAACACGGCCACCGCGTGCGCGGTCGCCACCCGGCTTGTGAGGCTGCCCCCTTGGAGTGGACACCCCTGACAATGGTTCTAGTAGAGCCAGGAGGGATGTCGAAGTGGGACGCCAGTCTCTGTACACGGAGGAATTCCGGAAGGACGCGATCGCGCTGTACCGCGCGGCCGACGGCCAGCGCACATACGCGGCGGTCGCCGCGGACCTGGGCATCAGTGGCGAGACGCTACGGACGTGGGTCCGCAAGGACACCGCCCGCAATGGACGCCCGGAGGCCCGTAGCACCGCCGGTGGGGAGACCGAAGCGGACGAGCTCGCGCGGCTGCGGGCAGAGAACGCCCGGTTACGCGGTGCCGAGAAGGAATGGCAGCTCGAACGCGAATCCTGCGCCGGGCAGCCGCGTATTTCGCGAAAGAGGTGAAGTGAAGACCCGCCGCTGGGACTTCATCTCCGACCATCGCGCCGAGTTCGGCGTGCAGCGGCTGTGCCGGGTGCTGGGAACCTCCCGCTCCGGTTACTACCGGCACCTGGCCACCGAGGATGCTCGCGCCGAGCACGCGGCGGAGAAGGCTGCGACAGTCGCCGAGATCCGCGCCATCCATGCCGAGCACCGCAGCGCCTACGGCGCCCCGCGCGTTCACGCCGAACTCCGCTCCCGCGGACGCAAGATCAACCGCAAACGGGTGACCCGGCTGATGCGAATCCACCACGTGGTCGGCCGGCACCTGCGCCGCAGCAAGCGCACGACTATCGCGGACAAGTCGGCTCCGTCGGTGCCGGATCTGGTGATGCGAGACTTCACCGCTACGGCTGTCGATACCAAATGGTGTGGGGACATCACCTAATGGGTGAGTCGGACCAACGATCCGACACGCACAAGGCGACTGGCGGGAGGTCCCTGAGATATTACCGATCCAGGCGCAGTCTGAGCATTGAGCTGCTGGAAGGGGATCACTGCTGTGATGGCAACCGACTGTGTGAGAGGTCTGAATGTAGACGGTGACCCTGCCAGTCGCTGGGGCACGTGATCGGCTTGTGAGATGCCGCGCCGAAGAGCGCTTCCATTAGGTCGCCGCACAACCCCCGAGCTCACAGCAAAATACGCCGCTGGACAGGAGGTTGTACATGAGCATCAACTGCGGGATCGATTGGGCCGAAGTGCATCACGATGTCGCCCTCGTCGACGAGAACGGCACCGTCGTCGCCGGAAGCGCATCGACACCGGCACAGCGGGATTGACCGCGCTGCTGGAGGTAATCGCGGAGAGCGGAGGCGCACCCGGCACCACCCCTATCGCGATCGAAACCGACAAGAATCTACTCGTCGTGGCCCTGGTGGAAGCAGGATTCACCGTATACCCGATCAACCCCGTGCGGTGGCCCGCTACCGCGAACGCCACGGACAGGCCGGCGGCAAGTCCGATCCGGGTGACGCCGCGATTCTGGCGAATATTCTGCGCACCGACCGAGCGATGCACCGTCCGATGCCGGCGATCAGCGAACACGGCCGGGCGATCAAGGCCCTCGCCCGTCAGCACCAGGAGGCGATCTGGGCGCTGTATCAGACCATCAGCCGACTACGTTCTGTATTGCTGGAATTTTATCCTGGTGCACTGCAGGCATTTCCGAATTTGAAGCACCGCGCCGCGGTCGCGGTGCTCTCCGCGGCGCCCACCCCTGCATCGGGTCGAGCCCTGATCAGACGCAAAGTTGTGGCGCTCCTGCATCACAGTGGCCGACGCAACGACCCGAACCTGGTCGAGCGGATCCTGCGGGAGCTGAAAACGCCCGCGCTCGGGCAGCCGCCGCAGGTCGAGGAGGCACTCGGTCATGCTGTCACCGGCCTGCTCGCCGTCATCGCCTCGATGCAGCAGTCCGTGGACAGCCTGGAGAACGCGCTGGGTCGCGAATTCGACAGCCACCCCCTCGCACCGATCCTGCGGTCGGCTCCGGGTCTCGGTCCGATTCTCGCCGCCCGGGTCCTGGCCGAGGTCGGCGACGATCCTGCACGGTTCGCGACGGCGAACGGGTTGCGCGCGTTCGCCGGCACTGCGCCGATCACCCGCGCCTCGGGCCGATCGCACTACGTCAAGGCGCGAAAGGTCCGCAACAAGCGACTCGGCGACGCCTGCCACTGGTGGGCGTTCGTCACCCTCACCAAATCAGCGGGCGCACGTGCCCACTACGACAAACGGCGAGCCGCGGCGACCACCACAACGCCGCGCTGCGCAACCTCGCCAACAAGCTCCTCGGACGCATGTGGTGGTGTCTGCAACACAACGAACCCTGGGACGACCACGCCGCCTGGCCCGACCATCAGATCCCGTCTCAACCGGCGGCTGCTTGACATCTGACCCGCGTGGGATGTCTACATCCCCGTGGGATCCTCGTGGTTGTTCTTGGCCACGGTGATCGACATCTGCTCACGCCGGGTGGTGGGCTGGTCCATCGCCGACCACATGCGCACCGATCTCGTCACGGACGCGATCGAGATGGCGGTGCGCACCCGCGGTGGTGACGTCGGTGGCGTCATCTTCCACAGTGACCGCGGAACGCAGTACACCGCAGCAGCTTTCGTCGATGTATGCCGCCGTCATGGGATCCAGCAGAGTCGGGGACGGGTCGGGTCAAGTTACGATAATGCTCTCGCCGAGTCGTTCTTCCAAGGACTCAAGAGGGAGTGGCTGCACGGACGGAGTTGGACGTCGAAGTCGCAGGCACGGCTGGAGCTGTTCGAGTGGCTCTCGTACTTCAATCGACGTCGCCGTCACTCCGCCCTCGGATACCTCACCCCAGTGGATTTCGAACAACGACTGATCGCGTCGTCTACGCTGTCAGTCGCCGCATGAAATCCGGTGTCCACCTTCAAGGGGCAACCTCACTTGACCCGACCGCACCACCCCGGCACCACCGTCCCCGACCCAGGGTGAACTGCATCGCGACCACCATGCCTCGGGGTGCTGCACCGCCAACAATAACCTCGGATCCCACAGTGATCGCTCCACACTGCCCCCCTCTCGTCAAGAACCTCGTCGAGCGCAGTGGTCGGGATGCGGAACTCTTCGCCCTCCGACCCACGGAGACAGCCGCGTACATAGGCGAGCATGGCGAGTCGACGCTCGAGGTCTGCTGCGGTTCGATCGCACACCGTCTTCTTGCCCTGAACGGGCGGCCATCAGAGCGCGCCGCTCGACCCACGAGAGACAAAGTCAGTGCGGCGCAGCATCCTGGTCACGGGGAGGATATGGCGTTCGAGCAACTCAGCAAGCTTCTCGAGGGTGACCTCCACAGCGCCGAACATGCGATCACCCTCCATCGCGGCGCGGGCGACGGCCCGGCCGCGACGGCATACCGCGGCAACAGGAGTCGGTCGGTCAGGCTCGATCACGGACCCCCACCTGTTTCAGCCGAGCGGAAGCGGCAACTTTGCCGCAGCGTCATGGAAGGCTCGCACAATCGCGGCCGAAATCCGACCGCGGAGGGACACATGACGGCCCTCCCCCGATTGCCCACTCGCGAATTTCCTTGGTCGTCGCCTTCGCCGGAGTGGTGCCCGCCGCCGCTCCCGTCACCGGAGCCTTCTTCACGGCCGTCGCTTCCGCAGCCGACTCCGCAACCACCGACTCCGCAACCGCCGACTCCGCAGCCGCCGACTTCGCCCCTGCCGACTCCGCAACCGACGTCTTCGCCACCGACGTCTTCGCCGGAGCTTTCCTCGCGACCTTCTTCTTCACGGCCGTCGTCTCCGCGGCCGACTCCACAGCCGTCTTCGCTCCTGCCGCCTTCGTTGCTGACTTCTTCGCGACCGACGTCTCCGCCGGAGCCTTCCTCGCGACTACCTTCTTCACACGCGTCTTCTTCGCCGGCATCGCTTCTGCCTGAACCTCCTTTGTCTGAGCGTCATAGAAAGCTTGCTCGATCTCGGCCGAAATCCGACCACGGGGCGACACCTCGCGACCCTCTCCGATCGCCCACTCGCGAATCTCTTTAGTCGTCGTCTTCGCCGGAGCCTTACCGGCCGCACCCGCTCTCTTCGCCGGCGCCTTCGTGGCGACCTCCTTCTCGGCGGCCGTCGTCTTCGGCGCTGTTGTCTTCGCCGGAGCCTTCTTCGTAGCCACCTTCTTCGCCGCCGGTGACTTCTTCGCAACCACCTTCTTCGCCGCCGCTGCCTTCTTCGCGGCCGTCTTCCTCGCGGCCACCTTCCTCGCTGGCGCCGTTTCTGCCTGAGCGTCATGGAAAGCTTGCTCGATCTCGGCCGAAATCCGACCGCGGGGCGACACTTCACGGCCCTCTCCGATCGCCCACTCACGGATCTCCCTGGTCGTCCTCTTCGCCGAACCTTCGGAAGTCCTCGGTGATACCGCCATCGTGCTCTCCTTCTACATCGGCAATCGTCGACCGCACACAGTAACGGCAGGTCCGTCTCGGTAATGCGGAAGCTTCATCCGAACTGACATTTCAGTTGTCTAAAGACATTGTCCATGTGGGCAGACCAACACGACCCCTTTTGGAGCCCACACTCACATCGCATCGAGCTTTAGGCAGGACGAGGGGTGGCCCACCATGGCAGGGGTTAATCTCCTACGTAATCCCGAAATATCCTCGGCGTCTGGTGATTTAGTGTGGCGGGCTTTGACGATTTCTTTAGTTCAGGGCGGCGAGCGGGCGTGCGCCTTACGGCCCACCATCTACCCACCGCCGACTGTGCCGGAAATTCCGGAGGTGCAGCGTCTCCCGGACTCGCGTAGCAGCGGTACCGAACCCTACGGCGCAGGCGCGCCGGCCACCTCCCCAGCAGCCGGGAGAACACTGTCATGACCGCGGCACCGCATGTGGAGTGTGGTCACTCGCAGTCGGCGTCATCGTCGTCCCCACAGGGCCGCGGTACGCGGCGATCGCCTACCTCGACGCCAACACCCCCGATCCGCTGCCGCTGCGTGCCGGGGATGTCCTGGTCGTCAACACCGCCCGCGCCAGCCTTCCGCGCGCACACCACCTCCCCCACCGCCCTCACCCACTACCTTTCAGGCCGGGGTGCGGGTGCTGTCCACCGGCGAATCTGCACGCAGGCGTTCTCGTCACCAGCCGGCGGGCGGTCGCCGGATCCACCGGCGCTTCCCGCGGCTCGACCATCACCGATGAGGCCGTCATGATCACCGACAACCCCGGCACGGCCGCCCGCAGGTACATCGACACCCTCGACGAGATCACGAAGTCGACCCAGCATTCCCACGCCACCGCGATCTGGCGGATCGGCCGGATCGTGTCCCTGCCCGGGATCCGCGGCCCGGTACGCGCTGAACCCGAATTCCTCCCCACCCCGGTCACCCGAATGCGCCTGTGGCACCGCACCGACTACCAACCCGGCCCCGCCGTGGACGGCGAAGACAACGACACCGCAGAACCGTCGAACTACCCCGGCGCCGACCTGCCCGGCGAAGAACTCGCCGCCCGCCTCATCGGCAGACAATCCGACGAATCCACCTGCACCAGTTGCCTCCTGGTCCATCACCAAGGCGACTCGTCAACAAGCAGCAGCTGATCGGCCGCGACTGCGCCGCAGACCCGGACGGTCACGGCTCGGGTCGATCGGCCGGAACCTGCGGATAGACCACCACACCGTTCTCCTTCACCCACGTCACGTCACCGCCGTCGGCATGCTCGACGAGCAACTCGACGGTCGGGATCTCCGCGGACAGTGGGTGATCGAACGCAGCCCTCGCGTTGCAGGCGCACACCGTCTCCTCGGAGTCACCGGTGTCGAGGGCGTCGATGACGAACCCCGGGGTGAACCGGCCACCAAGACCGCCACCACCGCGCAACGCTTCCTGCCGGCCCCGCCACCACCGGGTCAACGCCCGGGCGCGGGTGATGTGTTGGGGTGCTTCGACATCGAGGATCGTGAACTTCTCATAGTCCGCGTACGCAAGATCGCGCATGAGCCGCGGGCCGAGGCCGGGCCAGCTGAACGTGCCCTCGAGGACCAGGTTCTCCCCGCGGGACAGACAGATCTCCGTGATGGTGTCGAGGAGTTTCGTCGACTCGGTGTGCACCAGGGTGGCGAGTTCACGAGGCATCAGCCGGTGCCCGTCCGAAAGGTCGATGCTCAGCAGGTCGGTGTAGACGCCCCGCTCGATGGCGTCGCGGAGCGGGTAGTCCTTGATCGTGTCCGCATCGAGTACCCGCCATCCTTGCCCGGCGAGGTGCCGGCGGTCGATACTCGACGACTTCCCACCCCCCGGTGGGCCCGGCGGTCGTGGGCGCCAGGAACTGACGGCCGACCCCGACGTCGGTTTGTTCCGCGAGGTAGGCGTCGACGATCGCATCCCGGGTGCGGCGTCGAGCGACCGGGTCGAACAGGTGGATCGAGGCGGCAGGACCGTTCTTGTCGAGGATCCCGCCGGGCCGGCACCAGGCTTCGAGGTCGGCAGCGACGGCAGCGGGGTCAGAGTGCATTCGCCTGCGCACGCCGATCCGCGGTGGCCGCGAGCAGCACCCGATAGTCATCATCACTGAGCAGGTCGCGGGAGCGTTCGATCTGATCCCATGTGCCCCGCACATAGCTCTCCCCGAGCGGGTCGTCAGCCGGGACATGGCCGAAGGTGTAGTCCCAGGCGATCAGTTCGGCCATCATCCGATCGTGATCGATCCGCTTCGCGGCATGCTCGAGCAGCACCTCCCGCGGGGAGCGGTCGAGGGCAGACGGGTTCAACCGCAGCTTCTTCGCGGTCCGGCTGACCTCCGGTTGCGTGACCGCCAGATTCTTCGCGATCACCCGTTGCGGCACCTGATTGTCCGTCGCGTGCGCCACCGCACGCAGCAACTTGATCTGCAGTAGTTCCGTCTCCGCCGGGATCGCCCGGAGATCACGCTCGACATCACCGGTCAACGCCACACAAACCGCCTCCAACTGCACTTATACATACTGGTATCACCGCGGATGACCACCCACCGGGCTTTGGCCGTGGGCATCGCGACGACCCTGGCCCGCCGACTCGACACGGCCCGACCACAGCCGTACTTTCTCGATCAGGTGGTCGAGGGCGGCCACAATGCGATCCCGCCCCGGCTCCAGGCGAGGTTGTGAGAACGCGACATCCCCGGGGAAGGCATGCGGGCGATCGCGCGGAACCGGGAGCTCGACTTCTGGTCCTACAATTGACAGATCGGGAGGATGACGGTGACCTTTTAGTCGGCGAACGCGTTCAACCAGTTGGGTGGATCATTTAGTGCTTCAGCGATGACCTCGTCCTCTGGCAGGATCCCGGACTAGCCAATGTATTGATGGGGCAGACTTGCATAGATAGGGCCGCATGCGCGAATTGCCTGAGTCGGTCCGAGCGAAGTTCGATCGAGCGCTTCTGCAGGTGATCGATCGGTCCTCTGCGACCGCCGAACTGCCTGTGCTACTGATCCTCGAACCCGTGTCGGGCGATACGGCCGATTTGTGTACGTCATTTCGCGTCATCGCGGCTGGCGTTCTCGATAAACTTGCTGCGGCAGGGATACATGACGTGCGCGAACTCTGGATCAGCAATGCTGTCGCAGTTGGGTTGCCAGTGGCGTTGTTGATTTCAGTTGCGGCCCTTCCTGAAGTGCGGCACGTGGTGCTCGACTCGCCTCGGTCGAGTGAGCTGTAAAAACGCGCGAAAGGACTCCGGATGATCAGGCCGACAGCCGACAGCAGCCGAGAATCGGTCGACTGGTTCCTGCAGAAACGTCGACCGAAGCAGCGGGCGGAGCTCGAAGCCGCGGTCGGCGCGGATGTCGTTGCCAAGCTCGATCCGTGGATTGTGCATAGGATCCTCGACGAGCGTGAAGAGTCGAAGTTCGCGCAGTGGACAGGCACGCCCGTACCCGATGAACTCCCGGCACACCGGGTGCTGATCAATCTCGCGTCCGGCAAGGTGCGTCGCCGTGAGCAGGTGCCGAAGGAACGTCGGGACGATGCCGTCCGAGCGCGCCGAGACGAAGCCAACTTCTCGCTGCGGGAGATCCGTGATGATCTCGCACGCCGCGGAATCGAGGTGGAACAGGAGTTCTGGCTGACACACAGCGTGCAGGCGACGCTTACGACATCGGAGGTCGTCGCGATCGCACGACGACTGGACGTCAGCTCGATCGTCAGCAATCAGCTGCACTTCGCGCAACTACTCGATGTCAGTAGGCACATCATCAAGGCCGACGTCATGCCCGTGGGGATAACTGGTGCGGGGGTCACGGTCGCGATCCTCGACACGGGTGTGGATGTCAGCCATCCATCTCTGGCCGGTCTCGGTATCGGGGCTCAGCAGGACATGACCGGCACCGCCGTACGACGCGATGATCGTGGGCATGGTACGTACTGCGCGGGAATCGTCGCGAGCAGTCACACGAAGTACCGCGGAATCGCTCCCGGCGCCACGGTCGTCGACATCCGGGTCATGGATGGTACCGGCACCGCGCAACCATCTTGGGGTGTTGCTGGGTTGGCCGCAGCGGTGACCGCCGGCGCCGACGTCGCGAACAGTAGCTGGGGTTTTTCGCACAAGGACGGCGAGTGGGAGGATCCCGACGGATCCTGTGTCTTGTGCGTCGCCGCGGATCAGTCCACTGCGCTTGGCGTTCTGAATGTCGTCGCTGCCGGCAACTCCGGTGAGGATATCTGCGGCAGTTACGACACCATGATCTGTTGTCCGGGGATGGCGAACAACGTCCTCACCGTGGGATCGACAGAGGACGATGACACGCTGTCGTCGTTTTCAAGTACTGGCGAGACGCCTGACGGTCGGCTCAAGCCCGAGGTGCTTGCCCCCGGCGGCGACATCGGGTCGCTGAAAGCGACAGGCATCCCGACGTTGCCCGGCGCGATGACTGTCGAACCGGGCATCATCAGGGCAGGCGGCACCAGTGCGGCGGCTCCCCACATCGCTGGAGTTGCGGCGCTGATCCTCGCCAAGAATCCAAACCTGATCCCGCGGCAGGTCGCGCGGCTGATCATCGTCAATACCCTGCGCCTTCCGAGCCTGCCGCTGCTGTGGTGTGGGCGCATCGACGCGCTCGCCGCTGTCAACGCGACACCGCCCCCGTAACGAGAGGATGGTCCTCGATGACCGATGATTTCGCCCCGCGAGAGGCGAGCGTAACTCCAGGTGATCAGCTGGTCGCGAATCGAGCTCGTCACGCGATTGCGACGTTCAAGGCAGACAATCCCGCCGAGTTCCTCGAGCTCGTCCGCGAGTTCGACGGTCGCGCGGCCAACATCGCCGTCTTCGGCACCGGCCGGATGAACGTACGGGTCACGCACGACGACGTAACCATCGATCCCGGTCTCGGCGACGGCGAAAACGCGAGTGGCGCCATCTACATGGAGACGGCGCAAGCGATCATGCAAGGCCAGATCACGCCGCTGCAGGCGTACTTCAGAGGGGACATCATCGTGCGCGCACCGTCGGAGGACCTCCACCGGGCCTACGGATTCTTCGTGAAGTTTGCCGAGCTCGCACTCACCTCCGGTGCGATGCGCGAGCACTTCGACAACTTCCGTGCCGACTTCACCTGACGGGGTGAACGCCCGACTCGAGGGCGTGCTGCTCGGCGCCGTGCGTACTGCCGATCCGGCGATGAGCACAATGGCTGCCGTCTTGCTTCGTCGTGGTGGCAAACGCCTACGCCCGACGTTGCTTCGGCGGTGCGCCGAACTCGGAGACGCGGACGATGACATCGCCCTTCGGGCGGCGGCCGTCGTCGAGTTACTGCACGTGGCATCGTTGCACCACGACGACGTCATGGACGAGGCGTCGATCCGGCGCGGCGGTTCGAGCGCGAACGCGTTGTGGGGCGACGAAACGGCGGCCCTCGTGGGGACCCACATCATGGCGCGAGCAACGGCGTTGCTCGCAGGCCTGCCGCCTGATGTAGTCGCGTCGGTCGCGGACACGACATTCGTCGTCTGCACTGGGCAACTCCGGGAAACCGAACACGCGTACGACCTCGACCTTGACCTCGACACGTATATCGACATTCTGAGGATGAAGACGGCGTCCCTGTTCGAGTTACCCTGCCGGATCGGGGCGATGTTAGCGGGACTCGAGCCCAGCCAGGTCGACGCGGTCGCACGCTACGGAAGCAACCTCGGGATCGCCTTTCAACTGATCGACGATCTACTTGACTTCGAAGGAGAAACAACAGCGTTGGGGAAACCGACAGGGACGGACCTAGACCGGGGAATCTACTCTTACCCTGTGCTGTTCGCGCTGCGGGAACCGACTGGTGCCACACTCCGTGAACGGCTCGGCGCCTCGGAAACAGTCGGCGCCGCCGCCGAACTGGTCCGCGCAAGCGGTGCGCCGACTGCCACCGGAGAACTCGCTCGGGAGTACTCGGACCGGGCGGACCGCAAATTGGATTTGTTCCCCGACACAGCAGCACGCAGCGCGCTCCGAGCGCTGACCGACCTTGTCATCGCTCGCGACCGATGAGCACAATTCGGTACGAGGCGATCGTCGTGGGCGCGGGTCCCGCCGGCTCGGCGGCGGCGTACCGTCTTGCAGCCAAGGGGAGGCGCGTGCTAATCCTCGAGCGCCACCAGTTCCCGCGCGACAAGGCGTGCGGCGATCTGCTTACAGCGCGGTCGGTGCGGTTGCTGGCCGAAATCGGTGTGCTCGACTCGCTACCGCAACACCACCGCATCCGAGGATCCCGAGTCCATATGCGGGGACACCAGTTCCGCGATCTCCACTACACCGAAGACGCCGAAGGGCTCGTAGTTCCGCGTCGCCTGCTCGACGATGCTCTGAGTCGACGAGCCGTCGACGCCGGTGCCGACCTCTGGACCGGCGCCGACGTCACAGGCCCCGTGCTCGACGATAGGCAAGTGGTCGGCGTCCAGGTACGTCTGGCCGACGCGCTGGTCGATGTGCGGGCGCATGTCGTCATCGCTGCCGACGGTCCACGGTCGTTGCTCGCGCGAGCCGCTGGGCTCGCGATGCCGACCCAGGGTCGACTCGGACTCGCGGTCCAGGGTCGGTTCGCCAACGTGCAATGCGAGTCGGATTTGCAGGAGATCTTCCTCCCGCTCACCGATGTCAGCGAACGGCATGTGATGCGGTCATTCGGATGGATCCACTACCTGGGCGGCACCGAGGCGAATGTTGGTATTGGACTATATGAACCGTCGTTAGCCGGTGAGATCGACATGCTACTCGACGAGTTCGTCGCACGGCTCCGTCGTGAGCGCGGGGGGTTCATCCGGCATGGGCGCTTGCAGAGCGCACCACTGTGTTTCGACTTTGCACCGAAACGCTGCGTCGGCCCTGGCATTCTTCTGGTCGGTGCCGCGGCCGGGCTCACCAGCCCCTTTACCGGCGAAGGCATCAGCTACGCGCTCGAGTCGGGTATGACCGCAGCAGATGTCGTCGATCGAAGCCTGCGGCAGGGGTGCACACCCCCGGATCTACTGGACTACCCGATACTGCTCGAGCATGCGTACTCGGGCTACTTCGGCACCGGCCGAGCATCGATGCATCGGTACAAGCTGATGTGGCATGTCCTCGAGAGCACGTTCGACAGCGAGCGACCTCCCTTCGCTCTGTGTCGACGGGCGGTCCTGCTCTCGGAGGGTTCCGGGGAGTTTCAGGCGTCCCGACTCACCGACGACGTCAGCGCACTCATCGCACCGGGTTCGAACATCCCCGCCGACCTGCTCGGCGTCGGCGAAACGATGACCGCGGCGGTACGCGGCGAGTGGCCGTTCCTCGCCCGCCTGGTGATGACACAATCGGGCGACCCCGGCGTGCCATTCCGGCCGGCGTTGCTCCTGCTGCTGTGCTCCTACTTCGGTGACTCCAAGCGGCGGCAGCTGATCGACACGGCAGCCGCGGTCGAGCTAGGCTGCTTTGCCGCGCTCGGTCAATTGGGGGTTGACAACGCACCAACGCAATCGAACTGGGGCAACAAGTTCGCGATCCTCGTCGCCGATCTCCTCCTCGCGAAGGCAACACAGCTCTCGGCGCGCGCCGGCCCGGACGTACTCACGGCGATGTCCACGGCGATCACCAACGTCTGCACCGGGCAGCTCCTCGAAACCGCGAATGCGAAAAATGCGCACCTCGATCTCGCCGAACGACTCCGGATCATCCGACTCAAATCGACACTCCCGTTCGAGTTGCCATGCCGGCTCGGTGCGCTGGTGGCCGGAGCGGGATATGCTGTCGCGCAGGACGTCGAGGCGTACGGTCGGGACCTCGCGCTCGCCTACAGGTTAATGGATGAGGTGCTCGACCTCGACGACGTACCAACGCCACGTACCCAGACCTTCGACGCATTGACGTACCCGATGCTCCTCGCAGTGCGCCGCGATCGCTCCGGGCAACTCACCGAACTGCTCGACCGGGGAGACCACGGAACGGATCGTCCGGCGATATGTGCGATCGTGCGCGCGACCGGCGCACTCGAGACATCTCGGACGCTCGCGCAGCACTACGCCGGCCGCGCGACAGAGGCCCTCACCGCGCTGCCTGCAGGAACCGCTAGGTCATCGCTGTCTGCGTTGGCGAGGTACGCGGTCACCCGCGTCATGGAAGATAGCCCGGATCTCACCTCGATATTCGATTAGGACTGGTGACTACGCCGCGTCCAGGACTTCACCCGGACGCGTTTTCGCGTCGGGAGTTTCACCTCATGCGTGAATCGCCCCACCCCGGGAAACTCAGCCTGCTCATCCCTCCACAGGGCGAATCCAATGAGGATCGCGTTGCCTCAGCGAAGGGTCCGGATGCGGGTGCGTCGTCACCAGCAAGGGGGCATACTGACCGGCGCTGATGCCGATGGCCGAATACGCTCACCTGAAACCGGCCCTACTCGTCCGGGCCCATCCTTCCTGACACCACATCTCCTCCGAATCGTCACCGGCCCCACAAACGACCAGACGGTCTGCCCGAACGCGCTGTACCCGTTCCTATGACCTCTGCGCGGCACACGCCGCGACCACACGTCACCGGCCCGGGTCAATACACATAGACCACCGCGTTGTTGCCCCCGGTGCAGGTCACCACCCGCATTCCGCCGCAGAACATCGAATACCGCTGTCCGGTGACCGGGCTATCCGCAACGATCGTCACGGGCCTTCCACGCTGCAATTGACTCAAGTACTGGCGGCGGACCTCTTCAGCGAATCCGCGCGAGGTGACGGCGGTACCGACAGCCGAGGACGTGAACTCGGGGTTGTTGAACACCGGTGGGCACGGCCGGGCAGTCGAGGGCAACGCCTCGACCGGTTCCCGTACCGGCAACGCTGGGTTCAGCGTGGCCGGTGGCGCCAGTATCGAGGACTCTGTCGGGTTGGCCGGACGGTCAGCGTCTCTGGCCTCTTCCGCGAGTCGAGGTCCGATCGTGATGTACCCAACCAACCCCAGCACCGCGACCGTCAAGACGCCAAGCAGTACCCACATCCATCCCGGAGGACCACCACCGCTCGGGGATGCCGGTTGCGGGCGCGGCTGTCGACCCGGATCCGTGCGCTGCCCGATCTGGACCGCCGCGATCGACGCGGTGACGCACAACGTCAACGACCCGAGGACAACCATTCCACAAACCCCACCCGACCCGAGCGCCGATCGGCTCACCGAACAACTCGCCGCGCATCGAGGTCACGGCAAAGACGTCCACGATCGCCACCACAAGGCAGAGCGCACCGACGACTGGGCCGACCCACCGGAGTCCGTACCGAGACCGGCCCCATCCCCACAACGTGAAGATCGCCGTGGCCCCAACGAGCCCCAGGATCAGCGTCAAGATGCTGTCACCATCGATCCAGCTGGTACCGAAACCGAGGAAGCTCGCCCACGGCCCGAAACTGCCGATCACGATGCCCACACTGGACGGCCGCTGCAACCAACGCCGCAACGTGACCGGAAAGGCCGCTCACCGCAGGTGAGACGACGGTACCCAGCACCTGACCAACCACCGACTCCAGAAATCGGATACAGCCGCAGACGTTTACGATCGTTCAACTTCGTCGCCTTCATCCCGGCCGACCCCGACAACGCCCAGAGGGCGGTTACCAGGTTCCAGCCTGGCCACACCGGACCCAGCGGGTTCCGGTTCATCGGACCCAGTCCCGATTCGGGCCCACGGCGTCAGAAGGGCGTTCACCGCCTCCGCCTCGGTGTCCAGGATCACCCGAGCCGCCGTCGGCACCTCCCCGACAGGAACACCCGCCGCAACCAGATCGTCCGCGATGAACCGATCGCCAACATGACAGACGTGAATCGCGGAACACCTACCGCGCCGACCGGACCTTCCGCCGAAGCTCCGCTCGAGACCTTACGCCGTGAGGTCACTCGATTCCGTCGTCCGCGTGTCGGGACTGCGTGATAACGGCCGATACTTCGGTCCTGCGCCAGAGGATCATTGCCCATGCGGGTCTCTGCGGCAGGCGAAGAATTGCCACCGAGCCAAGGACGACTCGTGGATTGCAGCGGCACCTGCCGCGTTACTCGTCGGTCCCCGCACCGGCTACGCCAATCCGCAGTGCTACGCCCGAAGCAGCAACGACTGCTCCCGCGACATCACACGGGAACACTGGATGAGCGCCGATCTCCTCCGGCGCATCGCGAGGGGTCGCGCAATACTGCTTACCTGACTTCCGAAAAGGACGAGCACTCGCTCAAATGCTCGTTGCCTGGACAAGTGCGAATGTTGAATCTCTCTATCACAACGTAATTTCAAGCATGAAGAAGTGCGGTTCACCGAGGCGCCGACGGATCACCGGGCCACCCTCAGCGCTCCCGCCCATCGCGTCGCCGCTCCGGCGAGACCGGCGCGGCGGCGTGCATTTGCGTCGGCGGGATGGCATCGGCGGTGGGGCAACCACAGCACCCGATAACCCCGGATGCGTGTCCCGGCAGCGGACCCTCTAATCTGGCGGATCCGAACACCCAGAGCATGAGGAAAGATCAGGCATGGCCACCGACTACGACGCCCCGCGAGTCACCGAATCCGACGAGGGGGGACACGTCCCTCGAACAGCTGACCGCCAGCCGCAAAGACACCCAGTCCCCCGTCGTGGACGTCGAAGACTCCGACACCGCCGAATCCTTCGAACTGCCCGGCGCCGACCTGTCCGGCGAAGAACTCACCGTCCGCGTCATCCCGAAGCAGGCGGATGAATTCACCTGCACCAGTTGTTTTCTGGTACACCACCGCAGCCGCCTCGCCGACGCTGCGCAGCTGATCTGCCGCGACTGCGCCTGAGACCGTCGGAGCATCAGAGGACCCGAACGACTCCACACCAGAAACGGTGCAATCCTCCGTCTCCGCTGATCTGCGCGGAAACTGCCACCGCCGTATGTCACCGCATCGCACACACTCGACCCGCGCGATGACTTCGTCTCACGGGCCCGCGGCGGCCTGCGATCGAGGCGGTGGGGCGGTGGGGCGGGCGGGGCTCGAAACCCGCGACCACCGATTCCGAGGACACGGCTCTCACCGACTGAGCTGTAGCCCCATCACCGCACCATGCCCACCAGCACGGGATATGGCGATGCTCATGGCCACCCTGCTGGCCAGTCTCCGCCCGTGCCGGGCGGCAGGTCTTCATGCGCGGCCGAAGAGCTGCCGCACCCCACCGTCCGCATCGACCGCATACAGCGCCAACCCCAACAAATCCAGAACCCGCTGAGGTGCCCGCCCCCGCAGCTTCCACCGACCGCGGCTCGTCCCGCACGACCAACGCAAACGACACCGACTGATCCGCCTCGCTCGGCATCCGCCTCACGGAGCTGTGAGGCTGCCCCTTAGGAGTGGACACCCCTGACAATGGTTCTAGTAGAGCCAGGAGGGATGTCGAAGTGGGACGCCAGTCTCTGTACCCGGAGGAATTCCGGAAGGACGCGATCGCGCTGTACCGCGCGGCCGACGGCCAGCGCACATACGCGGCAGTGGCCGCGGACCTGGGCATCAGTGGCGAGACGCTACGGACGTGGGTCCGCAAGGACACCGCCCGCAATGGACGCCCCGAGACCCGTAGCACCGCCGGTGGGGAGACCGAAGCGGACGAGCTCGCGCGGCTGCGCGCGGAGAACGCCCGGCTGCGCGGCGCCGAGAAAGAATGGCAGCTCGAACGCGAAATCCTGCGCCGGGCAGCCGCGTATTTCGCATCAATGTCATCCTGGAGGGGTCCGGTGGGATTCGTTCGCTATTTCGCTGCCCCGGCTCGCGGGCTGGTGGCTTTTCCTGATGTGCGGTCCCACCGGGCCCGGAGGGTCGTTCGTGTGGCTTGATAGCGCCTCTGTGTGTCAAGCAGCCGTAGGTGGTGCGTGTTGTTGGTCCCTGAGCATTCGGCGATAGAGGACGTTCGCGAGGCGGCGTTTGAGTGCGCGCCGGGCTTCGGCTCGTGTCTTGCCTTCGTCGAGTTTGCGCTGGTAATAGACGCGGCCGGGCCCTGGGTCGCGGGCTTGGCAGACGGCGATGGTGTGCAGCACGGAATTGAGTTGACGATTGCCACCGGTATTGAGCCGGTGGCGTGTGTTCTCGCCGCTCGACGCTGCGAGAGGAGCGGTGCCGGTGGAGCCGGCGAAGTGATCGGCCGAGGGGAATCGGGTGATGTTCCCGATGTGGCCGAGAAGTTTGGCGGCAAGGACGGTGTTGATTCCGTGGACTTCCTGCAGAGTCGTCGTCGTGGCGGCGACTGCGTCGCGCATCTGAGCTTCGTTGGCTTTGATGTTCGAATCGATGCGCCGGAGGTCGGCAAGCACGTCCTTGGCCAAGTCCCGGCGGCAGGCGTCGGTGGCGGTGGTCGGTTTGATCCGTTGCATCGCAGCGCCGGCCTTGTCCGCCGAAGCCCGATCGGAACGCCGCCTGGAATCAGTTCCCGTAGCAGCTGGTGCAACCGGATGACCTCACACGCGTCTTCTCACGTGTGAGGTCATCGCGGCGCTCGGACAGCAGCCGCAAGATCGTGCTCTGGTCCTCGCGGTGAACTTGATGTAAGCCGTGGTGGTACAAGGCGGTCAGCGCGACGGCCCGGGGCATCGTCGGGGTCGGTTTTGCGTCCGCCGCCGGTGCTCAGGACCCGGACTTTCATTTGCGAGGGTGGAAGGAACGTCAACAACGTCCTCACCACGCGCGACCAGAATCTGCGCGATGCCCCGGCCGAGTCCCTTTGCTCCCTCGATCGCGTATTGCCGTTCTGGCCATCGCTGGCACCATTTCACCAACGCGGTGGCGGTGCCGGCATTGACCACGAACCGACGGGACCCGACGGTGACGCCGCTGCGGCCGACGGCAACTGCGGTGAATGACGACTTGTGCGGGTCGATTCCGATGATGACCACCTGGCAGTACTCCTTCGGTAGGCGAAGTCGAACGTGCCTGCGGAGGGCATCCTGACTTGAAGATCTCGTTCACGCCTCTGTCGAGCCACACCGCAGGGCGGGTGTCGACCGGCATGGCACGCTATCAGTGAGCCAACCTCCGAAGATGGTGGCAAGAAGCCTGCGAGCCTGCGCCGATCGACACCCTGGACGCTACGAGACTGCAGATCCCGATCACATCCACAGGTGATTTAACAAGTCAGAAGCCTGCCGCTGGTGCCCGATTGAGGCCTGCCCGCGAACGCACCGATCCGACGCCATAGCCCCTCAACCGGATTGGAGTCACCAGTTGATCGTGATCGGAGTCGACGCCCACAAATCCACCCACACACTTGTCGCGGTCGACGACATCGGCCGTCAGGTCGGGCAGCGGACCGTCAAGGCCACCACCGAGGGTCATCTGCCGGCGATCGAGTGGGCCGCCCAATGGCCGCAGGTGCAGTTCGCGCTCGACGACTGCCGCCACGTGACTCGGCGACTCGAATCGGATCTGCTGCGCCGCGGTTACGCGGTGGTCCGCGTCAAGACCCAGTTGATGGCCGTGCATCGGCGCAGCGCCCGCCAGCCGGGCAAATCCGACCCCATCGACGCGCAGGCCGTGGCGATGGCCGCGCTGCGTGAGGAGAATTTGCCGATCGCCCAACTGGACGGACCCACCCGGGAGGTCAAGCTCCTGTCCGATCACCGACGCAATTTGGTCTGCGAGAGAACGAAACTTATCAACAGGCTTCGCTGGCACCTGCACGAGCTGGAGACCCTGAACTTGTCATTCCCGTGCGGGGGATCCGGCGGTATCGCGTCATGGATGAGCTCGCCGAACGGCTGACTGCGTTCACCGGTGTGGTCGCCCAGATCGCGGGCGAACTCCTCGACCGGTGCCGGCAGCTGACCGAGCAGGTCAACAATCTCGAGCGCCAGATCCGTGACCGCGTTCGGCGGATCGCGCCGTCGCTACTCGCGATACCCGGGTGCGGGGTTCTCTCCGCCGCCGTCATCATCGGCGAGACGGCCGACGCTCGACGTTTCCACTCGAAAGATGCCTACGCGAAGTCAACGGCACCGCTCCGATCCCGGTCTGGTCGGCCCACGAGCGGGTCCGTCTCAATCGCGGTGGCAACCGTGCCGTGAACTCGGCGCTGCACGCGATCGCCACTACGCAGGTCGCGCGCGGCGGCCCAGGTGAGGACTACGTGGCGAAGCTGCAGGCGGCGGGGAAGACGAAGCGGGAGGCTGTGCGCCTGCTCCGCCGACGTGTTTCCGACCGGGTGTTCCAGGTCCTGCGCACCGCCGAAACTGCAATCAAAAACCGTTCACAAGGGCCACTTTCGGCGGCGGCTTGACATAGAAGCATCAAGGAGGTGAAGTGAAGACCCGCCGCTGGGACTTCATCTCCGACCATCGCGCCGAGTTCTTCCGTGCTGCGGCTGTGCCGGGTGCTCGGGACCTCCCGATCCGGATACTACAAACACTTGGCCACCGAGCCGGCCCGAGTCGAGCGCCAGGCCGACGAGGCCGCGACGGTCGCCGAGATCCGCGCCATCCACGCCGAGCACCGCAGCGCCTACGGCGCCCCGCGCGTGCACGCCGAACTCCGCTCCCGCGGGCGCAAGATCAACCGCAAACGGGTGACCCGATTGATGCGGATCCACCACGTCGTCGGTCGGCACCTGCGCCGCACCAAGCGCACAACCATCGCGGACAAGTCGACTTCACTCGTTCCGGATCTGGTGATGCGGGACTTCACCGCCCCAGCCATGAACATGAAGTGGTGTGGGGACGTCACCTACATTCCAGTGGGATCTTCATGGTTGTTCTTGGCCACGGTGATCGACATCTACTCACGTCGGGTGGTGGGCTGGTCCATCGCCGACCACATGCGCACCGAGCTCGTCACGGACGCGATCGAGATGGCGGTTCGCACCCGCGGTGGTGACGTTGAGACGGGATCTGATGGTCGGGCCAGGCGGCGTGGTCGTCCCAGGGTTCGTTGTGTTGCAGACACCACCACATGCGTCCGAGGAGCTTGTTGGCGAGGTTGCGCAGCGCGGCGTTGTGGTGGTCGCCGCGGCTCGCCGTTTGTCGTAGTGGGCACGTGCGCCCGCTGATTTGGTGAGGGTGACGAACGCCCACCAGTGGCAGGCGTCGCCGAGTCGCTTGTTGCGGACCTTTCGCGCCTTGACGTAGTGCGATCGGCCCGAGGCGCGGGTGATCGGCGCAGTGCCGGCGAACGCGCGCAACCCGTTCGCCGTCGCGAACCGTGCAGGATCGTCGCCGACCTCGGCCAGGACCCGGGCGGCGAGAATCGGACCGAGACCCGGAGCCGACCGCAGGATCGGTGCGAGGGGGTGGCTGTCGAATTCGCGACCCAGCGCGTTCTCCAGGCTGTCCACGGACTGCTGCATCGAGGCGATGACGGCGAGCAGGCCGGTGACAGCATGACCGAGTGCCTCCTCGACCTGCGGCGGCTGCCCGAGCGCGGGCGTTTTCAGCTCCCGCAGGATCCGCTCGACCAGGTTCGGGTCGTTGCGTCGGCCACTGTGATGCAGGAGCGCCACAACTTTGCGTCTGATCAGGGCTCGACCCGATGCAGGGGTGGGCGCCGCGGAGAGCACCGCGACCGCGGCGCGGTGCTTCAAATTCGGAAATGCCTGCAGTGCACCAGGATAAAATTCCAGCAATACAGAACGTAGTCGGCTGATGGTCTGATACAGCGCCCAGATCGCCTCCTGGTGCTGACGGGCGAGGGCCTTGATCGCCCGGCCGTGTTCGCTGATCGCCGGCATCGGACGGTGCATCGCTCGGTCGGTGCGCAGAATATTCGCCAGAATCGCGGCGTCACCCGGATCGGACTTGCCGCCGGCCTGTCCGTGGCGTTCGCGGTAGCGGGCCACCGCACGGGGGTTGATCGGGTATACGGTGAATCCTGCTTCCACCAGGGCCACGACGAGTAGATTCTTGTCGGTTTCGATCGCGATAGGGGTGGTGCCGGGTGCGCCTCCGCTCTCCGCGATTACCTCCAGCAGCGCGGTCAATCCCGCTGTGCCGGTGTCGATGCGCTTCCGGGCGACGACGGTGCCGTTCTCGTCGACGAGGGCGACATCGTGATGCACTTCGGCCCAATCGATCCCGCAGTTGATGCTCATGTACAACCTCCTGTCCAGCGGCGTATTTTGCTGTGAGCTCGGGGGTTGTGCGGCGACCTAATGGAAGCGCTCTTCGGCGCGGCATCTCACAAGCCGATCACGTGCCCCAGCGACTGGCAGGGTCACCGTCTACATTCAGACCTCTCACACAGTCGGTTGCCATCACAGCAGTGATCCCCTTCCAGCAGCTCAATGCTCAGACTGCGCCTGGATCGGTAATATCTCAGGGACCTCCCGCCAGTCGCCTTGTGCGTGTCGGATCGTTGGTCCGACTCACCCATTAGGTGATGTCCCCACACCATTTGGTATCGACAGCCGTAGCGGTGAAGTCTCGCATCACCAGATCCGGCACCGACGGAGCCGACTTGTCCGCGATAGTCGTGCGCTTGCTGCGGCGCAGGTGCCGGCCGACCACGTGGTGGATTCGCATCAGCCGGGTCACCCGTTTGCGGTTGATCTTGCGTCCGCGGGAGCGGAGTTCGGCGTGAACGCGCGGGGCGCCGTAGGCGCTGCGGTGCTCGGCATGGATGGCGCGGATCTCGGCGACTGTCGCAGCCTTCTCCGCCGCGTGCTCGGCGCGAGCATCCTCGGTGGCCAGGTGCCGGTAGTAACCGGAGCGGGAGGTTCCCAGCACCCGGCACAGCCGCTGCACGCCGAACTCGGCGCGATGGTCGGAGATGAAGTCCCAGCGGCGGGTCTTCACTTCACCTCTTTCGCGAAATACGCGGCTGCCCGGCGCAGGATTCGCGTTCGAGCTGCCATTCCTTCTCGGCACCGCGTAACCGGGCGTTCTCTGCCCGCAGCCGCGCGAGCTCGTCCGCTTCGGTCTCCCCACCGGCGGTGCTACGGGCCTCCGGGCGTCCATTGCGGGCGGTGTCCTTGCGGACCCACGTCCGTAGCGTCTCGCCACTGATGCCCAGGTCCGCGGCGACCGCCGCGTATGTGCGCTGGCCGTCGGCCGCGCGGTACAGCGCGATCGCGTCCTTCCGGAATTCCTCCGTGTACAGAGACTGGCGTCCCACTTCGACATCCCTCCTGGCTCTACTAGAACCATTGTCAGGGGTGTCCACTCCAAGGGGGCAGCCTCAGCTTCTCCGGTAACGCCAGCGTTTGCCCCGCGGGCAGGGTGATCCGCCACAACCCGAACGGGGCGCCCTTCTCCCCTGATGCTGCGGCGGCCGCCGCCCTACCGGTCAGATGCTTCGGTTGCCCGTAGCCGAGTTCGAGCATCCCGGCCGAGGCCAAATAGGCGGCGCGTTGGTCGATCGACACCAACCGGCACACATTATCGAGGTCACTTGCCTCCGGTACCCGGGTCCAGCCGACCGCGGGCTCGAGGTCCCCGCGCGGCGCCCCGTCGAGCGGCGGCACCGGACCCGCGGTGGTGACGACGATGCCCTTACCGCTGCGGCTGCGTTCTCGTTTGATTTTGTCGATGATCGCGGCGCCGGTGCGGGCCGGTGTGGGCCCGGGAAGCACCCCGAGATGCTGCGCGCACCAGGCCAGCCGCCGGCCCAGCTCCCGGGCGGCAGGTAGGTCGTCGTCCGGGAGATAGGTTCCGGCGGTGGGTGAGCCGAGGACACCCATATCGCCGACCCGGTTGTGCCAGCCGAAGTCCTTGTTCCAATAGGTCCACACATACGGTTCGATCACCACATCGACCATCGAGGTGAAGTTCCCGATCGTGCGGGACAGGTGCACCACATGCCCGGGTTCGCCGCGCAGCTCCCACCCCGCACCGAGCAACGGTGGCAGGGTGGCATGGAGGGTGGCGGTCAACTCGGATGCGGCGCTGGTCCGCAACGCTTCCATGTCGTCGACGTCGTCCTCACTGCCCGGATCGATGACCCACCCGAGTAGCTCACACGCAGCCACCCCGACGACCCAGATCTGCGCGGGTGCACCCAACGGGGTCAAAGACGCCCAGCGAATCAGCTTGTCCAGCTTCTCGAGTGAATCGACCGGACCGGTCAGCTCCCGCCCGGACGGGGTGTACGTCCCGGCCGCGGTCACGATCAACGCATGACCATCCGCGGCCTCCCCCGCCGGCAGCGCCTCCCACACCGGCGGATCGACCGCGACGGCGTCCGCCACGTTGCTGTCCACGTCGGCGGTATCCACGTCGGGAGACCCCGGGATCGTGGGAGTTTCGGCAGCGTCCCCCTGCTCGTGTGAGTCAGGGTGTGTGGCAACGGTTGGTTCCGGGCCCGAATTGTCGGGTACACCCGCCTGATCGGTTGTGTTGGGGGAACCGTCTTTTTCGGCGGATTCGGGGGATGTCGTCGGGGTGGTGTCGGGCAGTGTGAACAGGGGAATTTGCTCCCACGGGGAGCTCATGACTCCTGCTCGGCGATCCGGCCGTCGAGATCGGCCGGTGGGACGCGGTAGCGGTCGAAGAATTCTTGCAGGGCGACGTCCACGACATTGGTCACCGTGGATTGGCGATCGTTCACCAGCCAGTTCAACCGGGCCTCAGTCGAGGCCAGGACCCGGGTGTTGAGCGGAACTTTCGTCGGTCCCTTCCGCGGTTCCAGCTTCGCCGTCAACTCCGGACTCGGCGTTCCCGACCCCGAGACGCCCTCATCGGGACCGCGCTTCGCCGACCGAGCGGCGCCGCCGCGCCCGCCCCCGGTCGCCCCCGGTCGCCCCCGGTCGGGCGGCGGGCGCCACCCCCGGCATTTCCCGTCTTCGCCATATCCACCCACCCGTCTTGACCCGTGTACGACCGCGTTTAAATCATCCTACGCACTACACGCCTTCTTGCACGCATCTACGCGGGCGAATTCGCTTGCACATCTGCGCGCGGAGTTCGGTGCAGGGTATGCAGAAGTTCCGAGAGGCGGTCGTCACGCGTTTCCATGACCACCGCGCCTTCCTCGCGACACCCGAAGGCGGTGTGATCCCGCCAGATCCGGGACTCGTCACTCCACCAGCGTGATGGGCACCCCGGGTGTGATGTAGAGGTGATGTCGAGCGCCGCCGTGGGTGAGGGACATGGTCACTCCTATGGTGTGTCCCTCGGCGAAGCGGGAGAGCAGTTCGCGGGTGGCCTCGAATCTGGTGGGGCTGATGCCGTAGGTGACGCCATTGAAGATGAGGCTGGGCACCCTATTCTCCTTCTGCTGACCGGTGGATCGTTGCGGAAAGTGTTGTGACACCTCGAACGGCGAGGACGCCAGGTACCGTCGCGGTCCGTGGGGGTATCGGCTCTGGGTGGGGTTACCAGCGGTAGACGATGCTCGGGTTCGGCTCGTCGCTGCCGCGAATCGCAATCGGAGTCGCCGGTGTAATCAGCAAACGTACCGTCGAGTTTTGGCTGACAAAACCGACGAATCCGCCGTTGCCGTTGTTTTCGAAGATGCCTCTGACAGCGTCCTCGAGGCCGTGCGCGGCGGCCGCGTCGGCGAGCGGATAGCGGACCCCGTCGTAGATCGCTTCGTAACTCATGATCCTTCTCTCGCTGGTGTCGTGGTGCTCACAGCGTAAGAGTGCTGGACCGACGGTTGTGGCCGGTGCCGATACATTTTTCTCAGCTGAGACTCGGTCGAATCGCTGCACTTGGGGCGACCGCGGTCAGCCCGCTCCACGCGACTGTCGACGCGCGCCGGGAGCGACGGACCGGCGGCGCCCCCCTTTAGCTTCTTTTAGCGTTGCCGGGACCGGCACCACACCTAAGGCGCGCCGGTTACCGTCTGTCGGTATGGGGACCACCTTCCACGGGCCGAGCCCGTGGCCGCACATCACCCGCGCCATCCGCACCCGGGGCGCCCGGTACGCCGCGATCGGCTACCTCGGGCAGGACGCACCCGAGCTGCTCCCGCTGCGCGCCGGGGACCTGTTGGTCGTCAACGCCTCCAAGGCCGCCATCCGGGCGCACGCCACCTCCCCCGCCGCCCTCTCCTACTATCTGAACAAGGGGGTGCGGGTGCTGTCGTCACCGACCCTGCACGCGAAGGTGATCGCTACCAGTACCCGGGCGGTGATCGGGTCGGCCAACGCTTCCGAGAATTCCACCCTCGCCGACGACGCCGTAGTCATCACCGACGACCCCGACATCGTCGCCTCGGTGCGCACGTTCATCGACGGCCTCGACGAGATCACCGAGGTCGATCAGGTGTTCCTCGACGACGCGATCCTCGAGTGGGAGATCGGCCGCGCCGTCCCACTGCCCGGGGTCACCGGCCGCGTTCGCACCGACATAGATTTCCTGCCCACACCGGTGCGCCGGATGTTCGTCAAACACGCCGTCGATTACGAACCCACCGACACCGAACAACAGGTCCTCGACAACCAGCGGGGCCGCCACAACGCCGCGGGCGGCCCGGTGGTGAAGTACCAACTCGAGTCGCTCCGCCTCGACACACGCGGCACCCTTCGGCGCGGTGACGTGATTGTCTTCGTCTCCACCGGCGACGAGTGGATTCACCCGCCGGCCGTGGTGATCTCCGATCCGATGCCGATCCCGCGGTCGGGCGGAGCGGTGTTGTTTTTCCTGCGCACCCGCACCGACCTGCCCCCCGTGCCTCTCACCGACGCCGAGAAGGCGCTCACCGACCTCGGGCACCCCGGGTCACGGCTGCGGACCGATCACTACGTCCGCTCCCCCAGCCTGCGGACCGCACTGCTCGCACTATGGGACCTCTGAGCAGATATGCCCACGAAATGAGCCGCGCACCCAACACCGAACCGCCCATTCCCCTCCTCGAAATGCGTCGAGGTCTGCACGGAACTCGTCGGCGTTCCCGTCCGCGAACTCTCGCCGTCGACAATGCCTGGCGTGTAACTGCTGCCTTCGCCCTCACCGCCGAACACAGTCTCCGTCGATGCCGTCGACCGGCTCCACCACCGCCCACTCCCCACGAGAAGTGACCGCCGGGGTAGTCACTACCCATGAGCCACAGGACGGGGCGTCGTGCGTTGCCCACCATGCAACCCCATTGCGTTGCTAGCTAGCGTAGCGGTGTTAGCTATCCTCGCCTTGATGTCGCGCCCGCGGAGCGTCTGGGCACGCGATGCCACTCTGCGTCACACCATCCGGTTCAGTCGGAGAAGTTTGGGAACCAGAACCGCTCGGGCACTTACGTCACTGTGATGAAAATTTCGTCCTCCCCCGCCACAAGGGCGACACGAGATTCCATCATCAACCGCTCAGCAACTGAACGTCCTCACCACCGGACATGACCGGGTTCGACAATCACATCTTTGGTGACGAAACTTGCGCTGCCGTATCGAGTTCGCCTTGGCCGCAGGAAACACCACAACCCGCACGATACAGACGTATATCCGTCGAGCTCTAACGCGGTCTTTTCGGAGGTGTCTAGTGAGCTGACCGCGGCGTGGGTCAACCGGGTTCGGGCCACCGGCACACCCGAGAGACTTCACGTGAGGCTGATCAGCGCGCGGGCCCTCTCGTGGTCGGAGATCACACTCGCCGCATCCCCGCCTCTGATCCCGGCGCCGTGGACCTCGCCGACCTCCATGACCTGGTCCGCCGCGACAGCACCGCGCTGTCGGAGATCGCGCGGCAATTGGGCACCACCATTGACGTGATCCGCCACCTCCTCGAAAACCACCCCGCACCCGCATCGCCCACTGCCGCAGAACGGTTCGGTCGACGCGCAACCCAGACCGCGGCGGTGGAGGCGTTGAGCCGGACGCAGTTCGTCGACCTCTATTGCGGTCAGCGCCGCACCCTCGCCGAGATCGCCGCGATGATCGGAGTCAGCAGGAAGGTGGCGGGTCGACTGGCACGACATCACGGCATCACGCCGACCGCCGGAGGCCCGCCGGTCGATCCGGCATGGTTCCACGACCAGTACGTCAATCAGCGGCGAACACTGCGGGAACTCGGGTACGAGGCGGGCCGCGACGTGCCGCGGATGAGCCGGATCGCGAAGCAATACGGCATCCAGATTCGTCCACCGAGCGAGGCCTGCCGTACCGGCGAAGCTGGGCGCCGGCACCTGAGGTCCCAGTGAGTGTGACGATTTTCTGACGTGTCAGGTGGCCTCGGTTGAATCCTTGTCGTCGGAGTCATCGACAGTGATGTGGATATCGCCCGGTCGGAGCAATTTCAAGACGGGGCGGTCGAGGCCGAGCTTGGCACCGGACTGGGTGATGGATTCGCGGAGGTATGGGTAGACGGACATCACTCCGACACGTTCGACGAATTCTGTGATGATCGCGTCGGCGGCTTCGATCGGCTCCCGGAGGGTGAAGACCGCGGAGGCGTCGGCGAGGTACTCGCCCCCTGAGCCGGAGACGGTTGCCCGGCATCGAACTTCCAAGAGCAGTTCTTCGCGGCGCAGCGCAATCTGGATGGAGAGTGGAGTTTCTTCCACGTCAGGTTTGCGCCGAGCACCCGTTTCGAAGAACACGATATCGGTGAGCTCTGTCAGCTCGAGGAGCTCCCGGGCGTCGGCGACAGTGCGAGGAGGCGATGTTTCTGTCATACGGCTAGTGCATAGCTCGACTGAAAGCTGTCTCCGGCCCAGTCGCGACTGCTTCCGACAACAGAGGGGGCGAACCCGACCTTCGCTTCGAGATGGCCGGTGATCTTCGGCGTCCTTTTCGGGGCGCCGACGAGTGCGGCGTCGATGCGGGCATGGTCGTCCATCGAGGGGAACTCGATGTCGTCGATCTCGTAGTTCTGTCGGCGGAGCCAGGCGACAACATCTCCCCACAGCCACGCACCGCCACCGACCAGGTTCACCGGCGCGGGAAAAGGATCCGATTGCATGCGGTCACCGCGCACCCAGTTTCCGACTGCTTGTCGCGACACGTCTGCTCGGTCGGCGATGTCCTGGCGGGTGACCAGGTCGGGGTACGACCGCACCACCGTGAGGCCGCACGACGACAGCACTGCCGCAGCGTCCAGCGCCGCGGTCACGGCGTCGTCCCCCTCTGCGGTTACGGTGGCGAGCGTCAAACCGCTGTGCGACTCCACCACGATGTCCAGGAGCTGCTCGACCGCCGCGATCCGGGTGTCACCGGGTCCGGAGACTTCTGGGGTCACGAAAATAAGCTCGAATTCGGTCGGGGACATGACCCCAGCTTCCTCATCCCCGGTGCTGTTGTCAACTGGAAACAGAGATTGTTATTTCATCAGCTCGTGCCGGTCAGGGCATCGTGATGCGGAGCGTTTTATCCGTTTGGCCGCGTTTCCGGGGTTCTTGGACGTCCCGGGGAGCGTGATGAAGTTCGCCCGACCGTCCGTGCAGGGGCAGTAGATCGCGTACTTGTGCCCCTGTTCCCGCAGTCGCCAGCCCTTGTTCTTCACGAGGTCCTCAACCACGGCGTAGACCTCGTTGTCCAACGACTTCCGAGCATCCTTGAGGCTGACTTCGTCCCACGACTCACCCATTCTCTGGCCTCGAACATGTGGCGTGCCTGGACGTGTCCGTACCGGGATCGGTGTTGATCGGAACCCTCCAACGTCGTCGCGGCCGCGGCTCGGCCAGGAAACGGACTTCCAGACCTGGACTGCGCGGATAGTTTAGTGCTCCACACCGTCACAGAGCGTTTCTGTCAGGCCTGGCAGTAGTGACAGGTCGACCGGTGGGTGACGACTTCCCTGCGATACCCGGGCGCCGAGTTGTTGACGTTCAGATGTGGTTGGGGCACAACGGATCGGGTGTCATCATCCATCCGTGTCGTTCGAACCAGTCCCTGACCGGGAGCGGGAGTTCGCCGGTTCCGGGCCTGGTGCTGGTGACCAGCGGGCCGTCGCCGCACCGCGAGCAGCTGATCACCAGGACGTGGCTGTGCGGTTGGCAGCGGGCACAGTGCCGCGTCTCGTGCACCTCGCCGCACTCGTCGAGGTGCAGCCAGATGGTGGCGAGGTCGGCGCGGTGCGGGACGAGGTCGCGGCGGGCAGCGGGCTCGTATCCGCAGGTTGGACAGGCCGACGATCTGGCCGCCGGCGGTGTCGCCGCCGGAGTCGTGGACGGTGACGGCTTTTCCTCGGCCGGGGCGGTGTCGGCGGTGAGTGTCTCCAATGGCCGGGACGGGAGGTGCCGGTAGAGGGTGGAGCGGGTGAGCCCGGTCTTGGCGGTGATCTCGGCGATGGTGGCCCCGCCGTCCCGTAGCTGGGTGGCGTAGGCGAGTTGGGCGTCGGTGACGACGCTGGGCCGGCCGGTGCGGCGACCTTTCTCGGTGGCCACCGTGCGGGCGTGGGCGGCCCGTTCGACCGCGTAGGTGCGTTCCATCTGCCCGAACAACGCCAGCAGTACCACTGCCAGCTGCCCCATCGGGTCGTCCGGATCGGTGGAGTCGATCCGGATCGGGTCGGCCAGATTGCGGAACCCGATGCCCCGCTGGTGCAGGTCGTGGATCAGGTTGAGGGTGTCGCGGACGGTACGGCCGAGCCGGTCGAGGGTGTGCACCACGATCACATCGCCGCCGCGGGCGTACCCGAGCAGCGCCTGCAGCCCGGGCCGCTCGGTGGTGGCCCCGGACTTCTTGTCCACGTAGATCTTCGCTTGGTCGATCCCCGCCTTGGTGAGGGCGTCGATCTGCCGCGCGAGGTCCTGCTTGCTCGTCGACACCCGCGCGTATCCCAACTCCATTTCTGGAGCGTACCGAAAGTCAGACTTGTACGGCTGTTGTGACACGTTATTGTGGAATAACTTTTGAGACGCTGCGAGCTGGGTGTTTACGGTATCCGGACGCGGGCCCGGGAAGCGTCTCATTTCCAGGTTGTGGGACGCCAGTCGTCGCTAGGGTTCGATCAGCCCGGCGCGGATCGCGTAGCGGGTAAGTTCCAGACGATCACGTAGTCCGAGTTTCTGCAGCAGGTTGGACCTATGTCGCTCAACGGTTTTCGTGCTGATGATGAGAAGGTCGGCGATCTCCTTGGAGGAGTGCCCTTCGGCGACGAGTTTGAGGATTTCCTCTTCCCGGTCGGTGATGGCCTTGTCGGGGATGCTCTCACCTTGTTCGGCGCGCGCGAGGTAGTTGCGGATGAGTGCGGTCACTGCGCCCGGATAGAGGAACGGTTCGTCGCGCATCGCGGCGCGGCAGGCTTCGACGAGGTCGCGGTCCGCGACGGATTTGAGGACGTATCCGCAGGCTCCGGCCTTGAGGGCCTCGAAGAAGTACTGCTCGTTGTCGTACATGGTCAGGACGAGGATGTGCAGGCCCGGCGTCAGTCGCGACAGTTCCCGCGCGGCCTGCAGACCGGTCAGCCGCGGCATCGCGATGTCGAGGATGACCAGGTCGGGTCGGTGGATGCGGGCCTTCTCGATGGCCTCGGCCCCGTCGCCGGCCTCGGCGACGACGGTGAGGTCTGGTTCGTTGTCGAGGATGAGGCGGACCCCGCGGCGGACGAGGGCATGATCGTCGGCGAGCAGGATGCGGGTGGGGGTCGTCGCTGGCATGGTCACTGCTCTCTCGTCGGGGTGGGTACGTCGAGACGCACCTCGGTGCCGCCGCCAGGACCCGGTCCCAGGGTGAGGTGCGCGCCGATCAGCAGTGCGCGTTCGCGCATCCCCCGGATCCCGGCTCCTTCCGGCGCATCGCCGAGCCCGCCGCCGTCGTCGCGGATGCGCAGCTGTATTTCGTCGGTGGTGTTGCGGCGCAGAGCGATGTGGAGGCTGTGCGCCTGGGCGTGGCGGGCGATGTTGGTCAGACTTTCCTGGGCGACGCGGTACACCACAAGTTCCTTTTCCGTGCCCAGGCTGGGCAGGTCGGTGTCGAACGAGCGGTGCACGGTGATTCCGGTGTGTCCGGCGGTTTCGTCGGCCAGGGCTTTCAGGGCGCTGACCAGACCGAGTTCGTCGAGGACGCCGGGGCGGAGGCGGCGGGCGATCCGGCGGATCTCGTCCAGGCTCGCACGGGTGATCTCCTGGACCTCCCGCAGATCGGTGCGGGTGGACTCGGGTGCGTGGTCGGCGACCCGTTTGAGTTCGAGCAGAACGGCGGTGAGGGTCTGACCGACCTCGTCGTGGAGTTCCTGCGCGATGCGGTGGCGTTCGGATTCCTGGGCGGACAGCGCGCGGGCGTTGCTGGTGGCGCGCTCGGCTTCGAGGCGGTCGAGCATCGCGTTGAAGGCCGTGATCAGGTCCGCGATACCGGCGGGCCCGGTCACTGGCGGTCGTGGGTCCGGGCGCAGCAGGTCGATGGTGGTCATGGCGCGGGTGAGGCGGCGGAGCGGGGCGAGACCGATCCGGAGCACGGCGGCGTTGGCGACGAGGGTGATGGCGAGCCCGGCGGTCAGGATCAGTGCCTCGGCGAGCAGGACCGGGGTGGATACGGTGGCGGGCCCGATCAGCAACAGCACGGTGGCCGTGGCGAGGACCGCTGCGTTGAGTAGGAAGATCCGCCAGAACAACGACACGATTCGCCGGCCTCCTCGTCACACGGATGTCCTCCACTATCGCGGGTGTGGGCGGTGACGAACGCGGTATGGCTTCGCGGGCATCGAAGTCGCCGTGGGCTGCACTATATTCCAGCCTGCCGCCCCGCCGCGGGGTCGTCAATCCGTGGCAGTGCCCATGTTCGCGGCCGGAGTACGGGTTCACCGCCACCGGAAATGGGTGTTGGCCCGGATGGTGCGCGCTCGCGCCGTGACCGATCATGAGCTTGGGGTGTTGAGTGTCGATCAATCCGTCAGAGGAACGGAACCAGACCGATGAGCACGTGGGCGATCCGGCGGGCATCCCCAGGCCTGAACGGGCCGGTGGGCGCCCGATCCGCCCGCCGCCGCATCGCGGTGCGGCCGAGGTGACCGGGACAGGGCCAGGTGAACCGGATGAACGAGGATGAACGCGGAACCGGCCCTGACCGCTGTCTCGATGCTTGCTGCCACGTTCTCATCGCGACGACGACAATTCCCCGGGTGGCCGGCGTACTCGGTGCGGCGGGCCTGATGGCGCTGCTTGTGCGGGTGCCAGCACCTCTAAAATGAGACGAAACGGACAGCACCGTCGTTGTTGGGCGCTGAATGTGCCGATCGGGCCGCTGCGGCATTGTGCGGTCCGTGGGAGGTGAGCATGCAACCGTCCGAGAGTGTGCGGCCGCTGTCCCGGCGGGCGATCATCTCGATCTGGGTGCTGCTGGGCCTGATGGCGTTGTTGGTGATCGGTCCGCGGCTGATCGCGGTGTACACCGAGTGGTTGTGGTTCGGTGAGGTCGGCTACCGAACCGTGTGGGGCACCGTCCTGGTCACCCGGCTGACCTTGTTCACCGCGGTGACCCTGGTCGTCGGTGCGCTCCTGTTCGGCGCCGTGATGTGGGCCTACCGGTCACGGCCGCTGTTCGCGGCCGCGGCGACGGCGACGGACCCGATCGAGCAGTACCGGACCGTGGTGATGAGTCGGCCCCGGCTGTTCGGCATCGGCATCCCGCTGCTGCTGGCTATCCCGTTCGGGCTGAGCGCGCAGGCGAACTGGGCCACCGTGCAGCTGTTCCTGCGCGGCGGCGACTTCGGAACCGTGGATGCGGAATTCGGGCACGACATCGGCTTCTACGTCTTCGACCTGCCGCTCTACCGGCTGGTGCTGACCTGGCTGTTCGTCGCGGTGTTCCTCGCGTTCCTGCTCAGCCTGGGTGCGCACTACCTGTTCGGCGGGATCCGGCTGTCTCCGAAGAAGGGCAGCACGATCGAGGTCACCGGGGCGGCGCGCATTCAACTCGCGGTGCTGGCCGGGACGTTCATCGCGCTCAAGGCGGTCGCGTACTGGCTGGATCGGTATGCGTTGTTGTGGGGCAGCCGGAAGGAGCCCACCTTCACCGGCGCCGGCTACACCGACATCAACGCGGTGCTGCCGGCCCGGTTGATCATGTTCTCGATCGCGATCGTGTGCGCGGTCGCGTTCTTCGCCGCCATCGTGGTGCGGGATCTGCGGATCCCGGCGATGGCCGCCGCCCTGTTGGTGCTGTCCTCGATCCTGGTCGGCGGGATCTTCCCGGCGCTGATCGAACAGTTCTCGGTGCGCCCGAACGCCGCCGACCGGGAGAGCCCCTATATCGAACGCAACATCGATGCGACCCGGCAGGCCTACGGGATCGGCCCGGACCGGGTGCGGTATCAGGACTATCCGGGGGTCGGTACCCGGCCGCCGCGGGACGTGCCAGCCGATGTCACCACCATCGCCAACGCCCGGCTGCTCGACCCGAACGTGCTCTCCCGCACGTTCACCCAGCAGCAGCAGCTGAAGAATTTCTACGGCTTCACCCCGACCCTGGACATCGACCGTTACACCATCGACGGTGAACTCGCCGACTACATCGTCGCCGCCCGCGAGCTTTCTCCGAACAGTCTCAGCGGCAACCAGACCCAGTGGATCAACCAGCACACCGTCTACACCCACGGCAACGGATTCGTCGCAGCCCCGGCGAACCGGGTCAATGCCGCCGTGCGGGACGCTGCCGGTCAGAGCGCGAGCAGCGACAGCGGCTACCCGATCTACACCGTCAGCGATCTCGCCTCCCAGGCAGCCGGCGGGCAACTGATCCCGGTGCAGCAACCCCGCATCTACTACGGCGAGGTCATCGCGCAGTCCGACGTCCCGGACTACGCCATCGTCGGCGCACAACCGGGGGCCGCGCCGCGCGAGTACGACACCGACACCTCCCAGTACACCTACACCGGGGCCGGCGGGGTGCCCGTCGGGAACTGGATCAACCGGTTGGCGTTCGCCGCCCAGTACGGCGAACGCAACATCCTGTTCTCCGGTGCGATCGGGGCCGAGTCGAAGATCCTCTTCAACCGCGACCCGGCCACCCGGGTCGAACACGTCGCCCCCTGGCTGACCACCGACACCAACCCCTACCCGGCCGTCGTCGACGGCCGGATCACCTGGATCGTCGACGCGTACACCACCCTCGAGCACTACCCCTACTCGCAGGCCGGGGCCCTGACCGAACCAGTCGTCACCGACACCGGCAGAACCCTGCCCCGCGAGGAAATCTCGTACGTGCGCAACTCCGTCAAGGCCACCGTCGACGCCTACGACGGCACCGTCACCCTCTATCAGGTCGACCGGGACGATCCGGTCCTGACCGCGTGGATGAGCGTGTTCCCCGGCACCGTCAGGCCCGACGAGACCATCTCCGAGGACCTGCGCGCCCACTTCCGCTACCCCGAGGACCTGTTCCGGATGCAACGCGAACGCCTCGCGAAATACCACGTCAACGACCCGCGGGAATTCTTCACCAATAATGCGTTCTGGTCCGTTCCCTCCGATCCGACCTCGGACGCCGCCGGGCAGCAGCCCCCGTACTACGTCCTGGTCGGCGACCCGCAGACCGCGGCGCCCTCGTTCCGGCTCGCCTCCGCCATGGTCGGGTTCAACCGTGAATTCCTCTCCGCCTACCTCTCGGTGCGCTCGGACCCCGACGGCTACGGCACCATCGAGGTGTTGCAGCTGCCGACGGACACCCTGACCCAGGGTCCGCAGCAGATCCAGAACTCGATGATCTCCGACACCCGGGTGGCGTCCGAGCGCACCCTGCTCGAGCGTTCGAACCGGATCCACTACGGGAACCTGCTGACCCTGCCGATCGCCGACGGCGGCGTGCTCTACGTCGAACCCCTCTACACCGAGCGGCTGTCCACCACCGCGGACGGGTCGACGTTCCCGCAACTGGCCCGCGTCCTGGTCAGCTACCGCGAACCCGGCACCGGCGGCCTCCGGGTCGGCTACGCCCCCACCCTCGCCGAGGCGCTCGATCAGGTGTTCGGAGCAGGAACCGGTCGGGCCGCGACCGCCCCGGGTGGCGATGCGGCCACCGCGCCGCCACCCGACCCGCAGGCCACTCCCGCGCCGCCGGTAGAAGGAGCCGCGCCGATTCCCGCGCCGCCGGCCGGGCCGGCGGACTTGACCGCCGCGGTCCTCGAACTCAACGAGGCCCTGGCCAGCCTGCGCGAAGCGCAGCACACCGGGGACTTCACCGCCTACGGCACCGCCCTCGACCGCCTCCAGCGCGCCATCGATGGCTACCTCGCCGCCGGAGGAAGCCTGAATTGAGTTCCCAGCAGTGGCGAGCCGGGGAGCGACGATGCACACTGCCGCAACGCGAAGGAGTCCCGCATGGCGGACTTGCACGACTTCGCACTGATCGCGGTCATCCTGGCCATCGCCGCGTGCGCAGGATTGCTGGCCACCCGGCTGCGGCAGCCGATGATCGTCGCATTCATCGGAGTCGGCATCCTGGTCGGACCGGCCGGAACCGGCTGGGTGGTCGCCGACAGCACGATCGAGCTTCTGGCACGCCTCGGCATCGCCATCTTGCTGTTTCTGGTCGGTTTGAAGCTCGACCTGCACCTGATCCGCAGCACCGGGCCGGTCGCCCTGGCCACCGGTCTCGGGCAGGTCCTGTTCACCTCCGTGGTCGGGTACCTGATCGCGATCGCTTTGGGAATGGACTCGGTGACCGCACTGTATGTCGCGGTCGCTCTTACCTTCTCCTCGACGATCATCATCGTGAAGCTGCTGTCGGACAAACGTGAACTAGAACAGCTCCACGGGCGGATCGCGGTCGGTTTCCTGATCGTCCAGGACATCGTCGTGGTGCTGGTGATGATCGCTCTCAACGTCTTCGGACGGCAGAGCGGGGACAGCCTGGCACTGAACATCACGCTGGTCATCGCCAAGGGCCTCGGCCTGCTCACCGCCGTCGCCGTGCTGATGCGCTACGTGCTGCCCTGGCTGCTGCACCACATCGCCCGATCCCAGGAACTGCTCGTGCTGTTCGGGGTGTCCTACGCTGTCTCGATCGCCGCGGTGAGCGACACACTCGGTTTCAGCTCCGAAGTGGGCGCCTTCCTGGCCGGGGTATCCCTGGCGAGCACCCCGTACCGGGACACGCTCGGGGCACGGCTGGTCAGCCTGCGTGACTTCCTATTGCTGTTCTTCTTCCTGGATTTGGGACCACGGCTGGAATTCACCCACGCCGCCGACCAAATTCCCGAGGCAGCGATCTTGCCACTACCCCGTCACCGGGCGAGGCCCGGACGTACTCCCGGGCTCGATCGCAGGGCGACGGTCATGTCGCGCCTCAATCCCTCACTCGACAACAGCGACCAACTGCGGGCGTATCTGATCGGGTCCCGGTTCTCTCCGGATTTGAGCCCGGTTTGCTGGTACAGCATGATCGGCGAACCCTGCTTCCCCGATCGGTTGCCGCGCCGTCTGTCCGCCCGGACGGTGCGCCGCTGGTCCGGGCGGGTCCCGATCGTCGTCGCGACCGGCGAGCACGGCAAGCTGGTCAGCCCCGAGTGCCTGCAGCCACGGGTGCGATCGCTGCTCGGAGTCCAGGTGTGCACCATTGCCTGGGTGGGGCACCTGACGTTGCGTGAGGCCTCGAACGCCGTCGCCGAGTTGATCTCCGCGACTCCACACACACGGGAGGATGCAGTGTGAACAACCGACCCACTGCCAAGGCGGCCCTGTTCCCGCGGGGATCGTGGGCCGAGACCTCTCGCATCGCCGAGCTCCTCCGCCGGGAGACCGTCGGCGGCGCGCTGCTACTCATGGCCGCCGTCGTCGCGATGGTGTGGGCCAATTCCCCGTGGTCCAGCGGCTACGACGCCCTGCGCGAGTACACGGTCGGGCCCGAGGCGCTGCACTTGAATCTGTCGGTGGGGATGTGGGCGGCGGACGGTTTGCTGGCGATCTTCTTCTTCGTCGTCGGTCTCGAACTCAAACGTGAGTTCGTCGCCGGGGATCTGCGTGACCCGCGGCGGGCGGCGCTGCCGATCGCGGCGGCGGTCGGCGGCATGGCGCTGCCAGCGGCGGTGTTCGTGGCGGTCAATGCCCGCACCGGCGGCGACGCGCTGCAGGGGTGGGCGATTCCCACGGCCACCGACATCGCGTTCGCTCTGGCGGTGCTGGCGGTAATCAGCACCCACCTGCCGTCGACGCTGCGCACCTTCCTGCTGACGCTCGCGGTCGTCGACGACCTGCTCGCGATCACCATCATCGCCGTCTTCTACACTGACAAACTTTCGGTGTTGCCGCTGTTGGCGGCGCTGATTCCGTTGGCGGCGTTCGCCTTTGCCGTGCAGCGGCGGGTCCGGTCGTGGTGGCTGCTGCTTCCCCTGGCGGCGGCGACGTGGGCGTTGGTTCATGCCTCCGGGGTGCACGCCACCGTCGCCGGAGTGCTGTTGGGATTCACGGTGCCGGTGATCCGCAGCCGGGCCGCCGGGGGTCCGGACGCCGGGCCCGGGCTGGCCGAGCACTTCGAACGCCGAATCCGCCCCCTCTCTGCGGGGTTCGCGGTTCCGGTGTTCGCGTTTTTCGCCGCCGGCGTGACCGTTGGCGGGCTGACCGGGTTGTCCGACGCGTTGTCCGATCCGATCACGCTGGGCATCATCTTCGGCCTCGTGCTCGGGAAAACCTGCGGCATCTTCGGCACCACCTACCTGTTGTCCCGATTCACCCGGGCCACCCTCGATTCCGGGCTGCGCTGGATCGACGTCCTCGGGGTCGCGGTCCTCGCCGGCATCGGGTTCACCGTGTCCCTGCTAATCGGGGAACTCGCCTTCGGCGAGGCCAGCCCGCGCGACGATCACGTCAAGATCGGTGTCCTGTCAGGTTCGCTGATCGCCGCCTTCGTCGCCGCCGTCATCCTGAGGATCCGCAACCGCGCCTACCGGCTGATAGCCGAGGAAGAGACGGTCGACGCGGACGCCGACGGCGTTCCCGATGTGTTCACCGACAACGGCCGGGACACGCGGCCGGACGGGTCCCCGGGCCCGACCGGACGACGCGGTACCACCCCGGTGCGCACCGTCAGGGGTGTCCGTTGCGGTCGCCGCCGCGGGCGTCGTCCTCGATGAGGTGGTCGCGCACCTCGGTCGTGGCCTCGGCGGTGAGGGAGAAGGGTTCGAGAATCACCTCGGCACCGGCGGCGCGCACAGTTGCTCGGCGTCGTGGGCGGTGAGCGCGGTGAGCGGTGAGCGGATGTGACGCGGTATTCGTGGCGGCGTAGGGCGCGCAGGAGCGCCCGGTTGGTCTCGAGCAACGGGATGGTGCTGATCACGAACCGGGCCTGCGCCAGGGGCAGCGTTTCCAGGAAGTGCACGTCCTCGGCGCTGCCGTAGACCGCCGGTCACGCCGTCACGATCGTTCCCTCCGACCTGGTGCGGGTCGAAGTCGACCGCCAACACCCGGTGCCCGGCCCTGCTGAGGTGGTCGGCGACGTGCCGGCCGAACCGGCCGAGCCCGTAAAAGGATGACGTACACCTCGGAATCGTCGTCGGCGACGTCGGCTGTGCGGGTCCCGGTCCACTCGAACACCCGAAGCCACCGTTCGAGCCGGTGGTAGAGCTGGTGCGAGTACAGGATCAGGTAGCTCGAGCCGCCGATGGTGGCGAGCCCGACGACGGTGATCAGGCTGACGGTGGCGTTACTGATGTGGCCGAGACTGAGCCCCAACGCGGCAAGGATGAGGGAGAACTCGGAGATCTGGGCGATGGTCAGACCGGCCAGGAATCCGACCCGCACCGGGTAGCGCATCGCGGCCATGATCAGCACGACGATCAGCGGATTTCCGATGAGCACGAACAGCGAGAACGGGCCCCGCCGGATCGGATCGATCGGCCGACCTGTACCCGTGACCCGCACACCGGACTACTCGTGATGGACCGAGACGAACAGGGAGGTACGTCACCTTACGGAGTCGATCACGAGGACCGGGATCTCGGTCAGCCGCACCCGGGAGGACACCGAGGCCCGGTGACAGCGCCAGCACCAGAGTGCCGAGGGTGAACACCAGCCCGTTGATGACGACGACACGGCGGAACAGCGCACCCGCGGGGAATGGGTGTGCGTGCCCACAACCGGTCTATCGCAGTACCGGCACGACTGCTCATGAGGTCAGTCTGATCGCCGCTCACGGTGGTGCCCATGGGGCGCGGCACCCATTCGGTGATCGTGCGTGCCCATTCGGCCTCGACAAATGGGTGTTCCCACCCATAGCTCGAGTGCCACCACTGGGCCGAGACTGAGAGCAGCGCGAGCGCTGGTCGTTCGGGAAGGAGACGCCGATATGCACATCGACCTGTCGACGGTCCCTGGTGAAGGCGTGCTGCACCACTGCCGCACCCGCGACGGGTCGCGGTTCTGTCTGATCGTGCGCCCGGACGGGGCTCGGCAGATCGTGATCTATCACCCCGATACCCACGACACCCCATTGCAGACCATTACCCTCGAGCCCGACGAGGCCGATCAGGCGGCCGAACTGCTGCACAGCACGTCTATCCAAGACCGGTTGGCCGACGTGGAACGCCGCCTCGATCAGCTCAGCGGCAAGCGTGGTCCGGCGTGACGGACTTACACGGCTTCCCCATGATCGCGGCCGTGCTCGCCATCGCCGCGGGCGGCTTGACCACCCGGGAGACGACGTACCCGAGCACCGCCATCGGCAAAAGACACGTTGTAGCCGATGTGGCGAATTCGTCCGGCACCGCTCCCACGCCGCGACCGCCACTCCCGCGTCGGCAATAGGGAATTCGCCATGAGCAACCAACGCCGGCGCGGACACGGCCGGTGCGGGGCACTCCGACGTTTAGCGGCGCCCCAGCCGGGCGCACCTTCACCACCGTTGGGTGCCTATGCGACGAGTACGGGGGCGGGGCTGCGGGCGAGCAGTTCGGAGGTGACACTGCCGAGTAATAGCCGGGTCAAGCTGCCGCGGCCTTGTGACACGGTCAGCGCGAGGGCGTCCGGGCGGGATCCGAGGAGTTCGGCGACGGCGTGAGCCGGGCTGTCGGATATCAGCACCGTCGCGGTGGCTGCCGCGCCACCGTCGGTGAGCCGGTCGACGTAGGCGGCGAGTTCGGATTCCATTTCCAGTTGGCCGGCGAGGTCTGCGGCGACGTGGACGAGTGTGATGCCGAGTCCGAGTCGCGCCGCCCACACAGCCGCCAGCCTCACGGCGGTGTCCGCGCGCGAGGAATTGTCGATGCACACCACCAGGTCGCGATATCTCGGCAGGTCCTGCTGGGGCGTGTAGCCGGGGCCGACGAACAAAATCGGGCCGTCGGTCGCGCGCATCAGATGGGTGGACACGCTGCCCAGGGCCAGCCGCTGGAGTTGGTCGTGGTCCTGGGTGGCCATGCAGATCAGGGTTCCCGGATGGTCGCCGGCCACATCGGCAAGGACCTCACCGGGCCAGCCCGATCCGACGACGGCAACCTCGACCTGTTCAAAAGGCATCCGGTCGGCGATGTCGTCCAGATCGCGCGCCCACCGCCCACGCACCGGGTCATAGACTGTGACCAGCTCGATCGAACAGCCCAAGACCTGAGCGACGCGCATCGCCGGATCCAGCGCCCGGCGGGCCTGCGCCGATCCGTCCAGCGGCACCACCACACACGGGACCGGCCCGTCGCGATTCATCACTTCACCACCACATAGTCTCGACTCGAGTAAATCTGGGCCGATCGGTAGGCTATTCCCGATTTGTCCGGATCGGAAACCCTGGAGATCATGAGCATCCAACTCCCGGCCGACTGGTGGATATTGGTCGTCGCAGCGTTGCTGGTCGGTGGTGTGCTCGCAGGAGGGTTCGCCAGCCGGTTACGGCTGCCGGGGTTGCTGCTGTTCCTCGTGCTGGGCATGGTCATCGGGGACGACGGGCTCCGTCTGGTCAGCCTGGGCGATCCGCGTGTCGCCCAGATCGGTGGCACGATAGCGCTTCTGCTGATCCTGTATGAGGGCGGGTTGACCACCAAACCCAAGGATCTGTGGGCAGGCGCTGTGCCGGGATCGCTCCTGGCGACGGTCGGCGTGCTGCTCACCGCGGGAGTTGTCGGTGCGGGCACCTATTTCTTGCTCGACATCGACGTGCTGACCGCGTTTCTGATCGGCGCTGTTGTCGCTTCCACCGACGCCGCCGCGGTGTTCGCGGTGCTACGCCGCGCGCCGCTACCTCGCCGGCTCGCCTCACTGCTGGAAGTCGAATCCGGAGCCAACGATCCCCTCGCGATCATGCTGACGATCGGACTGATCGAGACCTGGCGCGGTGCTCCGGGGGTTGCCGACTGGGCAGGTTTCGCGGTGCTGCAACTCGGCGGCGGGCTTGCGATCGGCGGGCTCATCGGTATCGCGGGCAGCTGGACGCTGATGCGCGTGAATCTGGGACCCGAGGGCGCCTACCCGGTGCTGGCACTCGGTATCGCGGGTCTGTCCTACGGCGCGGCCGCCGCAGCCGGTGCCTCCGGCTTCCTGGCGGTGTACGTCACCGGCCTCATCGTCGGTGCCCAGGTACCGCTACATCGCCGGGGCATCCGCACCTTCCATCGCGGACTGTCCGGCACCGCCGAGGTCGGGCTGTTC